>DDRA01000041.1:0-3783 GCA_002343545.1 Bacteriovoracaceae bacterium UBA2428
ACCTTGAAGCGGGGCGGCCCCGGGCGCGCGACGCCGGCCGGGTTGTAGTAGACGGCCTCGAAGCCGACGTCATGCGCGGTGTAGGCATCGCCCATCGCGAGCGCGCGGCCCGCCTGGTAGAAAGGACGCTTACGCGCCCCGTGAGCCGAGAACGCGGCCAAGCATCCCGCCATGAGCAGCGCGAAGCGCGAAGCCTTGGCCGCCACGGGGAAGCGCCGTGGCCGACGAATCGAATTCAACGCGCACCTCCTTCCGCCGACCGAAGTCCGGGAACGGGATGCTTACATCACGCCCCGAAGCTCGAAGATAAAACTACGCGAGACGCGGGCCTCGGCGCCTTCGCCCCAAAGCTCGGCGGCGCTGCCGATCTCGAGCTCGACGTAAGGAAAGCGAAAGGCCACTCCCCCCGAAAGACGAGAGCCGGAAAAACCTCCGGTCAAACTCGCCAACCAAGGGAGCCGCAGCTCCGTCGAGACGCTGAGGCGTTCCACCGCGGAAACCTGGCGACCCGACTCTCCATATTCTACGCGGAAGCTTCCCTGGAAGCCGTCCCAGAATTTTGGCGAGCTGAAGCCGAGGCCGAAGTTGAGATCGTTCGGAAAAGGCCGAAAGCGCCGATCCGTTGACGCCACGCCGCCCACCGAGAACGAGGTGTTGCCCAGGTCGCGCCAAGCGCCCGCGAACTGGAAACCCCAGTCCCCCACCCGGGGCGCGTCGTAGACGAAGCCGATATCCATGCCGAGCCCGAAGGCGGAGCGGTTTCCGTAGGCGGAAAGCAGGACGCCCGGCACGGCGGCCGCCCCCGGCACGGAGACCTCGTTGCCCTGCCGAAAGGCGGCCTTGATGCCGGCTCCCATCGTCAAACGTCCGCCGCTTCCGGCGAGAACCTCGCCCGCCGCGCCGAAACCCGCGAGAAAATCGCGACCGTCTTCGCTCAAGAGCGAGCCGTCGTCCTGCCAACGCAAAGTTCTTTGGGCGCGGTAGCCCATCGCGAGCCCCCAGAGCTCGCTCAGGTAGTAGCCGTCGACGGCGGTCTTCGCGCGTCGGGGCGCGCCCCCGCGTTCAAGGCCTTCGAGCGCGGCCCCCACGGTTTCCGGACGCGTCGTCGTGGCGACCCCCGCGTTGCCGGCGCTTTCCATGCGGAGCGCGAGCGGCACGAACTTCGGCCGCAGGGCGGGGAGCGCCCCGAGCAGCGCCGGGTTCGATCCCAAGAATCCGACGTCCGCGAGGTTGCGCCGCGACCACTCCGGCCGGGTCGGCAAGAGCGGACTCAGCGTTCCCTTGGAAGCTCCGAGCAGCGCCCAAGTGGAGCCGAAGGCCGGACGCCATTCGAGGGGACGCTCGGCGCCGCGCGCGCGCCCGCCCGCGAGGAGCGAAACGAGCGCGCACAAAACCGGCCGGACGCGGATCGAAGCCACCCCTCCATCATGCAGCGCCGGAGCCGAGAAGAAAAGGCGGCGCGCGCCTTCTTAGGAAGCGCGCTCGAGGCCAGCCGGGGCGCCCTCGACGGGCAGGCGCACGATGAACTCCGTGCCGTGCTCGGCCTCCGGAGTCCGCGGATCGAAAAGCTGACTGCGCACGTGGATCGTGCCGCGATGACGCTCGACGATCCCGTAGACGATCGATAGTCCGAGGCCCGTACCTTCGCCGACCTTCTTCGTCGTGAAGAAAGGATCGAAGATGCGATCGATGTGCTCGGGACCGATGCCCCGGCCCGTGTCGCGCACGGTGATGACGCGGAAGTTGCGGCCGTCGGATTCCTCGGTGCGCACGCGCAGGGACACGTGCCCCTTGCCTTCGATCGCCTGGACGGCGTTCGCGACGAGATTCATGAGCACCTGGTTGATCTGGCCTTCGTTGCAACGGAGCGAAGTCGGCCCTTCGACGTTCCAGTCGATCTCGACGCGGTTCTTGATCTGCGCGTTGAGCAGCTTGACCGTGTTCTCGAGGGCGCGGCGAAGGTCGAGCTCGACGAAGTCGCCCTGGTCGGCGCGCGAGAAGTTGCGCAGCCCCAACACGATGTCCTTCACGCGGATGCTGCCCTCCAGGCAGGACTGGACGATCTCGCCCAGGTCGCGGCGGACTTCGTCCCACTCGATGGCCGCGAGCTCGTGGTCGAAGCGCCGACGCGATTCCCCGTCGAGTCGGGGGGCGACCTCCCGCAGGAGCGCGTCGAGGCGCTCGAGGTCCTTCAGGTAGCTGCGCGCCTGCGACATGTTGGAGTAGATGAAAGCGATCGGGTTGTTGAGCTCGTGGGCGACGCCCGCGACGAGCTGACCGAGCGAGGACATCTTGGCGGACTGCACGAGCTGCGCCTGGGTCTGCGTGATTTCCTCGTGCGCGCGCGCGAGTTCCTCGAGCTTGGACTCGAGCGTGCGCTTGGTCACCTGCACCGACAGAGCCATGTCGTTGAAGCGGCTCGCGAGGAAACCCAGCTCCGTGCGCGAGTCGACCGTCACGGGATGCACCCACTCGCCCTGGCGCACCCGCTCGGCCGCCTCGACGAGCGCCGAGATGGGCGCGGTCAGGCGTTTCGAGACGTGCACGGTGATGAACGCGACGAGCGCCGCGAGCGCGGCGGCGAGCGCGAGGACCCACAGCAAGATCTCGTTTCGCAATTTGAGCTGGTCGGCGCGCGAAAGCGCGATGGCGACCCAACCCTTCGCTCCCCCGACCGGCGCGAGGTCGGCGAAGAAAAGCGAGACGGGCTCGTCGCGCACGACGAGTTCGGCCGGCCGCGAGGGCTCGGGGAGCGCGCCGACCCGCGCGCGCGCCGCGTGCCACGCCGAGAAGGCCGCGTCGACGGCGGGGTTCGAAGCCAAGATCCACGTCCGGTCCTCGCTCAGCAGGGCGAGGTCGAAGCCGTGGTAACGGGCGAGGATCTTCAGCCGGACGGCGTCGAGCGTGGCTTCGGCTTCGGCGTAGCCCACCACCCGGCGCTCCGCGTCCCGCAGCGCGCGGTAGACCGTCCAGGTGAATCCGGCGCCCGCGTCCAGGCGACGCGCGACGAAGTTTTCTTCGCTCGCGAGGACCTGGCGGAAGTCCCCGCGCAAACGACCTTCTTCCGCGCGTTCCGACGACGCTTGGAAGGCCGCCGAAGCGGGCGCCTCGCGGGCCTCGCCCGTCGGCGTCGAAGCCGGGTCGCGGCCGTCCGCGCGCTGCGACGGGGCGAAGAGAGCTTCCCAGGCCTTCGGCGCGGAGCGCGAGCGCGCCTCCGCTCCCGCGAGACGCGAGCCGTCCGCGGCGTAAAGATTCACCCGCTGAAAAAGCGAAGTCTCGAGCCAGGTCTGCGCCTGCCCCCCGAGCGCCTCGACGTCGCGCGCGGCGAGCGCGAGCGGGGTTTCGTCGCCGCGGAAGGCGCGCGCGAGCTGCTGGGCAAACTGCCGTTCCGCCGTCTCGAAACTGCGGGCGACCGCGCTGAGTTCGGGCTTCGCCCGACGCGCGAGCTCCTCGTCGAAGCTACGGCTCGTGAGCCCGAAGGTGAGCGCGGCGAGAACGAGCAGAGGCAAACCCGTCAGGGGAACAAAAACCCGGATCAGGTAGGTCTTGAGGGTGGACCTCGAGTTCACCCCTCCTTATCGGTCGAAGCGGGCCAAAAACTTACTCGCTACGAAGCGCGTCAACCACCTGAAGTCGCTCGGCTTTCAAGGAGGGCACGAAGCCGCTCAGCACCCCCGTGAGCACCATGGCGCCCGCCGAGACCCCGAGCGCCCAGGGATCCGCGATCCATTCGAACCTGAGCTCTTTGATGAACTTCGTCGCGGCGAAGATCGCGGCTTTGTC
>DDRA01000041.1:3919-44298 GCA_002343545.1 Bacteriovoracaceae bacterium UBA2428
GCCGGCTTGGTAAGGGGCGAAGCCCGCGACGAGCCCGACGAGCCCCGCGACGACGCTCAACAAAAGGCTCTCCGCGAGGATCTGGAAGCGCAAACTGCGGCCCGTCGCCCCGAGCGCCTTGCGCAAACCGATCTCCTTGAGACGCTCGGCGAGACTCACGAGCATCATGTTGTTGATCCCGACGCCCCCCACCCCGAGGGTGATGAGCGCGACCGTCGCGAGGAGCGAAGAGAAGACGCCCAAGAAAAGCTTCATCTGCGAAACGAGCTTCGCGTTCGAGTCGCCGCGGAACTCGCCGCCGTCGCCGTAGCGTTGCTCGAAGAAGCCGCGCAGCTTGTCGGCCGTCGCGGCGGGATCGAAGCCGTTCCGAACGCGCAAGGTCACCGTGTAGAGACTGCCCTCCCAAAGGGAACCGTTCACGCGTTTGAAGTAGGTGTACGGCATGTTCACGAGCAGATCCGGTTGCCACCACTCCGTCGGACTTCCCTGCTTCGCGTTCACGCCGACGACGCGACAAGGGTAGGATCCCTGATCGCCGCCCCGCATGACCTGAACGATATTACCGACGGCGAGACCGTCGGGAAAGAGTTTTTCCCCGAGCGTCGCGCCCAACACGCAGACGGCGTTGCCGTTTTCCATGTCGAGGCTCGAGAGCGGGCGTCCCTGGGCGACCTTCTGGTCGGTGATGACGGCGTAGTCCTGGCTCACGCCGATCGGGCGGACATCCTCGCTCACGGTCAAACCGCCGCGCGCGACCGAGCCTCCCCAGCTCACGTAGGAGGGAGAAAGAAGCTCGAGCTCCGTGAAGACTTGCGGCAGGCGCGCCCAGTCGCGCTCCCAATCGAAACCCGTGTAGCGCACGCCGCCCTTGCTGCCGCCGCGCGCCCGCCAATTCGGATAGCCGCGGAAAGTCAGCGTGTTCACTCCGAGCGACTCGTAGCTCTGCAGAATGCGACGCTTGGCGAACTGCCCCAACGTGACGGTCGAGAGCACGGCCGCCACCCCGATAACGACGCCCAGCATGGTGAGCAAAGACTTCACCCGGTTGCGGCGCAGGTTCGCGAAGGCTTCGGGTAACGCCTTCCACACGAGACGCGCGGGCGAGCCCCAAGCCGGCGCACCCGAGCGCCGAGGCGCCGAAGACGGCGTCGACGGCATGAGCGGAGCGGCGTCCGCGCGGCGATCGATGGCCTCGATGCGGCCGTCGCGCAGACGAATCACGGTGCGGCATTGCGCGGCGACCTGCGGATCGTGCGTGATGAGTACGATCGTGCGCCCTTCCGCGTTGAGCTCGCGGAAAAGTTTGAGGATCTCCGCGGTGTTCTTGCTATCCAGATTTCCGGTCGGCTCGTCGGCGAGCAGGATGCGAGTGTCGCGCATGAGGGCGCGCGCCACGGCCACGCGCTGCTGCTGGCCGCCGGAGAGCTGCTGCGGACCGCGCTCCAGGTAGGGCCCGAGCCCCAGCCGCTCGGCGAGCGCGCGGGCCTTCTCGCGATCGGCGGGCGTCGGCGCGGAGTCCTCGATGGGGTAGCGCGCGGGCAGAAGGATGTTCTCGAGCACGCTCGCGCGCGGGAGCAGGTGGAATTGCTGAAAGACGAAGCCGATCTTGCGGTTCCGGAACTCGGCCTCGCGCCGATCGTCGAAGGCGGAGACGTCCTCGCCGTCGAAAAAAATCCGGCCTTCGCTCGGCCGCAAGAGGCAACCGAGCAGGTAGAAGAGCGTCGATTTGCCCGACCCCGAAGGCCCCGTGATCGCGACGAAGTCGCCTTCCTCGATGGCGAGATCGAGATCCTTCAGGATCTGGACGTCGCGACGCTCGCCCGTCTCGTCGAGCGTCGAATAGGCGAAGCCCAAGCCTTGCGTACGCAGAATCTCGCGGGGCGCCAAAACTCGCTCAGCCTCCGCGCGATCCGGCGAGGCCGGAGAAATCCACCATCCGGACCTTCTCGCCTTCCGCGAGCCCGGCACGGATCTCGACCCGCTCCTCGTTCTGGAGGCCGATCTGGACCTCCTTGCGGCCGCCGTCGAGCGTCGTCACGTAGAACTTGTCGGACTCCTTACGCACGAATTCTTGCCGCAGGGTCAGGACGCCCTCGGCCTTGGCCACGACGACGTCCACGACGAGCGTCATCCCCGGCTTCAGGACCTCGTCGCGCTCCTTGAGAAAAATGCGGATCGGAAAGTCGACCTTACCCCGCTCCCAGTCTTTGCCTTCTTTCGCGGCGAGCGCGATCGTGCGGACCTCGCCCTTGAAACTCTTGCCGGGATCGCCCGCGGGTCGCACGATCGCCTCGAGCCCCACGCGCACCTTGGCGACGTCGATCTCGGGCAAGTCCGCCTCGATCCAGAGCTCCGTAAGATCGTCCAAACGAAGGAGGCTGCCCCGATCGCGGTTGGCCTCGACGGCCTCGCCTTCGCGCGCGAAGACGTTCGTGACGATGCCCGTGAAAGGCGCCCGGATCGGGAAGGCTTGGTCCGAGGCACCCTGGAGCGTTTGAACGACGCGCACGAGCGGGTCGCCCTTCTTGACCTTGGCGCCGACGCCCACGAAGAGCTCGCCCACGTAACCCGCGTAAGGGGCCACGATCACGGTGCGGCGGGCGGGCACCAGCAAACCCGACACGCTCACGCGCTGGAGAATATCGCCCCGCTCGACCGAGGCCGAAGGCAAGCCTTTGTTGGAAGGCGCCGAACACCCCGCGAGCAAGGCCAACAGGAATCCGGCGGCGCGGACGGCCGCGCCCCGACTACTATTTTTCGAGCATCCAGGCATAGAGCCCTCCCCCGTAGCGTCGAGCTTCGCCCTGAAGTTCGAGATAGTTTTTCACGGCTTCCTCGAACGCCGTTTCGGCCGCGATGCGCGCGCCGAGGGCCTGCACGAGGTTCAGGTAATCGACCTTGCCTTCGACGTAATCGGCTTGCACGACGGCAAAGCCTTCGGTCTCGATGCGGCGGATCTGCTCGCGCACCCCGATCGCCGCGCGGACGCGCGCTTGGTCCCGCGCGAGGGTCTCGAGCCGCGCGGCGTGCAGCCGTTCGGCCTCGACCCGGGCCAAACGCCCCCGCTCCCACTCGCGCGCGGCGATATCGGCGCCCGAAGCCAAGCGGCCGCCGTCGAAGAGCGTCCAACGGGCGCCGAGCCCAAGCGACCAGGTCCAACGATCGAGGTCGGCGATCGGCGCCGCGTTCCCCAGGTATCCGTAAAGACCGTAGGCCGTCGTTCCCTCCAAGGACAGGCGCGGCCACAGGGAGCGCTTCGCTTGCGAAGCCGCGGCCCGCGCGATCTCTTCGTCGAGCGCGAGGCGGCGCAGCTCGGGCAAAGTCGCGACGTCGCTCGGAACGACGAGATCGCGCTCGATCATTCCCTCGAGCGGCAACGCGAGCCCTTCCAGCTCGTCGAGGCCGAGCACCCCGAGCTCGGCCCGCGCGAGCGCCAGCGCGTCCTCGGAAGCCCGCAGGTCGAGATCGCTCCGCTTGAGTTCGGCGTCGATGCGAAGAAAATCGCGCCGCGTTTTGAAGCCTTGACGGTACTGATCCTGGAGCTGGCGAAATTGCCGATCGACGAGATCCCGCTGCGTGCGCTGGATGCGCAAGCGGCTTTCGGCCAGACGCCACGCGATCCAGGCGCGCCAAACCCGGAACGCGAAATCCTCGCGGGCCAAGTCCCGATCGATCGCCGCGCGCTCCGAACGGCGACGGGAATTCGCGAGCTCCGTCCAGGCCTGCCCGTTGTCGTAGAAATTCTGCGAGAGCCGGAGCTCGAGCGAAGAACGCCAAGGCCCCGCGCCGTCGTCGGGCCGGGCGCCCTGGAAACCGTGGAGGGAATCGAGATCGAGCGTCGGCAAAAAAACGGAAGCGCGGGCGGCGCGAAGCCGGTCCTCGGCGTTCTCCGCGGCCAAACGGGCCGAGCCGAAGGCGGCGTTCTTCTCGGCCGCGCCGGAAAGCGCCTTCCCGAGGGGACCCGCCCATGAAGAAATCGTCACGAAGCCCAGTGCCAAAGCTAAGCCCCCAGTACGAATTGGCATGAAAGACGTTATAAGCCGCTCCCGCGGGCTTGACCAGCGCCGCGCCCGTGACCCTCGGGCCGACTTGATTTAGACTCGCGCCCCAGAAAGGACGACGGGCATGAAGTTCCTCGAACGCGAACAAATCCTCGAACTTTGCGCCCCGGCGCGCGCCGAACCGCTCGCGCGAGTGGCCTTCGACTGGTTCGTCATCCTGCTCGCGGCGACCCTCGCTTGGCGCATTAGTGGCGTGGCCGCCTTTCTCGCGGCGCTCGTCCTGATCGGCAACCGTCAACACGGGCTTCTCGTGTTGATGCACGAAGCTTCGCACGGGCGGCTCTGGCCTACAAAGAACGGGAACGCCTGTATCGGCGAGCTCTTCTGCGCCTGGCCGCTCTTCATCGGCCTTCGCGACTACCGCGAACGGCACGCCGCGCACCACCTCTACGCGAACTCCGACCTGGATCCGGACTTTCTCGTGGAGAGATTTCCGCGGACGCGGGGCGAGCTTCTGCGCTCGATCCTGAAAGATCTTTGCGGCGGGAGCGCGCTCGCGCAGATTTCGGCTTTCGCGCGGAGCAAACGCGCCGCGGGCTGGCGCTACCGCGCGCTCCAGTGGGGATACTACGCCACCTTAGCCGCCGCGCTCACGGCGTTCGGGCTTTGGAAGCCCTTCCTCCTCTTTTGGATCCTGCCCCGCTTCACCTGGGTCAACGTCGCGCTCCGCCTGCGCGCCGTCGCCGACCACGCCGGCACGCAGCATCACCGCGCCCCCTTCGACACGCGCACCCTCATCCCGACCTTCGTCGATCGTCTCGTTTGGGCTCCCCACAGCTGTAGCTACCACATCGGCCACCATCTCTATCCGAAGGTGCCCTGTTTCCGCCTGAAGCGTTTGCACGCCCTTCTCATGGATCATCCCGAGTTTCGTCGCCACGCCCACATCACATTCGGACTGCGAGGGCTCCTACGCGAGATTCCGGCCAAGTCGTCGGACATCGCGCGCCTCGAAGCGAAGGGGCTCGACTTCACCCGCACCCGTCCCCAACGTAAGGCGCTCGCCTGAGCGTTGACGCAGCTGCGCTACCAAAAGGTGCCTGACGCCTTTCAAGGCTTTCGGGGGGCCTTTAGAATTCGGGGGATGGGATTCATCTTTTGGAACCTCGACGAGCTGAAGGCGCGGCTTCGCGGGGGGACGCTCAGCGAAGCGCATTCGCTCGTCTACTGGATCCTGAGCATCGGATTTCTTCTGCTCGATCCGCTCGCGGCGCGCTCCGTCGAGACGAGCGTCTGGGACTGGGTGCTCGCGGGCGTGGGTCTCGCGTCCGTCGGCGTCGGCGGTTGGCGGGCCTACCGCTGGAACGGCGGCGCGGAGGGCAAAGACTTCCTCAAACGTCTCGTCGCCATCGCCTGGGTCGTGGGCTTCCGCATCCAGCTGCGCGCGCTGCTGCTGCTCGCCCTCGCGGGCCCGATCGTGGGGCTCGCGCTCTTCCATTCTCCGACGACCTCCTGGCCGGAGGTCGTCGTGTTCGGCGGCATCGAGATCTTCGTGTGGTTCCGCGTCGTGCGGGAGTTCCGCGATATGGCGGCCGCGCCCGCCGAAGCCGCGAAGGCGGTCTAGCGTCGTTCGAGCGCCGAGAGGCGTC
The DNA here is from genome assembly GCA_002343545.1 of Bacteriovoracaceae bacterium UBA2428. Lineage (GTDB taxonomy): Bacteria > Bdellovibrionota > UBA2428 > UBA2428 > UBA2428 > UBA2428. The sequence continues at coordinate 9,570 of DDRA01000041.1, forward strand.
GCTCGAGGTCGCGGATCTCGTTTTCGCGCTCGTGCTGGTCTTCGCGGGCCGCTTTGATGCCCTCGACGAGCAAGGGGGCGACGCCGTCGTAGCGCAGCAGGCGCAGCCCGGCGTCGTTGCTTTGCACGATCTCGGGAGACTTCGCTTCGACTTCCTGCGCGAGGAGGCCCAGATGGGGCCGTCCGTTCATTCGGTAGCGGTATCCTTGCAGATCCGCGAGGCGCGGGCCCGCCGAGTCCAGCGTGCGGATGTCGGACTTCGCTCGCTCGTCCGAAAGCGAGAGGTACTCCTGCGCCTTCAGCGATCCACCCGTCGAAGCGAGCGTCTGGACCGTGAGGAATCCGAAGACCCGGAAGTCGCCGTTCTTGACCTCGGCCGGCGCGCCGACCCCGTGGTCCTGGCGGACGTAAGAATTGCGGAGAACCTGGTCGCCGTCCATGAAGCAGGTGTAAAAGGCCCCGCCGCGTTTTTCGACTCGGATGGGGATCGTGCGCGTGATCGCGGGCGCGTTGCCCGCCAGAAAGCCTCGCCCTTCGTAGCTCAGGCTGAGATCGAAGCGGTCTTCGGTGGCCGAGACGGCGACGAAGTTCCGCACGGCCATCGACGAAAGGCGGACCCGATCGTTGCGGTAGTTCGTGTTCGTGCGGTAAAGCACGCCCCGGTCGGCGTGGTTGATCTGCGTCACGGAGGGGTTCGCCGAAAGCGGCAGCGCCGAGAAGGTCAGGTTGCAAGTGCTCGGGATCCAGAGCGCCCGACGGATGTCGAGGTGCAGGAAGTTCACCTCGTTGAAGACCTCGAGGCTGCGCACGTTATTCTGGTAAGTCTGCATGAACTTGGAAAGCTGGGTGAAGGCGACGCCGAGAAGCCCGATGGCCACGACGGCTTCCGTGACGCCGAAGCCCTGGAGCCATCTTTTGCCGTTTTTCATCCCAGATCCCCCGTGAAGCGTAGTTCGATCCCCGCGGGGCCGAGCGCGCCGCCCCTACAGGATAAACAGGAATCCTCGGGTCGCCAAGCCGGCACCCCCGTCAGGAGGCCCAGGCGGCGGCGCGCGATGCGGAGCGCGTCGGGACAGTCAAAGCGGCACGGGAAGAAACTCAGGATGCGTTGGGAAAGCACGGGGCTCATGATCCGCTCGAAGCGGGAGAGCCCGCGCGCCCGCGCGTTGCGGATCGCGGCGCTCAGATAGGGGTGGCTCGTGACGAGCGTGTCGTCGCGCCCCGCGGCCAGGGCGCGGTGGGTTTCCACGAAGGCGGCGCGGCAGCACGCCGGATAACCGAGTCGGCTTCCGATCTCGTCGTGTCGGTCCTTCGCCTCGAAGGCCGCGATGAGGCCTTGAACCGCTTCCGCGTCACCCGCCACGAAAACCTCGAAGTCGTCGTCGTGGCGTCGCCGCTCGTCGTGGCCGCCGAAGATATCGCGTCCCGATTCCGGCGTGTTTCGGAGTCCCCAGGCCACCCCCGCCGCGTCTAGGCGCTCGAGCAACGGAACGAGGTGGGGATCGCGCACGGAGAGCCGGGCGGCGCCGCGCCAACCTTCGCGGAACTCGAGAAAGTCGAGACCGTCGGGGCGCGAGAGACCGGGCACAGGAAGCGGGCTCACGCGGAGACCTCTTCCAGGTCGTCGACGTCGAGCTCGAGCCCGCCCATCGGCACGGCGTTCGGCGGGCGCGTTCGGCAGCGCACGACGACGAAGCGGATCTCGGTGCGGTAGCCTTCTTCTTTCTCGAGGGAGCTGTTGAGGACCCGACGCAGTTCCCCGAGGGAGCGAATTCCCATCTCTTCCGTCAGGTAAAGGACGTTGTTGTTGATCGCCCAAAATTCCTGCCACAGGGGGTAGTAGAAGCGGCCCGCGTGCCCCAGGAAGACGATCGTTTCACGGTCGGCGCGCAGCCGGCGGAAGGAATCCACGCTCCACGCGATGCCGTCACCGTCGTTCGCGTCGAGGCCGAGCGTGCCCCCCGCGAAAGGCGCGAGACGCGCGAAAAGATCATCCCAGCCCGCGGACATCCGTCACTCCGAGGGGTTTGGTCCAGCGAATCGGGAGGGGAAGCGGAAGCGCGTCGGGGGCCGCGACGACGGGCGCGCCGAAGGAAAAATCGTTCAGGCGACGCTCGAGCCGCGCGGGATCCGCGCGCAGACGCCCGAGCCCCTCGGCGTCGAACTCGAGCCGCGCCATGACTTCGCCGCGAAAGCAAAGGCGCCGTCGCCGCGGCTCCGCGAGCCAGACCCCGAGCTCCGCGAGCGCGCGCTCGCGCGGGACCGCGAGATCCGCGGCGGCGACGTCGCGGCAGGCGTCGTAGCCGACGCGCACGCGCCGGGCTTCGAAGCGCAAGAGGCTGCCCATGAGGTAGTAGCTCTGCTCCTCGAGGGGGGCTTCGTCCGTCGCGTCGACGTCGATCACGGCGAGCGAGTAGGCCCGCGGAAGCCGCGCGCGGTCGAGGGCCCGCTCGCGGAGCAGGGCCTTGAGATCGGCTTCGCGGCGCTGTTCGTTGCGGCTGCCTTCGCCGAAGGCGAGGCCCGCGAGCGCCTCGTTCGCGCGGAACCAGTCCTCGCGCCGCGCCGAAACTTCGCTCCGCTGAGCGAGTTCGAGGAGAGCGATCCAATTCAGGAAGGGCGGATTCCGCAGGGTCTCCCACCAGGGCGTGCGCATGCGGTAGAGGCCCGGGAATTCGTCGGCCGAGGCGAGGATCGTGCGGAGCGTGACGAGGTCGTCCGCGCGGGCGAGCGCGGCCGCGTCGAGTCGGCCCCGGGGTGGCGCGCTCACGCCGAGAACTCCTCGAGAAAATACCCGAGCGTCTTGCGGAGCGAGGCCGACGCGGGAGGGGCTCCGCGGCTCGAGGGAAGTTGGGGCGCGCCGGCGAGGATGGCGTCGTAGAGAGCGCGCGCGTCCGAGTAGGGTCGGAAGTGTCGATCGCTGCCCCAAAAGAGCTCGGGGTCGTCGAGCGACGCGAGCAAAGGCGTGCCGAAACGTTCTTCGATCCAATGAGCGTAGAGGACGGCCACGCCGAGGGACTTCGAGGGAAAACTCAGCGGCGGATCCTCGCCGCGCAGGTAGGCGAGGGCGTTCGCCACGGTCTCGGCCTCGTCGCGGTCCTGGGCGTAGCCGAGCGTCTCGATGTCGTCTTCCCAGCGCTCGGGGCGGCGGAGATGGAGGTAGGCCCATTGGCGAAGCTTGTGCTCGGGCGGGGGCGCGGCGCTCATCGGCAAAGCTCCGGCGGGTCGTCCAGCAATCCGCGTAGTCCGTTGCAGGAATCGCCCGGATCGGCGTGCACCGGCTGCAGGTGCTCGCTCAGGCAGTGACCGAGGTGCGGGCAGCGCGAGCAGGTCGGGTGCTCGCGGATGAGACGTTTTTCGCGCTCCGTCCAGTCGACGTAAGCGTCGAAGGAGGCGAGGCGCGAGAAGCGCTCGCGGCCCTCGTCGTCGAAATCGAGCACGGCGAGGGCGCCCGAAGGATCGATGTAAAGGTGGTCGTCCGACCAGGACCGCTTTTCGCGGCGGAGCGACCGCGCGACGAGGTCGGCGTTCACGAGCTCGAAGCGGAAGCCGGGCGCGCGCTCGATCCAGCGGCGGATCCACGTTTCCGTCTCGCGGTAGCGCACGGGCTGGGGATGGTGGGGGTTGAGCGAGTAGGGCTTGATCTCGACGCTCTCGACCTGCGGCGTCTCGTCGAGGATCCGCATGAAGCGTTCGAGCTCCGCGGCGTCGAGGTCGAGCAGGCGACGGCTCGCGAGCACGAGCACGTGCACGCCGCGTTTGAGCGCGCGGAGGTTGGCGAGGGTCGCCTCGAAGCGGGGGCGCGCGACGTAGTCCCAGCTCACGGAGAGGTCGACGTCCTCGCGCTCGAAGTAGGGATGGGCGACGCTCAGGTTCGTGACGACGTTCACGCGCTCCCGGTAGAAGACGCGCAGGACCCGCCAAAGCTCGTCCCAATACGCGGGCTCGAGGAGCCCGACCTCGCCCCCGTAAAGGTCGACGTGCGCGATGCGGCGGTAGCGCGAGATCTCGAGCAAGCGTTCGAGCAGGCGCTCGGGGTCGAGTCGGTCGCGGCGGGCGAGCTCGGCGGGGCTCAGGTAGCAGAAGTCGCAGCGGAAGTTGCAGAGCGTGGACGGATTGATGGAAAGGTTGATCTCGTCCATCGCCGGGCTCACGACACGTAGGGCCGCAGCTCGGGGAGCAACCCCTGCATGAGACCGCAGTGCTCCTCGACCCGCCCTTCCGCTTTGAGGTCGGAGATCGTCTTCTTGCAGCCGTTGCAGATCGCGAAGAGGGGGCAACCCAGGCACTCCGGCTTCAGGAAGGCCAGGCGTTCGTCGGCCTCGAGGGGCGTTTGCACGGGGCCGCCACGGAGCACTTCGGCGTCGAAGTCGACGGCGTGGCTCTTGTCGTCGCCGAAGGCGCCGCAGCTGTAGTAATCGCCCTCGGGTTGGAGGCAGCGGATGTTCGAGTCGCAGTCGCGGCTGAGCGGGCAGGTCGTGCCGAGCCTTCCTCGTAGGGCGAGGAGCTGCTTGGAGTTGTACTCCCACTCGGCGAGCCCTTCGGCGATGACGTCGAGGTAGACGCGGTAGACGTGGCCCTTCAGGAAGCTGCGCGACTGCAGGCCCGAGGCGACGGCGTAATTGAGCTTGCACTCGACGTCCATGCGGCGCGCGAGCCTCACGTTCTCGATCGCCCCGGCGTGGTTCTCGGGCGTGATGACCGAGATGAAGTCCGGGCGGTAGCCGACGCGCTCGAGGAAGAGATCCGAGACGGCCCAGAACTTTTCTTCCGTAAAGACCTCGGCGTGCGAGATGCGGCGCGTGTCGCCGTAGTGGAACGAAGTCGTCACGCCGACGCGCTCGTGGCGGAAGAGCGGCGTCCAGACGTCCGGCTTCAGGTAGAAGAGCCAGAGGTTCGACGTGAAGCTGAGCGTCGTCGGCAGGCCCTCGCGTTCGATGTACGCGAGGATCTTCCAGTAGTATTCGGGCGGCATCATGAGCGGGTCGCCGCCGTTGAGGATGATCGTCGAGGTCTGCGGGAAACGGCGCAGGAAGGCGTAGATGCGTTCGAGCTCGAGGGTCGTCGCGCGGTCGTCGACGAGGGCCGTCGAACTGCAGAAGCTGCACTTGAAGTTGCAACGCTCCGTGGGTTTGACGATGAGCTCCACGTTCAGGCGCTCCCCGCGGGCCGCACGGGGTGGCGGCGGAAGAAATCCTTGAAGAGGCACTCCTCGCGGCGTTGCCGCTTGGACCAATCGGCCTGCACGAAGCAACGGAAGCCGCAGCGCCCGAAGAACTCGCAGCCGAGGCACTCGTTCTCCTGGAGGTGCCCCCAGATGATGTTCTCGTTCGACGTCGCGTCGACCTCGTGTCGGAAGTCACCCGGCTTGTACGTGAGGTAGCGGCACTTCACCTGGCGGCCGTCGGGCAGGATCGTCGTCTTGTTGAGGGAGTAGCAGGTCATCGCGTTGCGCTCGCGCTCGAGCAGATCGCGCACGGGCTGGATGCGGGGGTAGCGCTCGGCCACGAAGTGGTAGGCCGAGAGGATCTCGTCGTCGCTCGGCATGAGGGCCGAGGCGCCGCTTTCGGGCACGTAGTAATCGAAGTAGAGATCGTAGCGTGCGTAGAGTTCGCGGAAAAACGCGTCGCCATCGGCGAGCAGCGCGCGGATCGTGGGTTTCGTCAGCACGAAGCCCACGGTGTGGACTCGGTGGGCGAAGGCTTCGAGGTTGGCGCGGAAGACCTCGATCGACCAACGCCCGGCCTGCCGACCGTGCAGGTCGTACGAGGTCGCAAGGAAGGCGGGAATCCCCTCTTCGTCGAGGTGTGCGAGCAGGCGCTCGACGCGGTCGCGCCGGTCGAAGATGAAGTTCGTGACCCAGTTGAAGCGGCAGCGGTGACCGAGTTCGCGAGCCCCGCGGGCGACCTTCGTCGCGAGGTCGGCGTAGGCTTCGAAGGCTTCGTCGGGTAAGTCGTCGGCGAAGAGTTCGCCGCCCATGAGATTGATCGTATGGTCGCGGCGCGGATTCGCGCGGATGAATTCAAGAATCGGCTTGGCCTTTTCGCGGATGCTCGCGAGTCCCGTGTCGTCGTCGTGGTCCTGGCCGCAGAAGGCGCAGCGCAGGTTGCAACGCTCGAAAAGGTGGACTTCGATCTCGGAGGAAAGCGGGGCCTTCGACTCCAGGAGTCTCGCGAGGGGCGACGTCGTGCTCACGGCTGGGGCACCGGCAGGGATCCCATCGAATTCACCGCGAAGAGGGCGTTCTTCGCGACGAGGCAGCGGCGGGTTCCGAAGCTGTCCATGAGGAAAAGGATTCCGCGGTCCACGCAAGAGGCGAGGAAGGGGCAAGACTCGCACTCGTCCTTCTCGGTCGCGCGGGCGTACTGTTCGAGCTGGACCCGCGCCTCGAAGGCCTCGATCTCGCGGGCGTCTTCGCCCGCGAGCGGAACTTCGAACTCGGGACGGAAACTCACGAAGCGCTCGTAAAGGAGCGGCGAATAGTAAAGCTTGCCGCCGCGGTAGTTGTACTGCCGCTCGACGAGCGAGTCCGTGAGTTTGCCGAAGCTGAAGCGCAGGTACTGGGCCTTCTCGTCGGAGAGGATTGACTGGTTGAAGAGGTTCTTGATGCGATCCGAAAGCTTGAGGAAGTCTTCGTTCGTAAGATCCGGGTCGCGGCCGGCCGAGAAGTTGTAGTCGATCGTCGTCTCGAAGAGGTGTCCGACCCGACGGTGCATGAAATCGTAATCGCGCAGCAGGTGCGGGATCTTTGTCTGGTCGTAGTCGTAGACGTTCATGATGCCGAAGCTACGCACGTCGTCCCGGCCGAGGCGCGCGAGGAAGTCGCGCTTGTTCGCCTCGAGGGCGGCGAGGTAGGCGTCGTCCATGATGCGTGCCGGGTCGACGACGAGGTTGATTTCGAGCTCGATGCCGTGAAGTCGTTCGGCGAGCAGGCTCGCGATCGCGTCGGCTTTGCGGACGTCGAGGTAGGTCGTCTGCAGGGAAACGCGTCGAAACGTACGGAGAATCTCGACGAACGCGTCGTCCCGGAAGAGGGCTTCGGTGTTCTCGGCGACGAGAAAGTCGGTCGGGCCGACGAAGGCGATGAAAGGAAGGTAGAGACTCTCGCGAAAACTCCGCATGAGTCGCAAGAAACTTGCCGCCTCGCCGGGTCCCAGCGGAGTCTGCGCGCCTTTCTGCACGTGGCAACCCCGGCACTGAAAGCGGCAGCCGTTCAGGACCTCGAAGTTGATGTTCAGGAAGAAGTGGTCGGCATCCCGAAGCTCACGCGAGGCGAGGTAGGCATCCATCTAGTCGACCTCGCTCCGCAGGAAGTCGCGGAGGGACTCGTAGGGGATCGCGCCCGTCAACAGTCCGCTCGTCGCGGCGAGCAGCGGATTGAAGTCCGTGTCGAAGTAATGGAAGAGGTTCTTGCCGCGGAACATGTACTCTTCGAACTGCGCCTTGAAGTAGCGGATGGGCGCGCGCGGCGCCGTCGAGAAGAAGGTCTCGACGAAGGCGGGAAGTCCGTAGAGCAGCACGACGTTCGCGCCGACGTAGGCCGGATCTTCTACGACCGGGTACGCGCGCGCGAGGCCGCCTTCCGGATCGAGCTCGGGGTAGCAGCGTCCGAGGTAGAGGATCGACGATGACAGGAAGGACTCCCAGCGCGCGGCGAGCTCGCCGTGGCGGCGCAGGAATTCTTCTTCTTCCTCGGGCGTGAGCTCCGAGTTTTCGTTGAACTCCGCGAGGGCCTCGGGCGTGACGCCCTTGAAACGGAGGACGATCGACGCCGCCGTCCGGCGCAGGACATCGGATTCGTGGAGGTTGCGAGTCTCCATGTAGACGCGCAGGAGCTCGATCTTCTGCTCCGTCGAGGCCCCCTCAAGACGGATCTCGGAGGGGAACGAAAGGTTCGAGAGGTAGGTCAGGAACATGTTCCCGTGGATCTTGCTGTTCGCGTAGTCCGCCAAGAAGAAGAGATCCTTGTTCTCGAAGAACTCTTTGATCTGGGCCATCTCGAGCGGGAGCACGACCTGGCGAAGGTTCTCGGGTTTGACGTCGTCGAAGGAAATGGGGGTTTTCACGGCCGGGCCTCGGTCACGGGGGACTCCTTTTTGAGTTCGGGAAGCCTTTCGAGGGCTTCGTCCAGTTTGCCGCGGAATACGGCGAGGTGTTCGCGTTGGTAGCGGAGCGCGGCGAGCGAGAGCGGGCACTCGGCTTCGTTTTCGTTGAAGAGATGGGCTTCGCAGTTGCCCCCGCAGACGTCGAAAAATTCGCAACCGTTGCAGAGAGGCTGGAGCGGGGTCGCAAGCTGCTCGACGTGGTCGCCGAGGGCCTTCGCCGCGAAAGCCGGCCAGTTCGCGGCCATCTCGCGGACCGTCGAAAGGGGCCGGATATAAGTCTCGTCCGGGCAGAGGCCCACCGTGGCGTCCGCGTTCATCGTGAAGGTACGATGCCGGCAGCAGTTGCACTTGCACTGGTAGATCTTGTTCTCGACGAAGCTCTTCGTGAAGAGGTCGACCTGGGGGAGCGCCCACGAGGTCCGGTTCTCGGCGTAGTGGCGCACGATGCTCGCGAAGTAGCGCGACCACTCCACGTTCGAGACCCGGAGGTCGCGGGTTTTCTCGTCGAAGAAAGTCAGGAACTCGAAGTCGACCGATTTGGCGCCGTCGAGACGGCGCACGACCTCGAGGGGATCCGTCTTGAGGAGGTGGCGCTGCACCGTGATCGCGACGGCCATTTCGATGCCGGCGTCCGCGAGGAAGCGGAAATTTCGGAAGAAGAGTTCCTCGCCGAGGCGCGGGCTCCCCGTCTCGAAACGGATGCCGGGGTCCCACGAAACGCCGATCTGTCCGGCGTACTCCCGCTTGAGGAAATCGGCGAAGGCCGCGTCGACCGGGTACATGAGGTTCGTCTGCGGGATGATGTCGAAGCGGCGACCCGCGAAAATCCGTCGGATGAGCGCGTTGACCTGCGCGAGGTAGGCCTTCGGCGCGAGGAAGGGCTCGCCGCCGTGGATGTAAAAGACGTTCTGCCGGGTGTCGAGCCGCTCGCGCAGCGTCGTCAAGAAGAGCTCGATCTCGCCGAGATCCGCGAGCCGGAAGGCGTCGCGGTTACCGAGCGTGAAGCAGTGGGTACAATTCAAGTTGCAACCTCGCACGACGCGCAGGTAGACGACGTTGAAATCGCGGTCGAAGTGGTCCGTGGCGTCCTTCACGCGCGCCTCACCCGAGCACATAAGGCTCCAGTTCCTGGGCTCGCCCGTCGCGCATGCGTTCGTAGACGAAGGCCGGAAAAATCTGACTCGAGCGCCCGCGCAGGGAATCGTTCACGAAGATGCAGCCGTAGCCCTTCGCGACGTTCTCGTGGAGGAGCTCTTCGTAACGTCCGGCGAAGACCGTGGCCGTTTGGAGGATCGGGTCCATTTTGGCGTCGGGGTCGGCGCCCCAGGCCCGCTGGAGACGCGCGTGAAGATCCGAAAACAGATCGACGGGATAGCGGCGTCGAATTTCGTCCCGGTGCTCAAAGTCGAAGTCCTCGTCGACCATCCAGCTGAGCAGGGGGTGCGATGCGAGCGTCGCCGAGACGGAGGCCGGCGATTCGAAGTCGACCCGCAAACCGGGAACGATCCGCGCGACATCGTGGAAGGAGTTCAGGATCTCGCCGCGCAGGATTTCGACGTCGTTGAACCAGACGCGCCAGGCGAGCTCCTCGAGCCGCGCGAGAAAGGCCGCGCGGTAGGGACCTTCGGGACGGGCCGCGTAGTCGGCCAGTAGATACTCAAAGCCCACCGCCGACTTGTCGAGGGAGCGGAGTCCTTCGACGACGGGCAGGCGTTCGAAGAGCGCGAGGATCTCGGCGTCGGGAGTGCGCGCCTGCGCGAGGAGGGCGCGTTGAAGATCGGCGCGCGTGACGGGGCCGAAGTCCTGCTCGGCGAAGGAACGCAGCCATTCATCGCTCTGCCAAAGACGGGCGAGACGTAGGACGTCGGCGCCGCTCGCGCGCGGGAAGAGCCCCTTCCAATACTGAAGCTGAAGTCGAAGGTAGAGCGCGGGATCGGCGTAGACGCGTTCGCGTCGTCTTTCGAGCAAGGCGGCCCAGAAAGCCTCCTCGCTTCCGCCGTGGTGTTCCTGCAAGTGTTCCTCGAAGGTCGGGACGTGTCCGATCGCCTGCCCGACCCCCCGCGAGATGGGGTGCGCCGTGGCCACGCTGCTCAGAACGAGGGGGTCTCCGCCTGTGGCAAAGAGACACTCGTGCTCGAGGTAGACGCGGTGGGCGAGGTGGAACACTAACGGCGTCCCCGCGATCCGTGGCAGTTCGAGTGGCAGTTCGAGTGACAAGCCACGGCCTGGGCGCCCGTGCCGACCCCGAGGTCCTTCGCATTGCTGGTGTTGCTGCGGGCCGCCGTGAAGGCCGTCAGCAGGTTCGCCATGAAGGTCGTGATCTGCGCGGCCGTGACGGGATTCCCCGCGGCCGGCGCGGGGGTACCCGGGGGAAGGGTCAGCGTGAGCTTGTTCGCGTCGGAAAGCGCGGCCATGACGGGCGCGCCGAAGTAATCTTGGATGCCGCCCGGCGCGCCGGGGACGCCCGTCACGCGGAAGCGCGCCCGCGCGAGGCGGATGCGCGTCAGCTTCTCGGCCATGCTTTGGAGGGCCACAAAAAGGTTCGGGAGTCCGCCCGGCGGCGTCGCGGCGGCTTTGTCGCCGGCGGCGGCGAGCCCCGCGAGCGTCGGCACGGGTTCGTTGCGGGGGCCGAGCTCGAGGTGAGGCGATCCCGGCGCGGTCGAGGGCGGCAGGTTGTACGTGTGCACGTTCGCCGTGACGTTTGTGATGGTGTAACCCGCCGGCACGGGTACCGGGATCGTGCCCGAGATCGGCTGGCCGGTATACCAAACGGCGACGTTCATCGTCGGGGTATGGAAGTCCGCCGTGAAACGCTGAAGGATTTCCGTGAGGGAGAGTTTATTGCCGGGCGCGGTCGGAGGGGGCGGGGGGGCCGTCATCTCAAGACTCCTTGTGGTGGCAGCCGAGCCCGTAATGGTGCGCGGCCATGAAATAGCCTTTGCCTTGGCAGTGGCGTAATTCGGGGCAGTTTTCGCAGTCGTCGTCGACGGGCAGATTCTCCGCCTGGAGCCGGGCGTAAGTCGATAGGTAGGCGTCGAAGCTGGGGGCCGAGAGCGTGAAGGCCGGATCGTCGACGAAGAGATACTCGTCGAAGGGGAGAATCGGGGTCAGGAAGATCCGTCCGTCTTTGAAGACAAAGGAGGGCTTGCGGAGGAGCGTGCGCTCGGTCAGCGCCGGCTCGCGGCGGCTCATTTCGGCGCGCAAAAAACGCACAAGCGGGAAGCTCCCACGGAGCAAATCGCGACGCGTGGCCTTGGGCAGCTTCGCGTTGAAAAGGTAGGTGAAGTTGAGCTCGAGGATGCGGTCGTCCGAGCCGCGCTCGGCGAAGCCCGCGAGCGTGCCGAGCTCGCGCTCCGAGTGCTTGGCCCCCGTGTTGAGGGCGAGGTTGATCTGGATGCGGCCCGCGTAACGGGTCCGTAGCTCGCGGAGTTGGGCGAGCAAGAAGCTCTCGTAGGCGGGGTCTTCCAGCCGCGCCTCGATGAGGTTGACGTGAAGCTCGATCCCCTGCCCGGGAAAATCCGCGAAAAAAGAGTCGAGGAACCGGGCGTCGTAGCCCTCGCGCAGGGTCGAGGCGAGGCCGACGTAACGAAAGCTTCGCAGGGACTCGCGAAGCTTCTCGTCGCGGAAGATGTCGTAGTTGAAGTCGTTCTCGAAGACGTCCGTCGGGAGCAGGTAACACGTCTCGAGCTGGAAACCGTTCGCGCGGAGATCCGTGGCGAGCGCGAGGACGTCGTCGTAGCGCTCGACCCGGTTGTCCGTCTTTCGGTAGTAGCAATGCGCGCAGCCCCCGCCGCACTCGTTGAACGAAAAAAGACGGAACTCGACCAGCCGGAACGGGTCGCCGTATTTTCCGTAGAGTTGGGGGGCGGGTAACGCGCTCATGCTCACTCTTGGCCCATGAAGCCGTTCATCATTTCCTTGTAGAGCCCCAGATTCTTTTCGGCCGCGAGCTTCATCATGAGCGACTTCGGCGCCGGACAGGCGTCGTCCCACGCGAGTTGGTGGCAGTCGCCGTTGCAGATGTCGTAGACGGGGCAAGTGCCGCACTCGGGGTGCCGCAGGCTCTCGCTCTGGATGTTGCAAAGCCGGCACGGGCTGTAGAGGACCTGCTCGATGGGGTCGCGGATCGTGCCGTAGAACTTGTTGGGCGCGTCGTTCGGGCAGCCGCCGATCGTGCCGTCCGCGTTGATCGTGAAGATCTTCTGCTCGCACTGCCGCGAGCGGCAACCCGAGTAGGTGTTGTGGACGAGCGAGGTCAGGATCGAGTCGAGGAACATGTTGTCGACGCGTTCCCAGCTGCGCGTGGCCACGCACTGGTCCCACATCTTGAGGAACCAGCCGTCGAGGGCGCGGTTCGTCGGGAAGATGCCGCGGTTGCCGAGGGCGTTGCCGTTCGGCGTGATGCGCTCGAAGTTGACGTGTTTGATGCCGAGCTCGGCCATCTCGTCGAGGATGCGGATCGGCTCGTAGTCCGCGAGCAGCGCCGAGTTCAGGCTGACCATGGCGGTGATTTGGTAGCCGTCTTTGGCGAGCTGGCGCACGTTGTCTTCCCAGAGGGCCTTCTGCATCGGGTGCGTCCAGCGGATCTTGTAGTCCCAGGAGGTGCCGATGGACTTTTGGCAGATCTTCTCGAAGACGGAGAGCTTGTCGGGATTGAGCAGGTAAGTCAGGTTCGTCTGCACGCCCCACCAAACTTTGGGCCACAGATCCTTGATGCCTTCCCAGGCTTCGAAGAGCAGTTCGGTGGGGGCGAGCATGGGCTCGCCGCCGTGGAAGGAAATGTTGCCGCCTTCGTAGTGGGGATGCACGCGATGGAGCTCGCGGAAGAAGCGGATCGTTTGCGGGACGTCGAACCAGCCCTTCTTGCCGTTGCTTCCGTTCGTGAAGCAATGGTCGCAGTTGAGTTGGCAGGTGTCGGTCGTTTTTAGGTAGACGATGAGATCTTTGGTCATGCCCTCTCCTGTGCGTGCGTCGCGACGAGCCTCGCTTTCAGCTGAAGCCTTCGACGAACGCGATCCCCCCCCTCGTTATGCTCACGGTAAAGGAGCCCCGTCCAGACCTGGTTCGCTTTTGGGAGCATGGCGTTGTCGACGTAGACGCAACCGAAGTTGCGCTGGAGGTTCTTGTCGAAGAGGAGCTCCCACTCGCCGCGCTGAATGGCGTCTGTGATCCAACTCAGGTTATCGAGCGAGACTTCTTCTTCGGGCGTGCGGCCCACGGGCGCGCGATAACGAATCCAATTATCATAAAGCGTCGCGAAGATGGAAAGGTCGTAGTTGCAACGCACGTAGTCGATGTTGTCGTAGTCGAGGTTCTCGTCGAGCAACCACGAGAGGTAGCGGTTGTTCGGGATCTGGTACTCGACGTCTTCGCTCGGATCGATCTTGTGGCCTTCGGGCAAAAGAAGGTTGATGTCGTTATAGAGGCCGTTGATGACCTGGGCCCGGATGACGCCGAACTCCTGCAGGATCTGCTCCCACGAGAAGAGCTCGATCTTGCGCAGAAAGGCATCGCGGTAGGGGCCCCGACGCTCCCCCAAGAAACTCGCGAGCAGATATTCGAAGCCGATGGCGTCGGGGCGAAGTGGGACTTCGATCGGAGGGACGCTCGCGGCGGCCTCGGCCGCTTCGCCGCGGTCGAGGCGGGCCGGGCGACTGGGTCCGCGGGCGTGGTTGAAGGAGAACCCGAGCGGATTCGCCTTGAGTCGTTCGTCTTTGTTGGCCGTTTCGTGGAGCCAGGCCAGGTTTTCGCTCGAAGTTTCCTCGAGCACGGCTTTCCAGAGGGCCGCCTGCACGCGTAGGCGCGAGAAGCGATCCACGAAGAGGACGCGCTTCGTGCCGCTTTCGTCCCATTCGAGCAGGAGTCGTTCCCAACGACCGCCGCGTCGGTCGAGGAAGGCCTCGAAGCTCGGGGCCTCTTCGAGCACGCGCCCCGAGCTCGGCTCGAAGACGAGCACGGGGGCCCGCTTGGCCAGGAGCTCGCGGGGACGGCGCTCCGTGTCTTCGACGTAGACCCGACGGAGGCAGTGAAACACGGCTTAGAGCAATTCCCACTCGCCCGCGCGGGCGCGGAAGACGAGGGCGAAGTCGGCCGCCACGTCGACCTCGAGATCGGAGAGGCTACCGAGGATGGGGCGTCCCGAGCCGCCGATGCGGGCGGGGGCCGCCGCGTTGAGGGCCGTCGAACGGAATCTCACCGTTTCGCCGTCGCTCGGCGCTTCGGGCAGAACGCAACGCTCGCCCGCGCTCAGCGTCCAGGGGAGGGAGCGGGCGCCCGCGTTCGCGTCCCCCGCGACGCCCGTCGCGCGAAGGAGGGTGGGCGCGGCTTCCCCCGCGAGCGGCGCGCTGGCCAATCCCGTGAGCAGGTTCCTGAAGAAAGTTCGACGATCCATCGCGGTCTCCCCTCCCGGCGTTCCAGTTGTTCCAAGCTTCGGATAGTATCAAAATCGGTAGGAACGAAAAGGGGGAGTCTCGCGATGATGTGGCCAAGGAAATTCGGAAGCCGGTCGGGCATTTCGCTCGCCGCGGTCCTCGCCGCGCTGGCGGCCATCGGCGCGCTCGGCCTCGCGTTGTCCAACCTGACGACGAGCATGGGGACGAACTTCAAGCGCTCGCAGCTCCTCTATTCGAAGACGGTGCTGAACTCGGACATCTCGACGGTGCTCGTGGACGCCGAGGCTTGCGTGAAGACCTTCACGGGCGTGGCTATCTCGAACGGCTCGACGGTCCCGGGTATCCGGAACCGGAACGACACCGTCCTTTATCAGCCGGGCTCGACCTACGAAAACGGGACCCTTCGCATCGACGGGATGGAGATCCAGTCCGTCGCGTCCGTGCCGGGCGGCGGAACGGATTTTCGTTTGATGATCCGTTATTCCTTCCCGAACTCGGGCGTCACGGGGATGGCTTCGACGGGGGAAGTGCGCGTGTCGACGAACACGGTCGCGGGCATCTTCACGTGTAACTCGGACGAAATCCTGCGCTACGACACCTTCTACGTGAACAAGAACCGGAGCGACGAGATGCAGGGCGACTTCACGATCAACGGGGCGCTGCGGGTCGAGCAGCGCTTCGTGGGCGGCTTGCCGGTCGGCGGCTACGTGCGGGCCCAGGAATTCCTTTCCTTCTCGGACCGTCGTCTCAAGACCGACATCCGTCCCCTCGTCTCGGCCCTCGACGACGTCGGCCGTCTACGGGGCGTGACCTTCAAGTGGAAGGCGGACGGGCGCCCGGATCTGGGCTTCGTGGCCCAGGAGGTCGAGCGCGTGCGGCCGGAACTCGTGCGCGCCGACGCGTCGGGATGGAAGGCGCTCGATTACTCGGGGGTCGTCGCGCTCTCGGTCTCGGCGCTCAAGGAACTCGGGGAAGAGAACGCCCGCCTCAAGCGCGAGTTGGCGCGGTTGAGGGATCGGGTCGAGGCTTACGAACGTCGGGTCGATTCGGAACGGGGGAGATAACATGTCCAAGCTTTCGCAGTTTTTGAGCAGCCTTTTCATTCCGGGTCCCGCGCACGCGGCGGACCTCATTCTGCAGCGGGCGAGCATCAACTCGACGACGGGCGCGGCCACGGCGAACTCCGCCGGCACCGACGTCGTCCTGACCTCGACGTACGCGACGAGCGGCGCGATCACGCCGAGCGGCCAGCTGCTCGCGACGAAAGTCTGGGGCGCGGTGTGGAACGACTACGCCGACTTCCAGGAGCTCGCGGGTCCGCTCGAGTACGGCCGCTGCTACTACGAGAGCGTCGAGGGCGCGCGGATCTGCGAGCGACGCTGCCAGATGGCCGTCGTGGGCATCGCGAGCGATACGTTCGGCCACGCCGTCGGCATGGGCCTCCACCCGGGCCGCGAGGTGCCGATCGCCGTGGCGGGCTGGGTGCTCGCGCACGTCGACCGCGAGTACGACCCGGGCACGCCCCTCACGAACGACGAGCAGGGACGCTTGACCGAGATGACCCTCGAAGAGAAGCGCGATTACCCCGAGCGTCTCGTGGCGACGTACAAGCGCAAGGAACGCGGCGAGACCTTCGGCGTGGGCCGTCAGCGCGTGGCCGTCAACGGTCGCCACTGGGTGCGGGTCCGCTGATTCTCGCTCAGACGAAGATCCGGTAGGCGACGAAGGCCGCCACGTACGCGACCGCCGTCATGCCGACGAAGACGAGCACGGGGATCTTGTTGCTGCCCGTTTCGCGGCGAATCGTCGCGAGCGTCGACACGCACTGCATGGCGAGCGCGTAGAACACGAGCAGGCTGACGGCCGTGGCGAGCGTCATGCCGCCCGCGGAGAGCCGTTCCGAGAGCGTAGCGAGATTCTCGTCGGCGGCTTCGATGCCGTAGAGCGTGCCGAGCGTCCCCACGAAGACTTCGCGCGCGAGGAACGACGTGAGCACGCCCACGCCGATCTTCCAGTCCATGCCCATGGGGGCGAAGATCGGCTCGATCCAGTGGCCGATGCGGCCCAGGTACGAAGTGTCGAGGTGGCCGTTGCCGTTCGGGAAGTAGCCCAGGAACCAGACGACCACGACGACCGCGAAGATGACGCCTCCGGCGCCCTTGAGGAAGCTCCAGGCGCGCGTCCACGCGTGGTAGAGGATCGGCTTGGGCGAAGGCAGGCGGTAGGGCGGAAGCTCGACGACGAAGGGAGCGTCTTGCATCTTCGCGCCGCCGCGCAGGACGCGGTCCATGAAGGCGCTCGCGAGCAGGGCCGTCAGGAGGCCGAGCGCGAAGAGACAGAAGAACGCGAAGCCCTGCAGGCCGATGAGACCGCCGAGGATCGTCGTCGCGGGCACGAAGCCGCCCACGAAGAGCGCGTAGACGGGCAGGCGCGCCGAGCACGAGGTAAAGGGCACCGCGAGGATCGTGAGCAGGCGCTTGCGCGGCGACTCGATCGAGCGCGCGGCCATGATCGCGGGGATCGCGCAGGCGTGGCCCGAAAGCAGCGGCAGGAAGCTGCGGCCCGACAGGCCGAACCAGCTGAGCGGGCGGTGCAGGATGACGGCCGCACGCGCGAGGTAGCCCGAGTCTTCGAGGATGCCGATCAGAAGGAAGAGCACGAAGATCTGCGGCGCGAAGACGACGAAGCTGCCGACACCCGCGAAGAGCGCGTCGCGCACGAAGTCGGCCAGCATGCCCTCGCCGAACCATCCCGACGCGACTTCGCCCGCCGAGGCGACGACCCCTTCGAAGAGGTCCATCAGCGGCGAGGCCCAGGTGAAGATGGATTGGAAGAGGATGAGCATGAGGAGCGCGAAAACGATCGGGCCCAGGAAACCGTTCAGGAAAAAGTCGTCCAGGCGGTTCTGCGACTTGAGCAGGATGTCGCCTTTCGGGCCGTGCGCCTTGGCGATCTCGCGGGCGCGTTCTTTCAGTTCGATGACGGGGGCCGGCGCCGGCTCCGTGAATTCGGCCGTCGCGCGGGCGGGCAGGGCGGCGGTCCAGGCTTTAATCTCGTCCAGCCCGTTGCCCTTGCGGGCCGAGGCGCCGAGGACGGGCGCACGGAGCGCTTCCGAGAGTCCGGCCAGATCGACTTTCGAGCCGCGCGAGACGACTTCGTCGAGCACGTTCACGACGACGAGCACGGGGCAGCCGGCCGCGCGCGCGACCGGCAGGATCTGCAGGAGCAGGTAGAGGCTACGTTCGAGGCGGGTGGCGTCCAGCACGCAAAGGATTCCGCGGGTCGAGGCCTTGCGGAGCGCGCCCTGGAAGCCGCGGATGGCGACCTGCTCGTCGACGGTGAGCGGGTTCAGCGAATAGACGCCGGGGTAGTCGTGGTAGCGGCTGCCGTCCGAGGCGCCCTGCCGGATCTCGACGGTGACGCCCGGGAAGTTCGCGACCTTCTGGCGGAGGCCCGTCAGACGGTTGAAGAGCAGGCTCTTGCCGGAGTTCGGATTGCCGAGGATGAGGACGTCGGAAAGCGCTTCTTCAGACATGGAGCAAAACCTTCTGGGCGACGCTGGATTCGAGCGAGAAAACGGCGCCGTTGATCTCGAAGACGTGGGGGCCGCCGAGGGGCGTCTTGCGCAGGCAGCGAACGAAGGTCCCTTCGCGGAAACCGAGCTCTTGGAGGCGGACGCGGAAGTCGTCGGGGAGCTCGGGGGTAAAGCCCGAGATCCGCGCTTCGTGCGCGGTCTGGAGTTGGCTCAAAAGTTGGGGCGTTTTCACACTTGAGAAACGTTCTCAATTTCGGCGGGAGCGTCAAGGCGAAAATAGGTTGGCCTTCATGAAGGCTTTATTTGAGTCGAAAATCGCGTTTCCGCACACTTGAAAGGATGGCGGGCCAGGGTCTTTCTTTGTGCGTGAAGGGGGTCGCGTTGACCCTAACGCTGGGCCTCGCGGGCTGCTTCGCCGAGAAGGCGGGGGTGAAGGTCGCCGAGGCTCCCGCCGCGAAGACCTGCCCGGCCTCGACGAGTTCCTCGAAGCGGGCT
The DNA here is from genome assembly GCA_002343545.1 of Bacteriovoracaceae bacterium UBA2428. Classification (GTDB taxonomy): domain Bacteria; phylum Bdellovibrionota; class UBA2428; order UBA2428; family UBA2428; genus UBA2428. Next base: position 28,093 of record DDRA01000041.1, read on the forward strand.
TTGGCGCCGGGACCCTACAAAACCGATTTCCGCTACCAGCAGATGTCCTTCGCGTCTCGCGTCCAGGGCCTGCTGTCGAACGGGCTGCTCGCTTCGGGGTCCGACGCGTCGCTCTTGGCCGGGCATCGCGTGAGCCTGGGCGTGCGTCGCGCCTGCTTTCTGGAGCAGCTCGAAACCCACGTACGATCGCAGGCGGATCTGCTCACCTTCGAAGACTTGGCCGAGTTGAGCGCCTCCGAAGGGGCGCGCGGCGTCGTGCGTGCGCGTCTCGCCCGGGACGTTTCCGTGCTCGAACTCGAGGACCGCGTCCGGCGCCTCGACTGCGTGCGCTGGCTCGCCGACGATTCCGAGGCGACCCGCTCGCGCGTCGGCGCTTACTTCGAGGCGCCGGCCGCCGGCGAGAGTCCCGGCAAGAATCCCTACCTGAGCCACCAGAAGTACGTCCCGCAGCTCGAGGCCGCGGAAGCCTTCGAGTATTTCTACCACGCCGAGAAGGGCATCAAAGCCGAGGTCGTGATCGGCGTCGTCGACTCGGGCATCCGCACGACGCACGTCGAGTTCCGCGAGGGCGCGGGCGGCGTCGCGCGCGACGTCCTGTGGAAGCGTCCCGGCACGAACACGGTCGGCTACAGCGCCTTCGGGACTTCGCGTTCGGCCGAGGACACGGCGCCCAGCAACCACGGCACCAAAGTCAGCGGCGTCATCGCCATGGCCCACGACAACTCGCGCGGCGGGGCCGGGCTCACGCTAAGCCACGTGAAGATCATGCCGCTTCAATTCATCCAGGCGTCGGCGGGCGACCCGATGGGACAAAGCGGTTACAGCTCGGATCGCCAGAAGGTGCTCGAGCTCGGCCTCGACTCCGGCGCGCTCGACGTGCTCAACTTCTCCTTCGCGAGTTCGTCGCCGCAACAGAGTTTCCTCGACGAGATCCTGGAAGCCACGACGAACCGAAACATCTTCATCGCGGCGGCCTCGGGCAACGAGGCGGCCAACATGGACTCGACGCCCTCGTACCCGGCCGCCTGGGGGCCGCAGGTGCCGGGCCTCATGTCGGTCGGGGGCACCGCGGAAGACGACACGTCGGCCCGTTGGTACGGGACTTCGGGCGCCTCGGCTTACGGCGCGAATTATTCGCCGACCCTCGTCGAAATCGCCGCCCCGGCCGAGGGCGTCTTCACGACGGCGGGGTACCTGCGCGACGATTCGATGGCCGTGAGCGACTCGCGGCAGTACACGGACTACGGCTACGCAATTTCGGACGGCACTTCGTTCGCGACACCCATGGTGACGGCGGCGGCGGCCCTCGTCATCGGCATGCTCAAGACCCACGGCATTCCCTACACGGCGGGGCTCGTCGAGGAGATCCTGGCCGACGGCGCGAAGGTCTCGGCCTCGCTCAAGCCCTACTTCCGCGGCGGTCGTCGTTTGAGTCTGCTCGGCGTGGCCGAAGTCATGAAGCTGCGCTATCCGCAGACGGATCCGAACGCCAAGGTCTCGGCGCCGGCTCCCGCGTCGACGACGACGAGTTGTCCCTAAGGCTTCGCGGACGCCTAACGGCGTCGCGCGCTTCGCTCGGGGCGCGCCGTCCCGCGCGTGATCCCGGGGGCAGGGCGATAGCGAAGGTAGAGGCCGGCCGTATCGCTCTCGACGGATTGGCCGAGGGTGATTTCGTGGAGGGCCGTGTCGTCCTCGAACTTGTACCACGCGCTGCCGCCCGTGCCGGCGGCGCCGCGCGGGCCGCTCGGCAGGACGTAGTAAAGCGTCTCGAGCGTGAGCCGCGGCGCCCGCGTGCTCGAATAGAAGGTCGGCACGAAATGCACGAGAAAGCGGCGCGACGCGTTCCCCTCGCCGCAGCTCACGCGCCAGTCCCAACGGATGGCGTCCACGGCCGCGTGGGTGCAGGCCAGCGATTCGGATCCTTCGTAGGACTCGAAGCGGAAACTGAGTTCTTCGGGCGCGGGCTGCACGCCGCCCGCGGCGCGGATTCCCGGCGGGCTTCGTTCGGCGCCGGGCCGCCGAAGGGTGGGCGTCGCGAGAGCCTCCGTCGCTAGGAAGCTCGTCAGGGCCAGGGCCGCCAGACTCGTCGCACGTCGCATGGGGATCCTCCGCGCCTCAGCATCTCCGGCCGGGCGGCAAAGCGCAATCGCGCACGGAAAGATTCGGCTCAGGCTTGGAGCGGCTTTCCGCGGAGCGTGCGGAACCAAAGCCGGAAATCGGCGCGGAAGGACCACCACGGATAACGGAACGTGGCGGGGCGGTTGCGTTCTATCAGAGCGTGAGAGATCCAAGCGAAGGCGTAGCCCGCGACGAACGGCAGCAGGAAGGCGCCCCACGAAGGTCGCGCGAGCGCGCGCGCGAGCAGGAGGACGGCGAGGGTCGTGCCCACGAAGTGCCAGTGCCGGGTCCCGGGGCGCGCGTGCTCGCCTAGGTAGTAGGGCCAGAACTCTTCGAAGTTTCGGAAGCGGGGCTCGCTCATGCGGGTTTCCTTTTCTTTTTCTTCGCCGCGGGAGCGCGGCCGAGGCGGGGATCGCCCGCGCGGACGAGCGCGCAGGCACGAAGGACCGAGGCCTCGAAGTCGGGCTCGTCGAGCGGGAGAAGCTGCATCGAGGTCGGGTCTTCGCCCAAAAAAGAGATACTGCGCATGGACGGGAACTCCCGGCGCAGGCTCTCGTGGTGTTGGCGCGTCGTCGCGAGCCAGACGCCGTTGTCGCGCGGGAACTTCGCGTGTTGACGCAGGCAGAAGGTCATCTTGTCCCCGACGTAGACGGCGTGCACGCCGAACATCGGCTGCAGGCGGACCGCCAAGCCCTCGAGCTCGTCGAGCACGAAAGCGAAGGGAACGGGGCGTCGGCTCATTCGCCGGCTTTCGGATCCTGGAGCCAAGCCTCGCGCGTGAGTCGGAACTGCGGGCTCGCGGTGATCTCCGTGGCCTGGCGTTCGAGGTCGCCGAGCCGCGGACCGAGTCGCGCGGCCAGGCGATCGCGCGAGCTACGCACGCGGGCGTCGAGGCTCGCGCGTCCGCCGTCGCCGGCTTCGAAGATCTGCGTCCACTTCCACATCGGGAAGGTGAGCGCAGAACTGCGGCCGAGCAGGCGGGGCCGCGCGACGGCGTCGCGTCCGCCCGCGATGACTTGCCGCAGGGCCCAGCGCACGCGTTCGGGAGAATCGCAGAGCTGTAAGTGGAAGCGATCGAGGAAAACGGCGCCTTCGTGCTTGCGATCAAAGCGCTTGAGGTAGACGCGCTTGGCGGCGATAGCGAGCGTCGTGCAAAGGCTCTTGAAGCTGCGTTCGAGCTCCTTGGGGTCTTTGGCTTCACAGAAGAGCTGAATGCGGCGAGGATCCACGCGGTACTCGATGACGCGAATGCCGAAGCGGCGCGCGCGCAAGGTTCCGCGGTAGAACGCCTGCCACATCTCGGGATCGCGGAAGGACGGCATGTCGCGACGCAGCCGTAGCGTCACGAGAAAGGGACAGCGTCGATCGAGCTTAGGTCGACTCGCATGCGGAGCATGAAAAGGATCGGGATGTTTTTTTCGGCCGGCGCCCGCGCGCGCGCCGCCCCACGTGCCTTTCGTGGCCATGCGCTAATTTTATCAGCCGCGACTTCGCTTGCAAACGGAGTCTTGTGGCAATCGCGTCATCGTCGCACCGAGAAACGGGGCTTTTGGGGCGTGCCAAAGTGGAACCGCGCGACGCGCTATCGCGCACTTTACGCGCCCCAAAAACAAGTCAGTTTCTTTAAGGCAACTTCGTCTTGAGTGCGCGGCGCGCCGAGGAGCAGGACGGTCTTAGACATTTGGGTTCGGCCGACCGCGGGTCACGCGGAATTCTCTTCGGGGCTCAGTCGATGCGGGCCGGAACTCAGGAAGGAGTGTCTGAAATGAACGCAGTCGTCCATTGCACCAACTTCTCCAAGACTTCGGCGATCGAGAACTTCGTGAGAGAGAAGTTCGAACCGCTCATCGAGCGCATCGCCGCGGAGAAAGTGCGCCTCTTCGAAGTTCACCTGTCCGTCGAGAATTCGCGTGAACAACCCGGAGAGGATATCTTCGTTTGCCAGGTCCATATGTCCGGTCGTCGTCTTACCGAAATCGTGCTCAAGAAGACCTCGAACAACATGTACCGCGCGATTTCCGCGGCCGCCAAGGCGCTCCATTCGCTCGTGCCGAAGGCGAAGGATCGCTACCGGAAAAAGGTGCGTGGGCTCCACCACCGCACCGACAAATGGCACCGCTGGCAGGCCCTCATGGCGGGCATGACGCCGGCCCTCACGGCGAGCCACGGCTGACGAAGTGATCGAAGCCGCACGACGCGGCTTCCCACTTTTGATCCCCCCGCTTTAGGCGGTAACCGGAACCGGGTTCGGTGAAGCGGCCGACGAATACGAGCCTTCGCGCTTGCTTCGCGAAGGCTTCGGTCAGCGCGGCTTCGTCCTCGGGGCGACAAGCCCCCAGCAGCGCGAAGTCCTCGCCTCCGATCCAAGCGTAATCCGCCCGCGCGTCGAGCTTTCGCTCGCGCGCGTGGCGGATGAGCTCCGGCGCCACGGGTAAACGCTCGATGTCGACCTCGAAGCCGAGGTCGCCCGAGGCCCGGGCCATCTTCGGCAGATCGGCGGCGAGCCCGTCGGATACATCCATGAGCGCGAACCCGCGGCCGAGCGAAGCCAGGATGAGTCCCGCTTCGAGGTCCGCGCGCGGCGCGAGCTGCGCCTCGACGAGTCGGGCGTCGTCTCCCCCCTTTTCGTGGGCTCCCGCGACGAGGAGTTCGAGACCTGCCTTCGCCGAACCGAGCGGTCCCGTCACGAAGATCGCGTCGCCGGCTTTGGCGTCGCCGCGGCGGCGCACGCGGTCCCGCGCGACTTCGCCGACGAGCGTCGTGCCGATCGAGAGCTCGCCGGCGCGGCTCAGATCCCCGCCCAAAACCCACGCGTTCGCTTCGCGAGCCCCCTCTTGGACCCCCTCGAAAAGCTTGAGGCGCTGCTCGTCCGGAAAGTCGGGGGGGAAGGCCGCGCTCAGGAACGCGAAGCGCGGGCGGGCGCCCATCGCGGCGATGTCGCTGAGCGAGACTTCGATCGCGCGGCGGCCCAGCTCGCGCGGCGAAATCCAGTCGCGACGGAAGTCGACGCCTTCCACGAGGAAGTCCGTCGTGAGGACGTAGCTCGATCCGTCCGGTCCCGGAAAGACGGCGGCGTCGTCGCCGATGCCCTCCGTGCCCGCGGGCTTCGCGGGGCCGCCGTCGAAGGTCGCGCGCAAACGCGCGATGAGCTCCGCTTCGCTCAGCATCCCGCCTTGGCCCCGCCCCCGGCGAACTGTGGATGCTCGCGGAGTCGCGCGAGAAGGTGGCGATCGTCCGCGCCGTCGAAGGCCGACGAACGCGTGCAGCGCTCGAGGAACTCCGCGGCGAGAAGCGGATACTCGGTCGCGGCGGCCGGCGTGAGCGCGACCGTGGTCTCGCCTTTGGGCGGCGTCGCCTCGCCGCGCGCAACCCAGAAGCCCGCGTTCATAAGGCGGGCCCGCACGAGCGTCGAGTTCGTGTAGTTAAAGAGCCGGCAGGGGTGCCCGTCGAGCTTGGCGAAGATGCGGCGGAAAACGTCTTCCTGCCACATCGGGGCGTCGACCTTCACCGAGAAGGGGTCGAAGAAGATGAGGTCGGGTTTGGGCGCGCCTTCGAAGGTCGCCAGGAAGTCGCCTTCGAGCAAGTCCCAGCGCAGGCCGGGGGCCTCGTAGTGAGCTTTCTCGATCAGGGCGTGCGGGGCGGGGTGACGCACGTGCGGAAGGCGATCGGGGTAGTGCAGCGCCAGGCGCAGGGCATCCATGTCGATCTCGAAGCTCACGAGGTGAAGCGGACGTGCCGTCGCTTCGGCGACCGCGCCTTCTTCGCGGCGCAACTTCGTGGGCGCGAGGCGATCGATGATGGCCATCGCGTTGAAGCCCGCGCCGAGGCCGACGTCCCAGACGACGAGTGGCTCGTCGGAAGCTTCCTGGAGTCGCGCGAAGAGCCGCGATTGCGCGACGTAAAGCTCGCGCGCTTCGCGCATGGGGTCCGAGCTCGGGTGCATGATCTCGCCGCTCGCGATGTGGCGGATCGAGGACAGTTCCGTCGAAGCGTCGACGAGCTCGAAGGCACCCAGGCTCATGGGGCGTCGACGCGGTCGCCGGCCGACCTTGGGGATCGAATCGCTCGGGATGCGGTCCTTCCGGTCGAGCTTCTCGCGGCGTTCGCGGTAGAGTTCGAGAAAGCGGCCTTCCAGGATCGACGCGCGGATGTCGCGCATGAGCGAGTGGTAGAAGACGAGGTTGTGCTCGCCGAGCAGCTGGGTCGCGAGCGGTTCGCAGGCCTTCACGAGGTGGTGCACGTAGGCGCGCGAATAATTCCGGCAGGTCTCGCAGGGGCACTTCGCGTCGACCGGCGTCTCGTCCGTGCGGTAGCTGCCGCGGATGAGCTGAAGGCGACCTTCCGAGGTGTAGGCCACGCCTTGCTCGGAGAGTTTCGTCGGGATGATGCAGTCGAACATGTCGACCCCGCGGTGCACGGCCTCGAGCAAATCGATCGGGGTGCCGACGCCCATGAGGTAGCGCGGACGGTCGCGCGGCAGGAACTCCGTGACGACTTCGGTAAAGCGCTCGCGTTCTTCCTTCGTCTCGCCCACGGCGAGGCCGCCGATGGCGAGGCCGTCGAAGGGTTGCGCGGCGATGAACTCGGCGCTCTGGCGGCGCAGGTCCAGGTGGCAGGCGCCCTGCACGATGCCAAAGAGGGACTGCGGCGAGTCGCCGCGCGCGGCGAGGGAACGGAGCGCCCAACGGTGCGTGCGTTCCATCGCGTCCAGCGTTGTGGCGCGGTCCGACGTCGAGGGGATGCAGACGTCCATGGCCATCATGATGTCCGCGCCGATCGAGCGTTGCATGCCGATCGAGGTTTCGGGCGAAAGCAGGTGCGTGAGGCCGTCCACGTAGCTGTGGAAGACGGCGCCTTCTTCTTCGATCTTGCGGAGGCCCGGGAGCGAGAAGACCTGGAAGCCGCCCGAGTCGGTGAGCACCGAACCGGACCAATTCATGAACTTGTGGATGCTCCCCAGGCGGTCGAAGACCTCTTTCCCGGGGCGCAGGAAAAGGTGGTAGGTGTTCGCGAGCAGGATCTGCGAACCCGCGTCCTTGAGGACCTTCGTCCGGATGTTGCGAACCGTGGCCTGCGTGCCGACCGGCATGAAGAGCGGCGTGAGGATTTCGCCGTGCAGGGTTTGAAAGCGGCCCGCGCGGGCGCGGGAGCCCGGCGCTTCGGCCTCGATACGAAGTTGGGTTCGGCTCATGCTGGCTCCGGGTTCAGGATTCGACGACGTTCGTCGTCTTGATCGAGGCTTGGCGGACGGATTCGAAGCCCGCCGTGAGACCGTGCTTGGCGTAGGCGCGGGCCAGCACTTCGAGGAAGCGCGCGCTCACGGGGCCGTGGTGGCCGCAACGGCTCGGGTTCGTGACGAAGGCCGTCGCCTCGACGATGCGGTTGTTCGCGAGCACCTTGATCGTGGTCTCGACGGACGCGCCCGTCACGACGCCTTCCTTGTGTTGGAGGATGGGCCAGGCCTCGGGGCTGATCGTGTAGAGCATTCCCTCGACGTTGCCCGTGGCTTCGAAGCCCTCGAGCGGGGTCAGGCTGACGACGCGTCCGCCCCAGTAGTTGGACGGAAAGTCGAAGGTGTACGCGACGCCCATCGCCTTGGCGCGCTCGCCGTGGGGCAGGCTAAAGTTGTCGTAGCCGTGCGAGGCTTTCCATTCGTCGAAGGCGGCCGTGTCGAGACTGCTCGAGTAGCAAAAGTAGTGGCGCATCCGTTATTCTCGGAAGTTTCCGAACTGCATCGGAACCTTGAGCGAATCGATCTGGCCGCGCAGGAAGGCGATGGCGTCTTGGAGGTCGTCGCGGTTCTTGCCGCTGACCCGAACCTTTTCGTCTTGGATCTGGGCCTGGACCTTGAGCTTGGAGTCCTTCAGGGCGGCGATGATCTCTTTGCCCTTTTCCTTGGAGACCCCGGCCATGACCGTCATGACTTGGCGGACGCTGCCGCCGAAGGCCGCTTCGACCTTGCCCGAGTCGAAGGCGAGGAGCGAGATCCCGCGCTTCACGGCGCGGCCGTGGAAGACGTCGCGGACGGCGTCGAGCTTGGCCGAGTCCGCGCACCAGAGCGTGAGCGTCTTGGCCTTCTTGTCGAGCGTGAGCTCGGTCTTAACCATCTTGAAGTCGTAGCGGTTGGCGAGCTCCTTGGCGGCCAAGTTGACCGTGTCGTCCAGGGCTTGCCAGTCGATTTCGCTGGAAATGTCGAAGGAAGGCATGCCCGAAAGCTGCCCCAGCCGCCGCCCCCAGGCAAGCGGAAGGCGTCAGGCGCTTTTTGGTATCGCAGACGCGTCATTTGACGCATCTGCGATACCAAAAAGCGCCTGACGCCCTTAGCGCCCTTAGCGGATGGGTTCGGGGAGGCCGAGGGATGTGCCGATGCCGGAGGAGGTCGTCGGGGAGACTCTGGCGCCTAGCCCGTAGCCGTAGGTCGTCGCTCCGTTGGCGCCCCAGCACTTGATGATGCCGTCGCTGAGTCCGCAGGTGAAGTTGTAGCCGGCCGCGACGGCCGTGTAGTTCGTGCCGGCGTCAATACCCACCGGCGTTGAACGGGTAGTCGTCGTGCCGTCGCCAAGTTGTTTGTTGGAATTCGTTCCCCAGCATTTCATGGCGCCGGCCGTCGTGATCGCGCAAAAGTGATTCAGGCCCGCCGAGACGGAAGCGTAGGCTACGCTCGAATCCAAGTCGGTGAAGGATGGACTTCGGCAGCGCAGGGTGTCGGCGCTCGTGATGCCACATAAGCTAGCGGTATGCGCACCGGTCGAAATCTTTTTGTAAGTCGTCCCCGTGTCGAGGACTCCGATCGTCGGACTCGACGTCGACCAGCCCTTGAGAACGCCGGAGGTGCGAACGAGGGCGTAGACATAGTTCGGGCTCGCGGCGACCTTGGCGAAATCCGTCGAGGCGTCGACGGCGACCGGCACGAGTTGGTTGGAGCCGTAGCCGTTCCCGATCGAGGCGGAAGCTCCCCAACACTTCAGCTTGTAGGCGCTCGTCACGCCGCAGGAAAAGTTCGATCCGACCGCGATGTCGATGTAGTCCGTCGAGGCGTCGACGGCGACGGGGCTGCTGCTGGCGGTGGTCGAGTTGTTGCCGAGCTGTCCGGACGTGTTGAGGCCCCAGCACTTGATCTTCGAGGCCGTCGTGATCGCGCAGGCGTGGTTACCCTGGAGGCTCGTGACGACCTTGGCGTAGGTCGTCGCCGAGTCGACGGCCACCCAACCCGTGCGGTCGGTCGTGGAGGCGTCGCCGACTTGTCCGGCGTAGCTGCCCGTGCCGGAGTTTCGGCCGTTGCACATGAGCGCGCCGCTTTGACGGATGGCGCAGGAGAAGAGGTTGCCCGTCGAGATCGACGTGACGGGGTCGAAGCCGCCGTCGTCGTCGCGGATGATACGGCGATGCCAGCGCCGGACTCCGGTGCCGCTAATGGACGCCGAACCCGAGGGACTCACGCTCGCGATCTGGAGCTCGACGGCTTTCGTCGTTCCCGAAGTGTCGGGGCTCGTGTTGCCTTGCCAGGTGTACGAGAGCGTCGCCGTCGTCTGTCCGGCGAAAATCGTGATCGGCGTGCTATCCGCGAGGTCGAAGTCCGTCGTCATGATGGCCGAAGTCCGGCCCCCCGAGATAGCCTGGAGTTTGCTCACGTTAACCGTGACGTCGTAGGGCTTCGCCGTCGAGAGGACGAGATCGATGCTCTGGGTATGCGCGTCGTTACCTTCGTCCAGCACGGAAGCGACCTGCGCGAACTGAAGGGTCGCGCTGGGATCGGCGAAGCTGATCGTCGCGTCGACCGAGGTCGACGCGACGCTGGCGTTGCCAGCCGAGTCGCTGACGGCCCCGGCGTCGAGCGCGGGCGCGTAGGTACCCGTGCCGGGACCGGGGGTGACGACCAAAGTGAAATGCTGGTTGTCGCCCGAATTTGAGAGGGTCATGGCGGAAGGGGTTAGGGTGCCCCCCGTGAAGACGAAGTCCGTCGTTGCGAAGGTCGAGGCGTCGATCGCTTCCGAGAACATCACGTCGTAGAGCAGTGGCCATGACGACGTCGTCGCATCCTGGCTGTCGGCGCGCTCGATCGTCACCGCGGGGGCGGTGGCCGCGGCCCCGCTCGCATGGGTGGCTGCGTTCGCGGCACCGACCGCGTTGCCAGCCAGGTCTTTCGCGCCGCCAACCGTCACGGTCAGGTCCCCGCCGTTGAGCATCTTGCCCGCGGTCCACGTCAGCCGGTACACGGTCCCGGAGACCTTCGTCACGAGCGAAGGGTTCGCGGCGAGGCTACCCCGGCCGCTCCCCGAGAGCGTGTAGTTCGAAGCCGTGCGGGCGCTCAGTCCCATGGCTTCCGAGAAGGTCACCTCGATGGTGCGGACGCCATGGTAGGCGACCGCAACGACGTTCGGCGCCGAGTTGTCGAGCGCGGCCGGGACGCTCACGACTTCGGAGAGTCGATCCTGGGCATCCTTGGCCTGGACGTGAACGTAGTAGGTGCCGTCGCCCGCGGCGCCGTCCGCGGTCGCGGTGTCGATCGTGCCGAATTCGCCCGTGGGTTCCCAGGTGGGATTAGGGTCGACGGCGAAGCGGTAGGTGCAGCTTTTCGTGCAACTCCACTTCCAGACTTTCGTCCGCGTGGGCGTCGCCAAGGCCGCGAGGCCCTTGACCGCGGGCGGAGCGCTCGAGGACCCACCGGGCGTTTCCGTAGTCGTATCGGTCGAGCCTTGGTCGGTGGGCGTTTCCGCCGCGCTGCCCGCGTCGCCGCTCGTCACGCTGACCGCGGGTTGGCAAGCGCCCACGCCGAGCAGCGCGATGAGGCCGAAGTAGGCAGGTTTGATCGACATGACCTAACCAGTGTAGGCGTTCGCGGCCACGCACGACGTGAAGTTTTCGGGAAGGCGAAGAACGAGCTTGATTGCGTGAACGCGTGATCCAGCCGCGCTTTAGGGCACGTAGACGTAGCCCGCGTCGATGCCGAGGTCGGTGCCCGTCGAGGAGCTGCCGCCCCAGAAGATGACGGCGCTACCCGTATAGACGGCCGTTTTGCGGTAGGTGAAGCTCGAGGGGGTCCCCGTCGTGGAAAGGCTCGCTCCCCAGGTGTTCGTGCTTGGGTTGTAGCGCTTGCCGCCCCAGCCGCCGCCGACGCCACCCCAGACGATCATTTCCGTTCCCGTCCAGACCGTCGAGTGCATCTGGAGCCCCGTGAAGGCGCCGCTCGTGCTCGTCGCGCTCCAGTTGCCCGACGAGTTGCGTTGGCCGCCCGTGTTCAGGCCCGATCCGTTGCCCTGTCCGCCCCAGACGAGCATCCGGCTTCCCGTCCACACGGCGCTCGCGAAGGATCGGTCCGCGAGCGGGGCGTTCGAAGTTCCGCTCTCGTCGAGGGTGCTGCAGGATCCGTTCGTCTCGAAGGTGTAGAGGTCTCCCGTGTTCCAGAGCAGCACGCTGCTGCCGTTCCAGACGCCCGGCACGCTCGTGAAGGCGGCCATCGAGCTGAGTCCCGAGCTCGTCGTGTAGCAGCCGTGGTTGCTCGCGAGCGAGGTCCAGGTTCCGCTGCTGCTGAGCGACCAGGCGTCGTAGAGCTGCGTGTACCCCGTCCCCCGTCCGCCGATCACGATCATCGCGCTTCCGGTCCAGACCGCCGTGTGGTAACCGCGGGCGGCGGGGCCGCTACCGCTCGCCGCGACTTGGCGCCAGGTGTTCGTCGCGGGGTTGTAGGCCTGCACGTCGCTCAAGTAAGTCGAGTTGCTGGCGCCGCCGAAGATCCACATTTCCGTGCCGGTCCAGATGGCGCTATGGCTGTGGCGTCGCGAGGGCGCGCCGGTGTACGGGGTGTTCCCGCTCCAGGTGTCCGCGGCGACGTGGTTCACGTCGAGGTTTTGCGACTGCGATCCGTAGGTCACGACGAGACGCACGCTCTCGTTCGTGTCGTGGCGAATGTAGACGTTGCCGGCCCCCCCCGCGACGCTGAAGTCGGTCGGGGCGGCCGACGTTCCGAGGAGGTTGCCGCAGTTTGCGTCGGAATAGAAGTTCGTCACCCCCGTGGCGTTCGTCGTCGAGAGCTGGACCGTGGGGGTGCCGTCGGTCACCGCGTTGTCGTGGGCGTCGTAGACGGCCACGCTGAGCGCGGAAGAACAGAAATTACGGATGAAACCGCTCGTGAGGCCGCTGATCGTGGCGTGGTGGGCGGGGCCCGCCGTGACGTCGAAGGTTGACGAAAGCGTGCCTCCGGCCAGGAGCCTGTAACCGCTTCCAACCTTGTTGAGCGAGATCCCGGGGAAGGTTGCGACCCCGGCCACCGCGTTACGGGTGAGCGTGCCCGAAAGCGTCGAGCTTCCGGGGTTCGCATTCGCGGGTATCGAGAGGGTGATCGCGACGGTAGAACTGGTGTCGGGGTTTCCGTTGAAATCGATGACGCGTACCGAGATGTCGGAGGCGAAGCTCTGTCCGGCGGCAACGTTGGCGGGCTGAGTCTGGAAGGCGATCGAGGGACGCACATAAAAAACGGAGGAATAGTCGCCTACGAGGGATCCGGAGCTCAGGACGAGTTGGTAGCCCGACCCCGTGCTGGAGTTGTCGATCGAAATCCCGGGGAACGTGGCGATGCCGTTGACCGCGTTCCTAGACAGCGTGCCCGAGAGCGTCCCCTGGGCGGGATTCGTTCCGATCGCAAGGGTCACCGTGTCCGTCGCGGTGACGACGGTGTTGAAGTAAGCGTCGGTGATTCGGGCTCGTAAGTCGGTGGCGAAAGCTTGTCCGGCGAGCACATCGGTCGGTTGAGTCAGGAATACGGCCCAGGCGGGAGCTCCGACGGTCAAGTTGACCGAGGCGCTAGGGCCGGCCGCGAGGCTCAAGTTGCCGGCGGCATCCGTCGCCGTTCCCGCCGCGAGCGAGATCGTGATACTTCCCCCCGCGCCAACGCAAGCACTCGTGCCGAGGGTCACCGTGCGCGCGGTCGTCCCCGAACCGCTGACGGTGGCCGTACAAGTGATGCCGTTCGTGCCGGTGACCGTAACGTCGCCGTCGGCGAGCGTGACGGCGCTGGCGTTCGCGTAGGTGATCGGGAAAGTGATCGTGCCCGATCCGCGCACGAGCGTCGTCACGTTCGGAGCGCCGATCGTCAGGGTGGGCGGCGTCACGTCGATGAGCTTGTAGCCCGAGCACGCCGAAGCCGAGTTCCCGGCGGCGTCGGTGCTCGTGATCTTGTAGAGGTGGCGCGGGCCTTCCGTGCCGACGAGGGTTTGGGTCGAGGCATTGGCCGACAGCGTGATCGGCGAACCGAGCTCGTTGCCGCTCGTGCAGCCCGCGGTGCCCGTGTAGAACTGGATCGTCTGGCTGACGACGTCGGAGCTCGCGGAGGGCGTCCAGCTGGCCGTGATCGTCGTGGACAGGCCGGCCGTGTTGTTGCTGCCGCCGACCCAACTGCGCGCGGTCGCCGCGGCGGGCGCCGTGTTGTCGAGGGCGGCCGAGACGGTGACGACCTCGGACAGGTTGCCGGCGTCGTCCTGGGCTTGGACGTGCAAATAGAAGGTGCCGTCGCCGCCGTCGAGACTCGTGCCCGTGTCCGTTCCGAAGTCACCCTCGGGCGTCCAGGTCGGCGATTCGTCGACGACGTAGCGGTAAAGACAGGTTTGCGTGCAACTCCAGCTCCAGCTTTTCGTTTTGGTGGCCGTCGAGCCGTTGCTCAGCCCGAGCACGACGGGAGCATTCCCGCTGACGTCGACTTCGGTCTCGACGACGGCTTCGGGCGGCGTCGTGCTCGCGCCTCCGCTGGGGGGGACGAAACGCAGGCTCAAGCTGCCGCCGTTCTTCAGGCGGCCGCTCGACCAGATCAAGCGGTAAACGACGGATTGGCCGGATTGGAGCGAGGCCAGGACGACGACTTCGTCGGGGCGTTCGTCGAGGGTGCCGCGCCCTTCGCCGCTGAGGTGATAGTTGCCCGCGCTCAAAGCCGCGGACCCGGGATCCGCCGAGAAGGCGACGTCGATGATGCGCGCGTCACGCACCGTGACGCCGACGAGCCGGGGAGTTTCGGTCTTGGCGGCGTCGTTCTGCGCGGAGTCGCGGCCGGAGCTGCCGACCGAGTTAAGGTAGCCCCCTTCGCAGGCAACAAGCAGGAAGCCACTCAAGACACACCAGCTTCGGGCGAAGGGCTCCCTTCTCATTCCTCCAGTTTAAGGGCCGCCCGAAACGGAGAGTGATTAAGATTTCGTGAATCGGAGGAATAAAGTTGCGCGCAAAAAGGCCTTGATCCAGCGCCTGAAACGCTCTCCCTCGAAGGGGGAGTGGGGATCCGATGCGGCGGTCCTCTAGAGGTCTTCGAGGCTTTGGCGTTCGCGGATAAGACGGGTACGGCCGGCGTCGAGCAGAACTTCGGGGGGGCGGGGTCGGCCGTTGTACGAGGAGCTCATGACGAAGCCGTACGCGCCGGCCTCGCGAAAAACGACGAGATCACCCTCCGCGACTTCGGGAAGCGCGGCTTCGCGTTCGAAGAAATCCGAGCTTTCGCAGACGGGGCCGCAGAGGTCGGCCGGGGACGGAGCTCGGCGGGTAATCGCGACGGCCCGCCCTTCGGCGTCGCGCGCGAAGACGTCGAAGCGGTGGCGGGCGCCGTAGAGGGCGGGGCGCATGAGCGAGGTCATGCCGGCGTCGAGCCCGACGAAGCGGCGCTCCGCGCGGCGCTTCGTCGCGACGACGCGGGCGATGAGCGAGCCCGAGGTCGCCACGAGGTAGCGGCCGGGTTCGCAGAGCAGTCTCGGCGCGCCGAGCGCGTGGCGGGCGCAGGCCTCCCGCATCGCGCGCGCGACCCCGGCGGCGGCGGCTTCCACGTCGAGCTCGTTTTCGTCGTCGCGGTAGGGAACCCCGAATCCGCCCCCCATGTCGAGGTAGGCGAGTTCGAGGCCGAGCGCGCGCAGGCGAGGGCCCACGCGTTCGAGCAGTTGGGCGACGGCGCGTCCGAAGTGCGCGGCCTCCAGGATGCACGAGCCCGGCATGAGGTGGAGTCCGAAGCGCTTGACGCCGGCGGCACGCGCGCGGGAGTAGGCGGCTTCGACCTCGTCGAGCGAGAGCCCGAACTTCGAAAGCTCGCCGCCCGTGTTGATTTGCGCGAAGGCGCCGCGGCCCTCGTCGGGGTTCACGCGAAAACCGAGGGTCTCCGGCACACCCAGGCGCCGGAGCCGCTCGAAAGCCTCGAGGCTGTCGAGGTTCAGGTAGAGGGCGCCGTCGCGCGCGGCCGCCAAGTCGTCGGACGATTCGAAGTTGCCCGTGTAGGAAATGTCCGCCGGCGCGAAGCCCGCGCGCGCCGCCGCGCGCAGCTCGCCGGGGGAGGCGCAGTCCGCGCCGGCGCCCTCGGCCCGCAGCAGCTTGAGGATCTCCGCGTTCATGTTCGCCTTCACGGCGTAGTGGGCGCGCGTGACGAGCCCCGTCGCGGCGAAGGCCGCGGCCAGGCGTCGGTAACGCGCGCGGATCTCTTCGGCGTCGTAGACGTAGAGCGGCGATCCGTAGGTTTCGACGAGGGCGAAAGGATCCGTGCCGCGCGGGAGACTCATGCCGTTCAAGATAATGAGTTTTTCTGATGGAGGGTATTGGACCTTCTCATTTTTTGGCGTCGCGGCCCTCGGATACCCTGCCTCCATCATGGAGACTCTCGTTCACGAAGCCCAGCTTCGCGGTCGCCGTTTGGAGGCCTTCGTCCTTTGGTCGAGCCTCGTGCCCGAAGATCCCGCGGGCGCGGCGTTGCTGCGTCTCTTCGCCGAGACCGGGGCCGACGCGCGCGACGTGGCCTCCTTCGACGCCTTCGTCGAGTCGCTCGATCTCCCGGCCTGCCTGGAGTGGTCCCGCCTTGAGGCCCGATCCCGCGACGAGCTGCACGTCCACGTCTACGGCTTCCAAGGCCAGACGCTGGCGATCAAGCGCCGCTTCGCGGAGCGCTTCGGACCGCTCGCGTGGAAGAACCACGTCGGCGCCGTGGGGCCGCATCCCGAGCCCATGATGGAAACGTGTCTGCGCGTCGCCGATCGCGAAGCGGCGCGGGAAATCGCAAGGAGCTTCGCGGGCCGCGCGTCTTTCTTCGTGCACGAAGCGACCGAGAACGACCTGCGCGATCACACGGTCCTGGGG
>DDRA01000041.1:44410-63271 GCA_002343545.1 Bacteriovoracaceae bacterium UBA2428
ACACGGTCCTGGGGGAGTGGGTCGGCGAGCCGATCAAGCTCAAATTCGCCCACTTCGGGCGCTACGCGCGGGCGCAGCTCGTCAAGCGCCGGGAGACTTCGCCTTCGTCAGGCGCTCGCTGAGCCAGGCGTCCGCGAGCTTCTTGAGCGCGGCCTCCGAGCCGTCGTTCTTCCAGCGCTGCGTCGCGACCCGCTTCATGAGGTCGTCGTCTTGCATGGCGAAGAGGGCCTCGACTTCGAGTTTGCCCATCGAGTCGCGCTTGGCGATGCGATTGACCCGCTTGGTGAAGTCCGTCTCGACGAGCAGGATGCCTTTGGCGACGCGGTGAAAGCCGCTTTCCGCCAGACGCGAGCCTTCGACGAAAGCGAATTTCGCGCCGCGCTCTTTCCAACGGGTGCCTTCGCGCTCGATGTGCCGGAGCACGAGGGGATCCAGGATGGCCTCGAGGCTTTCCTTCTCGCTCGGGTTCGACATCAAGCGCTTCATCATGGCGCGCTTGTCGAGTTGACCCAGGGAATTGAGGACGGAGGCGCCGAAGAATTTGTAGATCTTCTCGAAGCCTTCCTTGCCGGCCTCGGTGTTACGGTCCACGACGAGGGAGCCGACGCGGTCGGCGTCCAGCGTCGGGTAACCGAGGCTCGCGAAGTGGCGCGAGAGAGTGGATTTGCCCGATCCCGAGAGTCCCGTGATTCCCCAAACTTCCATGGGGACCTTCTAGCAGGGCCGCCCGTGCCTTGCTAAGCTCAAAACCGAATGCGTGCGATATTTCGTTATCCCGGCCCCCTGTGGAAACTCACGTCCGCGGTGGGTTACATCGGCGTCGTCCTCTCCGTCATCCCCTGGACCATTCTCATCGTCGGCACGGTTATGCTGGGCGTCGGGCGAAAGACGCAGACCGTTTTTTTGCGATCCTGGTTTAGCTTCGTCTCCTGGTGCCACGGACTTCGTTACGTCGTCGAGGGAGCCGAGCACTTCGATCCCTCCCAACCTTCGCTCGTCGTGAGCAATCACCAGGGGCTCTACGACATCCCGGCCGCCTACGCGGCGTTGCGCGGCGACCTGCGTATGATGGCGAAGGCGGAGCTCTTTCGCATCCCGGGTTTCGGCCACGTCATGGCGCACACGGAGTTCATCCCGGTGCACCGCGAGTCGGCGGCTTCCAGCCGCGGCGCCGCCGAGGCGTTGCTCAAGCGGCTTCGTAGCGGCCTGCACGTCTGGGTCGCGCCCGAGGGCACGCGCTCGGAGACGGGCGTCCTCGGCAACTTCAAGCGCGGTTCCTTCGCGATCGCGATCCAGGCCGGCATTCCGATCCAGCCCGTGCTCGTGCTCGATTCGCGTCTCGCGTGCCCCAAGGGGTCGGTCCTCCCGCGCCCGCGTTCGACCATCCACGTTCGCGTTTTGCCCCGCATTTCCGTCGAGGGTTACACGATGGAGCGTCGCGCGGAACTGGCCCAGAAGGTCCGCGAGATCATGCTCGCCGAGATGTTCCGCGCGCCCACTCCCCGTCCGGAACCGGACGTTTACTCGTCGCCGCTCTTCCCGGCCGGGGGCGACGCGCCCGTTATGGCCGAGCCTCGACGGATTTGAGCTCGGGCGAGCAGGCCGCGGCGCCCGCGCCGTAGTCGCAGGCGGTCGAGGCGTCGTCGCTCTCGAGGATCGCGCGGTAGCGGAAGTAGCGCTCGGTCGGGTCCGCGAGGCCCGTGAAGCTCGAGAAGAGCAGGTTCGCCCATCCCGAGAGCACGTTGCCCGTGGCGACGCCGAGGGCGCTCAGGACATCGTTATTGTGGTACTCCGAAAAATACGAGGCGAGGTCTCCGCCGGGGCCGATCCAGGGTTCCGTCGTCTCGTTGCAGGTCGTCGTGGCGCAGGCGCGTACCTGGAACTTGACGCGGTTCGCGCCGCGACGGTAGAGCTGCCGGACTTCGCCCGCGTTCAGGACGCGCGACCACATCGCGACCTCGTCGAGGCTGCCGCGCATTTGGTTGCTCGTTTCGGAGAACTGGAGGTTGCCGCTCGGGGTCGTGAGCGTCGTCGTACCGGTTTGCCGCGACTCGCCGTCGACGTAGATCGTCACGTTGCCGCTCGCATCGACGGTCGTCACGACGTGGACCCATTGGTTCAGCTTGGTGAGCGCGGCGGTCTCGACATCGTGGCCCACGTCCTTGCGGCCGAAAGAGACCGTGCCCGAGTTGCGGAGGCAGCTGAAGTATCCACCCGTTCCGGTCCAGATGATCGGAGCCATGCAGGCCGTGTTGTAATTGGAAGGGCTGGCCCAGTACGCCCAAGTGAACCCGCCGTCGAGCTTGAGGGCCGCGGGGCTGCCGAGATCGACGTAGTCGTTCGCGCTCGCGAAGCGGAAGGATTGCCCGATACGTCCGGGCGCGTAGGCGATCGTGTTCGTCGCGTCGTCGTCTTTGGCCGCCCCGTGGGTCGGCGTCGTCGCGCCCGAGGCGTCCGCGAGGACCGCGTCGTCGTCGATCGTGCCGATCGGCCCGTCCAAGTGCCAGAGCGCCGCGATGCCCGTCATGAGGTTGGATCCGATATCCGCGTAGTCCGTCGACGTTTCGCTCGTGCCGCCGCTCGGAAGTCCCTTGCCGAAGGGAAGGGTCGTGATCCATTTGAGTCCGTCCCAGGCCGTGCTCGCGCCGGCGTCGAAAGCGCGCGACACGTAGCTGCCCGATGCTTTCGCGGACTGCCGCTCGTAGACCGCCCGGATCTGCGCGGGCGTGAGGACTTTGGACCACATCGCGAGCTCGTCGATCGCGCCGTTGAAATAGCGGGGAGTCGTTCCGGCGTCGTAGTTGCCGATGATCATGGGGTTCGTGTTGGCCGAGCCCATCGTGACGGACGAACTCCGGCCGACCTCGACGCCGTTGACGTAGAGAACGGTTTCGGAGGCGTTCGCCGTGACGGCGACGTGCTGCCAGGTGCTCAGACCGATAACGCGGATCACGGTCAGCTGGCCCGTCCCGATGAGGGCGAGCGAGGCGGGCGAGGAACCGTTCAGGTTCCCGATCTGGAAGTCGAAGGTTCCGGCTTTACGGGCGATGCGTCCAAATCGATTCGAGCCGGAGAGGTACCCGAAAGTCGTCGGATTGATCCACGCCGACATCGTCATTTCGGTGGGGTTCAGCGAAGCATCGTTCGGAACGCTCACGTAGTCCCCGCTGCCGTCGAGGGCGAGGGACTGGCTGCCGATGCGCGCGGCCCCGCTCGGGGCCGCGTCTCCCGACGCCGTGCCGTGGTTGCTGCCGCGCGAGTCTTGGAGGTTACCGTCGAACTTCCAGTAGGAGGTCAGGGAGTCCCACTCGGGGGTCCAGTCCGCGGCGAGTTCGGTCGCGTTGGCGGACGTGTTCAGGATGAGCTTGCCCGCGATCCGCTGGGTGCCGGCGTGGGTGCCGGAGAAATCCCCGTCGTTTTCGTCGACGTGGGTTCCCTCGCCGCCCGAAACGGCGTTGACCGTGATCGAAACCGTGGCGGCCGCGGAGTTGGCGCTTCCGTCGTTGACTTTAAAGGTGAAGGAGTCGGAGCCCGTATAGCTCCCGGTTGGCGTGTAGCTGAACGAACAGTTGCCGTTGACCGTGACGGATCCGTGTCCGGGGTCGCTTTCCTTGGCGCAGGTGAGCGCGCTTCCCTCGACGTCCGATCCGTCGAGATGGGGCCGCGTCGATCCGTTCGAGGTATAGGTCGTGTCCTGATTCATCGAGAAGGAGGCGGCGCTCGCGACGGGAGCGTCGTTGACCGCGGTGATGCTGAGCGTGGCCGTGGCGGAGTTGGAGCTTTGCCCGTTCGTCGTGACGGTGTAGGCGAAGGACGCCGATCCGAAGTAGTTGGCCGTCCCCGTGACCTTGAGCGTACAGACGCCCGATCCGTCGCAGGCGCAGGCTTGCGTGAGCGTGACGTTCGAGAGGGCCGAGACGGCGCACGAAGTCGCGAGGTCGTTCTCGTCGTCGGTGTAAGAAAGCGTGAGGACGCCGCTCTCGGCATCCTCGGCGAAGGCGGCGGGCGAAATATTCTCCGCGACCGGCGCGGTGTTCGGAGCCGCACTCGCGGTCGGCGAGGGGCTTGGCGTCGGAGAAGGCGTCGAGCTCGCCCCGGGGGTCGGCGAGGAGGGGACGCTCGTGATCGGAGCTTCGATCTAAACCGAGATAGGGTCCGCAGGCGCCGACCGCGAGGAGCGAAAGTAGGAAGGGGAGCCCGCGCGTAATCTGGATCATGCTATCAGTGTAGGAGGCCACGATCGCTCGCCCCGTGAAGATCGCATGAAGATGGGATAGTTCGTGTTAGCCGGCGGCTACGTCGATTCAGGCGTCGCCGCCGAGCTTCCGGTAGAGCGTGGCGAGGGAGAGCCCAAGGCGTCGCGCGGCTTCCTCTTTGTCGCCGCCCAGGCGCCGCAGCGTGGCCGCGACGTACTCCCGCTCGAAACGCCGTACGACTTCGCGGAGCTGCTCGGACTCGGGCGTGGCCATCGTCGCGAAGCGGACGGCTTCCGGCAGGTCGTCCGGGAAGATGTGCGTGCGTTCTTCGGCCCACGCCAAAGTCGAGGCGAGCTCGAGCACGTTTTCGAGCTCCCGGACGTTGCCCGGCCAAGGGTAGAGGAGGAACTTTTCGATCGTGCTCTCGCTCGGCGTGGGGACGGGCCTTCGGTGGCGGCGGGCGAGGCGCTTGAGCAGGGTCTTCGTGAGTTCGGGCAGGTCGCCGCGTCGCTCGCGGAGCGCCGGCAAGGGGATCTCGATGACCTTCAGCCGAAAGTAGAGGTCCTCGCGCAAGCGTCCCTGCTCGACGAGCGTTTCGGGCGGCACGCTCGAGGTCGCGACGAATCGCACGTCGACCGGCACCGGCTTCGAGGCCCCGACCGGCAAAACGTGACCCTCTTGGAGGACCCGGAGGAGTTTGACTTGGGCCTCGGGCGAGAACTGGCCCAGGTCGTCGAGCACGAGCGTGCCGCCCGAAGCGCTTTCGATGTAGCCCTTGCGGTCCTGCAGCGCCGAGGTGAAGGCGCCCTTCACGTGGCCGAAGAGCTCGGACTCGAGCACGCCCGCCGAAAGCGCGCCGCCGCCCAACACGACGAAGGGCCCCTGCGCGCGGTCGCTGTGCCGGTGGAGCGAGCGCGCGACGAGTTCCTTGCCTGATCCCGTCGGACCGTGGATGAATACGGGGGTCGTGAGCGGGGCCGCGCGGCGTACGAGCGAGCGCACGGCTTCGATGGCGGGACTCGTGCCCTCGAGTCCGTCGATGGGGAAGGGGATCGCGTGGCGCGGGATCGGCTCGCCCGTCAGGCGCGGCGCCGATTCCGTGCGCTTGCGCGCGAGCGGCACGACGTTATCGGGTAAGCCCTCGGCGGGGGCGTTTTCGCGGGCGAGCGCTTCGAAGTTCGCGAAGCCGCGCGGGGGCTTCGCGCCTCGTTCGAGAAGCTCGTCGATCTTCTCGTTGAGGAGACTGAGCTTAGTGATGTCGCGGGCGCCGATCTTGAGCGCGACGACGGCGCTGTCCCAGGTGGGCTCGCGCGTGTACGCGAGCACGAAGGGGCTCGACCCATCGGGATTCGCCATGCGCGCGACGAGGTCGGAGAGCCCGCGGCGCCAAGCCTTGAGGGCCCAGTCGTCGAGCGGCTGCGTCGTGCGGATGGCGTCGACGTCGACGAGCAAGAGCCGTCGCGGCCCCGAGCTTTCCGAAGCTTCGGGCTGCCACTCGTGCAGCGAGAGCAGATCGAGACCTTGCGTCGTGAGGTCCGATGCCGGCTCGCCGCCCAACTCGGCCCATGGACTCGGGTCGGGCTTTCGATTCAGGTAGTAAATGCGCAGCGTCAGATCGCCCTCCCTTCTTTGTCTTCTTTTCGGCGTTCGCGCTAAGGTTCTTGAACGATGGAGAGCTCGCCGATCCAAGTACGTCCGATCGACTTCGAACTCGAGGGTCAGTCCGCCTACGAACTCCTGCGGGAATTGCGCGGCGGGCTCGCGTTCGAGGACTTTGCCGCGATCTATCGCGAGGCCTCGAAAAGCGACGACTACCGTTTTTGGGGGGCCTACCGCGGCCACGAGCTCCTGGGTCTCATGGGCGCGCGCGTTCTGCACGACTTCGTGCACGGCAAACACTTCTACGTGGACGACCTCGTCATCGGGAAGGAGTTCCGTTCCCAGGGGATCGGCCAGACCCTGCTCGCTTTCGCCGAAACGCAGGCGCGCGAGTGGGGCTGCCGCGGCCTCCGTCTTTGCACGGGTTTCGAGAACGAAGGCGCCCGCCGTTTTTACGAGCGCGAAGGCTGGGCTCCCCGCGCCATCGCTTTCAAGAAGAAGCTCTGAAGAGGCTCTTTGCCCCGCGCGGGGCCTTCCGGCGTCCGGGATCGCTAACGCGCTGCCGAAATTTTGAATTCCTGTGTCTTCTTTGACACTTGTCGCGGGGCTCCCGGGTTAATTTATCAAAGAGGCTTATGGCGATTTCTCTTCGCGCGCGAAATTTTGGATGGCTCTTCGCGGGCCTCTTGGGCGCCTGCTCCCTGGGCGGGCCTTTGCGCGTCGACAAGAAGGCCAAGGACTACCGCACGGGTCATCCCGGCGGCGGTTGGCTCGAGCGCCGCGTGGATTCGAGCCAAGAGGCCGCCGACAAGATCTTCGAGTCCTCCCGCGGCAATGCGTTGCTGGCCATCGGTTCGGCTTGCGGCGTCTACCAGACGACGACGCTCGAGGCGCTCGCGCGCGATCTCGTCGGCCCGCTCCGCGAGGCCGAGATCCTGCTTCAGCGCACGCGTCCGCTCGACGGCCGCGAGGGACTGTTGACCGAGGCGCGCGGCCGCGTCGACGGCGTCTCGGTGGGAATGCTGGCCTTCGTCCTGCGCAAGAACGATTGCCTCTTTGATTTCACGCTCACCGCGCGCGAGCCGCTTCGCCCGGAGGACCGCGTCGCCTTTGAGAACGTGCTCAAGGGTTTCCGCTATGAGTGAGGGGCTCATCCGCGGCGAGCTCCGCCGCTCGATCGACTTCATCGGCGGCGCCTCGCTCATGGTCCGCGACAGCTACCGCAGCTTCGTCCGCCGCCCGCCCACGCTGAGCTCCGTCACGAACGAACTCCACCAGGTCGGCGTGAAGTCCTTCGTCATCGTCGGCACGGCGGCGCTCGCCGTGGGCCTCGTTATGGCGCTCCAGTTCGGCTTCGGCCTCGCGCGCTTCGGCGCGAAGCTCTACGTGCCGAAGATCGTGGCCGTCTCGATCATCCGCGAACTCGGCCCCATCTTCACGGCGCTCATGCTCGCGGGGCGCGTCGGGGCCGGCATCGCCTCGGAAGTCGGTTCGATGCGCGTCACCCAGCAGATCGACGCCATCCGCGCCCTCGGCACGGACCCCTACCAGAAGCTCATCAACCCCAAGCTCATCGCGATCGTGCTCGCGACGCCCCTGCTCACGATCATGGCCAACTTCATCGGCATCTTCGGCGGCCTGCTCATCTCGTCGTCGCAGCTCGGCGTCTCGTCCTACGACTACTTCTTCAAGTCCTTCGAGATCATCCGCGGCTTCGACGTCTGGGGCGGCATCCTGAAGTCCGTCGTCTTCGGTTTTCTCATCGGCGTGACGGGCTGCCACCTCGGGCTCACGACGGAAGGCGGCACGAAGGGCGTGGGCGAATCCACCACGCGCGCCGTCGTCGTGGCCTCGGTGCTCGTGATCTTTTCGGACTTCGTGCTCACCAAGCTCCTCTGGGTGATCGAGCACGCGCGTCGCACGGGGCAGATCTAGGCATGGACGCGGTCATCGTCGTCGAGAAGTTCTCCAAGAGCTTCGGTTCGAAGCAGGTCCACCGCGACCTCGACTTTCACCTGAACGAAGGCGAAGTTTGCGCGCTCATCGGCGGGTCGGGCTCGGGCAAGAGCGTGCTTTGCCGCGCGCTCATCGGCCTCGAGAAGCCGGACTCGGGCCGCATTTTTTTTCGCGGCCAAGACGTGACCGACTACGACGAGAACGAATGGCGCCACGTCCGCAAGAAGATCGCGTACGTCTTCCAGTCGGGCGCGCTCTTCGACTCGCTCAGCGTCGAGGAAAACCTGCTCTATCCGCTCGACGCCCACCGGCGCGATCTTTCGCGCAAAGAGAAGCAGGCCAAGATCGACGAGGTCCTCGAGATGCTCGGGCTCAAGGGGGCCAACCAACTTTTGCCCTCGTCGCTCTCGGGCGGCATGCAGAAGCGCGCCGGCCTCGCGCGCGCGCTCATGCTCGATCCCGAGATCATCCTCTACGACGAGCCGACCGCCGGTCTCGACCCCTTCAACACGAAAAACATCCAGGACATGATCAACGACATGAAGGCCACGGGTCGCGCGGGGGTGCTCGTCACGCACGACATGCCCTCGGCCTTCGCGACCTGCGATCGCATGTCCTTGCTCATGGAAGGCCGCATCGCCATCGAAGGTCCCACCGCGGAGCTTCGCGAGAACTCGTTCGTCCAATCCTTCGTCACGGGAGAGATCGCCTATGGAAAAGCCAAACAGTAAGGGGTCGGAAACCTTCGTCGTCGGCCTCTTCGTGCTCGTCGCCGTCATCGTGTCGTCGGGCTTCGTCGTCTTCATGGGCGGCACTTCGTTCTTCGGTTCCGAGATGAACGTGCGCACGATCTTTCGCGACGTGCGGGGGCTCAACGTGGGCGCCCCCGTTTTCTTGAGCGGCATTCAGGTCGGTCGCGTGTCGAACTTCAGCTTTCCCGAATCGAGCGGCTCGGTCGAGGTCGAAGAGCAAGGCGTCGTGACGACCCTCACGATCGAAAAACGCTTCGCGACCCGCGTGCGCGCTTCGAGCCAGGCCTCCATCACGACGATGGGCGTGGTCGGCGACAAGGTCGTCGTCGTCTCGCCGGGCGAGCCGGACTCGCCCGCGATCGACCCCGAAAAGGATTACCTTGTCGCGGAGAACGCGAAGGAACTTTCGGACTACTTCGCGCGCGGTGGCAATCTCGTCGAAGAACTCAACAAGCTTACGGCCAACCTGAATCGCCTCGTCGACGAGGTGCAGGGCAGCGGCCGCTTAGAGCGCATCCTGGCGAACGTCGAAAAGTCCTCGGCGAATCTCTCGTCGATGACGGGCAGCCTGCAGCAGCTCTCCAAAGAAGACCTGGGCCCCGCGATCCGCGACCTGCGCATGGTCCTGAACAAGGTCAACCGCGGTCAGGGCACGCTCGGCGCGCTCGTGAACGATTCGAGCCTGCACGAGGACCTGCGCATTTTGCTGGGCGGCGCCAAGCGCTCCCAGCTCGTGCGTTTCCTCGTGCGCGAGGCGATCAAGGGCAACGAGCCCAAAGTCCCCGAAACGCCTCGGAAGTAAGATTAGGGCCGCTCGGACATCCGCTGGATTTTGGCATCTCCGTAGGCTTTGAAAGCATCTTTGACACCCGTACGGATCGCTTCGGCTTTGATCGAGTCTTGCTCATACCCGAGACCACGGATCATCGCTTCCACTCGTGTCTGATCGGCCTGGTAGCGGCCGTCCACCGCAACACCGTTCGAAAGTCGAGAAACGATGGCTTCGGAAAGACTGATACCGCGCGAATCGCCCACCGCGGCTTTCCCGATCCAGTTGGCGGATCCAAATTTTTCGGTCGTCGTAGGTTCTTTCCACGGCAAACCTGAGTTGGCCTCCGCGATCTCCTTGGCGACGACATCGCCAACCGAAGGAGCCGCGCTCGTCGGCGTCGAGGGCGGAACGGACGCCGGGGCGGGCGCGGCCGGAGCGGCCGGCGGCGCTGCGGCGGGTTTAGTCGATTCTCCGGTCGCAGCGGGTGGGGATTCGGCTGTTTTAACAGCAGTGGATTTTGGTGCCAGGGGCGCCTCTACTGGTTTGGGCGAGGAGGCGGCAAGTTGCTTGCCGCCTCCTCGCGGGTTCGGGCTAATCCCACGCGGCATCTCGGTGTCGGCGCCGCGTCCACCTCCGCCCATCCGCGGCGTGTTATTTCCCATCGGGGGCTTGATCGAAACGGTCGGAGTTAGCTCCTTTTGCGCTTTTGCGCTTCCGACCGGAGCTTCGTTAGCGGGCTTCGGCGGCTCTGCCTTGGCGGCGGCGGGCTTGGCAGCGGGCAGAGTACCCGCCACTCTAGGCGCCGGGTAAGTCGGCGGAGGGGCTTGGCCTCCACCCCCTTCCGTAACGTTAAAGGCCCCTTTGTCGCCGGGGGCTTCGTCGCCGCCCTTGTCGACGGGACGAGCTCCCGCTCCTCTCTCGTTGGCTTCGAAAGCATCGGCCTCGTCCGAGTCCCCCGCTGCGGCCACGTCACGCTTAGCTCCAGCTTTGCCAGCTGCCTCGTGACCCTGGGCTTTGTAGTTCTCGACGTCGATCGGTTGGTCGCCGGCCTCCGTGAGTCGGCGGCGCTTTTCTTTGTCGTCGAAGAGCTTGCCCGCGGGTTGGTCGCAAATTTTCTTGGCCTCGTCGCCGTTGTAGGTCTGGTACGCGTCCTTGAAGGCCGTGCGGTACTGCTTCCAGCCGTCGTTCCACTCTTTCACGAGCGAGGCTTTGTCCTTGGCCTGGCAACGGCTCAGGTAACCTTCGACCGATCCGTTATCGGCGTCTTTGGCGTCGACCGTGCCGCCGCACGCCGCGACGGCGCGGATGTTAACCCCCGCGAGTTTGCGCAGGGCCTCGCCAACGCCGCCGAACTCCGCGGCCAGATTGCCTCGACCTTGGTTCATGTCGGAGACGAATGCGTTGTTGAGCGCGACGAGGTCGTTCTCGCTCGCGCTGCCCTTCGCGACCTCGGCGAGCCGTTGACGAAACGCGCGGAAGACGGGGCCGAGTTCGGCGACTTGGACGTCGGCGTTCGGTCCGTTCCGGTAGGCCTTGGGATGCAGGCAGCGCGTGAGTCGCGAAAGCTCGAAGCCCGTCTCTTGCAAGAGACGTTGGTAGGCGCCTTTGGGGCCATCCGCGGCCGGGCCGCCCGCGACTTCGGAGCCCGGCGCCGACGTCGCGGTCCCCCCGACAGGAGCGGCCTTGTGCGAGCCGGGAGCGGGACCCGCGGCGAGGGCCGCGCTCATCGTCAGCGAAGCGAGGGCGACGGAAGAAAGAAAAGACGAAGCTTTCATGCCTCCATTGTACGGAAGGAAGCCCGTTGAAATGAAGAACGAAAGGGCCCCTCACGAGATCTTCTCGCGAGGGGCCTTTAGGGAGGCTTTTTCAAGACTTAGCGATCTTTCTCTCGTTCCAGCGATTGGAACGACGGCTCGTTATTGTGCTTGCGGAACCGAGGCCTTCTTCAGGTTCACGAGCTGGATCTGGGTCTTCGAGAAGCGACCTTGAATCGCGATCTCGGCGCGGGTCGTGGGAGCGCGCACGCAGCGGACGCGATTGCTCGCCTCGTACTGGATCTCGGTCGCGCCGATTTGCACGAGGACGCGTCCGAGGACGGGGCCTTCGACCGACTTGAAGATGTCGCCGACGAGGTGGTTCATGCAGCCGTGTTGCATCTCGATCGTGATAACGGTGTGGGTCACCGGGCGATGAACCGCGGGGCAGGCGAGCCCCGGAGGGCATTCCGCGTTGCGCTGCTCAAGGCGCAGATCGACGATCTTAAAGCGCTCGGCCGCGACGGATTCGACCCGGGCGAGGTCTTCGACGAGACGAGCTTCGGCTTGAGCAGAGGCGCCGGCGACGAGACCAAGGGCCAAAAAGAGGGATTTCAGCGGGTTCATGGGGACTCCTTTGTGAGGTTGGCGAATTTGTGGAGTCCATCAGCAAAGCCCGGGCCAGGGCCACGCGCGCGCGAAATCAGAGCTTTGGGCGCGCGGGAGCTGTTGCAGTTTTGTTCACTGGCACCAATATTTGGTTCCAGAATGGAGTGCGGCGCGTGATGGGACTTAGTTCATCATTTCGGACTTGGACTCGAAGTAGCGCAGCATCTGCTCGACGTGCGCGATTTTCTGCGGGTCCTTGCAGAGGCTCAGGTAGCGCCCCAAATCTTGCGTGGCGGCCGAGTAACGGCCCATGCGCGCGAGGATGAAGCCGCGCTCGCGGAAGGACTCGACGCGGTCGGGACCCGAGATCTCGATGAGCGCCGTGAGCGTGTAATAAAGGCGGGGCAGGTCTTCTTTTTCGGCGAAGATGGCGCGCAGGTTGCGCAAGATGCGCGCGACGATGTCGGCCGGGTGGGCCGGGCGCAAGGCATCCGGACCGAAGGCCACGACCCCGCGGGTCCATTCCTTGAGGCGCTTTTCGCACTCGTCGATGCTGAGGATCTTGCCGCCGTCGAAGGCGTCGATGAACCACTGGCTGCGCCAGTCCTCGACCTCGAACTGCTGGCCGGGGGCCGGCACGAGGCGCACGAGGAAGTGGCCGGGGAACGCGATCCCCACGCTGCGGATGCCGAATTCCTTGGCGAGCGCCATGAACACGAGCGAAAGCGTGATGGGGATCCCCTTCCGACGCAGGAGCACGTCGTTCATGAAGGAGTTCTTGATGTTGTAGTAGTTGGCCCGGTCGCCGCCGAAACCCAGGACTTCCGAGAAGACCTTGGCGAGCGCCTGCGCCTGATCGCGCAGAGGTGCGTCCGCCGGAACCTGGGCCCGGTGGGTCGCGACGAGCTCTCGGAAAGCTTTGCGGTGTTTCTCGACGTCGAGGTCTTCGTACTCGAGGCGCGCGACGAGCAAAGAGAGCTCGAGCGGATCCCAAGTGTCGACCACGGGATCCTGGCAACGGGTCAACAGCCCCCGAAGGGTCTCGAGGGTCTCGTTCAAGCGCCCGCCCACCAACATGGCCCCCGAGTGTAAGGGGGACGGAGGGGGCTGTCCAGAGCTTCGGGGGCTCGTGCTAAGCTCAGCCGCCATGCGCAGCTACGGAGTCTACGTGAACGGCCACTATATCCACCCCTCCCAAAGTCGTGAGGTGAGGGCTCCGTGGGCGCTTCCCTCCGATCCGCCCCTCCAAAAGCTGGGTTTCCTGGCCGCCGGGGAGAGTTCGGACCTCGAGATCGTGGAAGCCGCTCTGCAGGGGGCCGCCGAAACCCAGGCCCAGATCTTCGGGGGCTTCTTCCCGCTCGAGGAACGCCTGGCCTTCCTGGCGCGCCTCAAGCTCCGTCTCGAAGCCGAGGCCGACCGCCTGGCGCTCCTGCTCGTCCACGAAATCGGCAAGCCGCTCGCGCTCGCCCGCACCGAGGTCGCGCGGGCGGCCTCCACGGTGGATTGGACGATCCGCGAGGCGACGGCCTTCCTCAAGCCCGAAGGCCTCAACGCGGACGCGACGGCGCTGGGCCGGACGGAGGGGGCCCTGGCCTACGTCGTGCGCGAGGCGAGGGGTCCACTGCTCGCGATCACCCCCTTTAACTTTCCGCTGAACTTGGCCCTCCACAAGATCGTCCCGGCGATCGCGGCGGGTTGCCCCGTCGTGCTCAAACCCTCGCCGAAGGCCGCGCTCATCGGCCTGACCATCGCGGATCTCTGCCATAGCTGCGACTTGCCGGCGGGGATGCTCTCCGTGCTGAACGCCGACGACGAGATCACGCGTCGCCTCGTGCGCGACGAGCGGCTCTCGCAACTTTCCTTCACGGGCTCGACGCGCGTGGGTTGGGACCTTGCCCGTGAGCTCGAAGGGCGTCCCGCGCACCTCGAGCTCGGCGGTACGGCTCCCGCGTGGGTCGACGCTTCGGCGGACCTCGCCGGGGCGGCGAAGAAACTCGTGCAGGGGGCCTTCGCCTTCGCCGGGCAGGTCTGCATCTCGGTCCAGCGCATCTCCGTCGACGCGCGGGTCGCGGCCGATTTCGAGCGCCACTTGCGCGCCGAAACCGAGGCCCTGCCGTGGGGCGATCCCCAACGCGAGGATTCCTGGGCCGGCCCCGTCATTGACGCCGCCGCGGCGGAACGCCTGAAGGACCTGCGCGCGCGCGTGCTCGCGGGGGGCGCCCGCGTTCTGGCCGAGGCCGCGCCCGCCCGAGGAAACGCGGGCGAGCATCCGAACTTCCTGCGGCCCGCGCTCTTCGCGGGGGCGAGCCTCGACGGGCCGATGGACGTCGAAGAAACCTTCGGCCCCTTCGCGGTCGTGCACGCCGAAAAGAGTTTCGACGAATGGTGCGAGCGCGTGAACGCGTCGAAGATGCGCTTCCAGGCGTGCGTCTTTACCACGAAACTCGAGCAGGGGCTGCGTGCGGCCAAGCGCTTGCGCTACGGCGCCGTTTTCGTGAACGAGCCGACGAGCTTCCGTCTGGAGCCGATGCCCTTCGGCGGCCGCGGATTGTCGGGGACGGGGCGCGAAGGCCCGCGTTACGCCTTGGAAGCCTTTACGGAGCCCAAAGCCGTCGTCTTGAGGCCCTGAGCCTTCAGACCCTGTCCGAGGATGCGGAAGACGCTCGCTTGAAGGAGCGGCATGGAGCGGAGGCTCCGGGCGCCGAACTTCGTCTCCCAGCGCTCCTTGCCGACGATGGCCTTCGCCATCGAGCGGTGCCCGCCCGCGCAGCCGAGGCCGCCGTTGAAGAGGCTCTTGAAGAGCTCGCCGCAGTGGATGTTCGGACCGAAGGCCCGGCCCGAAAGCACGACCTTGTCGTCGTAGATGCCCACGGCCACGGCGAGCTCGGCGCCTTCGACCTGCAGGCCGAAGTCCGCGGTCTGCGGGATCCACTCCTCGCGCTCGACCTTGCCGAGCACCATGAGCGCGAGCCCGTCGCGGACCTTCAAACGCCCGAGCGCCTTGCGGAAGACTTCGAGGTAGGCGAGCGGGAGCTCGGGGCGTTCGATGCGGCGAAGGATGTTGCCGTTCGAGCGCGGGTAGAGGTGCACGAAGGCCGCGAGGTCTTGTTCGGAGACTTCGCGGTTCAGCAGCAGGGTGTCCGTCTTGATGCCGTAGAGCAGGGCCGTCGCGAGGCGCTGCGAGATCTCGATGCCGAGCGCGCGCAAGTAGAGCGTCATGAGCGTCGACGTCGCGCCGAGGTCCTCGCGGATCTCGACGAAGTCGGGCTTGCGCAGCATCGGCACGGAGGCCTTGGGGTGATGGTCAAGGATGACGTCGACGGGGAGGGTCTTGCCCTTGAAGAAGCTCGGTTGGCAATCCACGAGGACGACACGGTCGAAGGCTTCGAGGTCGGCCGGCGAGTGGATGTGCTCGACCTCGATCTCGAGGAGACGCGCCATCGCGACGTTCTCGGGACGCGTGATCGAGCCGAAGCTCACGAGCGGCGCCGTCTGCGGCTTGCGGCCGAGGATCTTGCGGAAGGCGAGCGCCGACGCGAGTCCGTCCGGATCGGGATCGTCTTGCAGCAGGATCGCGATGCGCTCGGCGCCTTCGACGCTTTTCTGGAGTTCGCGGGCGCGCTTCTGGAGCGCGAGCAGCTCGAGTTCCTCGTCGACGCCTTCGCCGAGCAGTTCCGTCCAGCGGACGTCACGGCGAAGGGACTGGCGGGGGCCGGCGACCCGCGCGCCGAGCTGGAGGATGCGCATGTCGGCGAAGCGGGACTTCAGCGTGGCCACGACCGAGGCCGAGGTGTCGGAGTCGCGGAAGCCCACGATGGCGACCGTCTCGTCGGCGCCGCGCGCGTCGCACTCGAAAGATTCGAGCGCGCGGCTGATCTGCGAGGCGCCCGTCGTCGCCTTGGGCGGGATCTTCTTGGCGTCGCGACGCGCGCCCAACCAGCCGCGCCCTTCGACGAAAGCGTCCACGTGGGTCTCTTCGGCGAGAGCCTTGAGCAAAGATTCGACCGGCCAGCTTTCATCGCCGAGCACGAGATAGGCGGGAGACTTAGACACCGTCTTCTCCGCTTAGCCGGGGGCCTTTGCGAGTCAAGAATGATGCGCGGTGTTGCGGTTTCGCTTCGCTCTCCGGGAACTTGGGACCCCTCAAACGCGGGATTCCCATGACTTCTAAAAGCGGTAGCTCAGGCCCGCCCGCACGAAAAGGCCCAGGATGGCCTTCTGGGAGGTCGTGGCGGCCGTGGCGGGGTCGGCGTATTTCTTCGCGCTGAGTCCCGAATAGGAGGCGCCGGCTTGGGCGTGGAGGGTCGTTTCGTCGTTCCAGGCCACGGCGACGCCCCCCGAGGCGTGCCCGGTCAGGTAACCCACGTTTTCCTCGAAGGATTTGGAACCGACGATCGTCGAGCTGATGCGGGCCTTGCCCGTGGCGTAACCCGCGCCGAGCTCGAGCTCGGGCACGAAGGTTTCGCTTTGGCCGAAGCGGTAGCGGAAGAGGGCCCGCACGGGATAGGCCGTCATCTCGACGATCTGGAGATCCTGCGTGGAAGGGCTGATCTGGACCTTCGAGCCGTAGGACTCGAGGCCGAGCTCGACGCCGACGTCGAAGCGATCCGTCCAGCCGTAGAGCAGGCCGATGGCGGCCGTCACGGGGAGTTGAAAGCGAAAGCTCGCGGTGGGGATTGCCGTCCCGGAGATCTCGAAGGGGCTCGAGAAGGGGATGGCCGTCGATAGGGCGAGACCCAGGTTCCAGCTGCCGGCCTGACCGGTCTTGGGACCCTCGGCCGGTTCCTCGCGCACGGGGCGGAAGACGCTCGTCGAGGGTCGGGACGTCTCGCCGCGCGGCGCCTGGGCGAAGGCCATCGGGGCCCCCACCGTCAGGGCAAGCGAGAGGGCCTTCGAACTCCGGCGAAAAGACGGCATAGGCTCAATTATGCGCCCGCTTGTCGAGGAAATCGACGGCACCCGGCCAAGGAATCCGAGGGTTTTTTGTCGGCCCGGCGCTTGCTTGCCCTTCTTCGCCGGGATCCGTCCTCGGACGGTCGCCCGGCGCAAGGAGGCTCGGATGTCGCGTACGCTTAAGTGCCGCAACCTGAAACTCGCCCTGCGGGCCGACTCGGGCCTGCACGTGGGCGAGGTCTTCCCCCTTCTGCAGTCCCGCAACCTCATCGGGCGCCGGGTCGATATCGGCGTCCCGCTCGACGACACGAAGGTTTCGCGCAACCACGCCGCGATCGATATCCAGGGCGGCCAGCATTACCTCGTGGATCTGGGCTCGACGAACGGGACCTACCTCAACAGCCGTCGGCTCGAGCATTCCGTCGTGTTGACCGTGGGGGACCAGATTCGCGTCGGCTCGACGGTCTTCACCGTCTCGCTGCTCGAGGAAGTCCGCCAGAACATTCCCAAGCATTGGAAGGAAGCGACGCGGGCCATCCCGCTCTCGGACATCGCGGACCTGCCGCCGGCCGCGAAGCCCGCCGAGCGTCCGCGGGCCGCCGACGCGGGACCGCGTTGGACCCACCTCGTGCTGCCCCGCCAAGACGACGCGCAACGGCGCCTGCAGCGCGCGCGCATCCTCTTCGGGGCCTTCGGCGTGATCGTGATTTTCGCGGCGATCGCGACGAGCTTCGCCGCCCGTTCCTCGGGTCCGACTTGAGGCCGGCGTCGCGGCTCAGCGCGCGCAGTCGCGCAGGTGGTCCGCGAGCTGGGCGAAGGTCATCGACTTACGGAGTTCCTTCTGGGCCTTGAGCCCCAGGCAGGCCTTCGTGCTCTGCGAGTTCTGCGCGAAGTCTTCGCGCACGAGCTCCACGAATTCCCGCGACTGCGCGACCTTCTCGGGGTCTTCGCCGCAGAAGGCGAGGCGCTGGCAGATCGCTTCGGAAGCGCCGCGGATCTCGCGGAGCTTGTCGGCCGCCAGGCCCAATCCGCGCACGAGGTTAAAGCGTTCGACCGAGCGGCCGAGGATCGAAGCGCTGTCGCGGCCGGCGGGGAAGCGGGTGAAATCCGTTCCGCCGTCCTCGGAACGATCCGAGTAGGCGTCGCCGCCCTCCATCGTCGGGGGCGTGCCGCTCGAGCAGGCGGCGAGGACGCTCGAGGCGACGAGCGCGAGATAGACGGAACGAAGTTTCAAGCACGACATGGATCACCCTCCCTCAAGGTGAGTTGAGCTTAGCCCGAGCCGAGAAAATCACCCGGTCAAGCATTTGACTCCCGCGATAAATCCCAAAGCGAACAAGATAGGAGCCTTGGGAGGAACGACGATGCGTCTCGGTCGACTCAGTTATTTTGGACTTATGGTGTTTGGATTCGTGGCCGGCCCCGTGCAGGCCCAGCCCGGGCCGCGTCGCGAGGGACGCGGGGCTTGGAGCCGCTACAACGGTCCCGATCCGGAGCTCCGCTTCGGGCGCGAGCGCCCGGGACGTCGCAACATGTGCCGCGATCGCTACGCACGCGACGGCGTGCACGCCCGCGTCCTGGCCGCCTGCGAAGACGGCCGCGACGCCGCCGAGGCGGCCGCCGAACAAGTCGCCCGCGGCAACGGACGCATGGACGGCTACCTGCGCGGCTACGCGTGGGGCCTCCACACGATGGCCCAGGCCACGCAGCACGACCGCGCCGAGTTCGGCCGCGGCAGCGCCGACGCGCTCAACCTTCGCGCTCCCCTCGAGACCGGCCTCGCGGCCGTCCGTTCGGGCGCGCAGGCGGACGGAAACGTGCGCGGCTCGCAGGACGCCGTGGGCCGCTGGAACGCCGCCGTCAACACGGGCGTCCGCCCGGATTCGACGCCCGTGACGCCGGCCGTGAGCTACACCCCCATGAGCAACGCTTACGTCCGCTACGTCGGCGCGTTGCCCTCGCTCAAGCAGCTCGTCGAGCGCGAGTCGCTCAATCGCGGCGAGCTCCGTATCTACCGCGACTACCGCGACATCGACGCGGTTTACTACGACGACCTCGGTCGCTTCCGTCCGGACGGTCTCTGGTTCGACGACGGAATCTATCGTCACGGCCGTCGCTCGTGGTCGGACTCCCAGCGGGTCATGGAAGTTTTCTTGGCGCGTTCGCCGCGCTACGGAACGATCTACGAGCGCCTGAACCGTCCGCCGCTCGTGATCGAGCGCGTCGTTCGCATCGATCCGCCAGCCGGCGACAATCGCCCGGGCGGCGACACGCGTCCCGGTGGCGATGAACGCCCCGGCGGCGGTGATCGTCCGGGCGGCGGCGATCGT
>DDRA01000007.1:0-200 GCA_002343545.1 Bacteriovoracaceae bacterium UBA2428
GGCGCTCACCGTTCTCAAAGCCACATCCGCTTTCTCCATGGCGATCATCACGTCGTGGAGATCCGTTCCCTTACCCATCGCGAAATCCTGAGCCGCCTTGTCGGCGCCCTTGATCGATTGGTTGGCTTCGACGAACTGGCCCTGCAGGGCCTCGAGAAAGCTTTGGCTCGAAGCCGCGCCCGGAGCCGAAGCGCCGGAAG
>DDRA01000007.1:343-4604 GCA_002343545.1 Bacteriovoracaceae bacterium UBA2428
CGCCCGGAGCCGAAGCGCCGGAAGGACCTTCCCGCAAAAGCTCGCGGGCCCGATCGGAGAACCCGGCTTCGGGAAGCGCGCGGCCGAGGCTAGGGGTCAGCTTGAATTCCGACATCTAGCCCCCCCTACTTCCCGATCTCGAGCGCCTTCAGCGCCATCTGCTTGGTCGTTTGGAAGACGTTGACGTTCGCGTCGAAGGCCCGCTGCGCCGAGATCATGTTGGCCATCTCCGCGACCGGATTCACGTTCGGCATCGCGACGTAGCCTTCGGCGTTGGCGTCCGGGTGGTCGGGATTGTAGGTCAGGCGCGGCGGATTGGGGTCCTGGCGAACTTCGACGACCCGAACTTCCGTGTGCGTCGATTGCGCCTCGTCCAGAACTTCGCCGAACTCCGAAGCCAACGGGATCGATTGCAGCACGACGTCCTGACGTTTGTAGGGGCCCGAGCCGTCGGCGTTGCGCGTGACGTTCGCGTTGGCCACGTTCGCGGCGACGGCGTTGAGACGAGTGCGTTCCGCCGTGAGCGCCGACCCGACCACGTCCATCGTCTTCAAGACGTCCATGATCAACGACCTCCTTCGGAGAGAACGTATTTCTGGAGCGCGAGCTTCTTCGAGATGATCTGCGTGGTTCCCTGGTAGAGGATCGTGTTCTTGGCGATCTCGGTCTGCTCCCGCTCCATGTTCACGGTGTTGCCGTCCGCCGAAGCCTTGGCGAGCGGATCATCCACGAGATTGGCCGAGACGTCCTGAACTTCGGCCGCCGCGCGCGACTCGCGGGCGCGCATCGGCAAGCCCTCGATCTCGAGGGATTCGGCCGCGCCGCGGAGGCTTTCCTCGAACTCGATCTTGCGGGCCTTGAATCCCGGCACGTTCGCGTTCGCGACGTTGGAGGCATGGATCTCGTGCGCGCGCATGCGCATGTCGAGTGCCTTCTCGAGTATCGACAAAGTAGCGTCAACCATTCGCCGAACCTCCCTCCTAGATCTAGGAGAGCAGCTTCCGTGCCACTCACAAGCGACGGAGCTTCGACGGATAGGCCTTCAGTTCGACGGAATTTCGGCTAAAACGGCGGCGGAAAGCTGACCCCATAGGCTTTCTGGCGCCAAAGTTCTCGCGGCCCCGAAACTTTGGCGGGCTTCGTCGAGCCGGCCGAGCTTCCGCAAAATCTCGCCTTTCCGGAACGAGTACCGCGCTCCGTCTTCGGGCGCCGGCGATCCGCCGAGCAGATGTTCCCAGACTCGGAGCGCTCCCGCGAGATCGTTCGCTTCGGCGCGGGACTCCGCGAGCTTCGACAAAAGCTCGGTCGGAGGCGCCGCTTTCTCGCCGAACTTCTCCCTTTCCGCGAACCAGGCGCCGACGCGGCTCTCGAGCAGGCGTCGACGATCCGCGAAGTAAGCTCGCCCCAAGCGGCCAAGGAGCGATTCGTAGTCCACGATCTCCTCCCAGCTCAACGCATCCTTGGACAGCCGGGCTTTCCAGGCGTCGGCCTGCGCCTTCTCGTCCTTCGTGGCCAGCGCCAAGTCCAGCGACATCCGGCGAAAATCGATCGAGTTCTTGTTCACCTTCGCCAGCGCGCGCCGAGCTTCGACGGCCTGGCGCGGCTGGGTCGAGATCAAACCGATGAGCACGCGGGCCCGCAGCCGATGCCAATCTTCGGGCGTGGGATCGAAGGGGCGTCCGTCCGCGTCCTTGAAGGACTCCGCGAGCCGGTCGGCCGAGTCGAGCGCCGCCTTGGCCTCCGGCCAGAGTTGCGACTGCGCGAAAGCCTCGGCCACCCGAAAAAGGATGGCCGGACGGTCACTTCCGAGGAACGTCGTCAGACGCCGCTTCTCGTACTCGACGATGGCTTCCCGCGCCTTTCCGTTCGCGATCCGGGCGGACTGGACGCCCGAGAACGCCGTGATTTGGTACTCGCGGTACCAGTCGCGAAGGTAGCGGGAAGCCTCGATCTTCTCCAAGGCTTCCAGCCGAAGCAACGCCTGGTCCGGCTTGCCGGCTTCGACGAAAGCGTGCGCGACGAGAATCTGCACGAAAAAATCCAAGTCGACGGCGGAAAGGTTCCGGGGCGGCGACTTGAGACGCGACGAACGGGCTTCCTCGATCAGCCCGATGAGCCGAGGCCAGCGAGACTCCGGATCGCGCGGGAGCTGGCGGGCCGCTTCGCGCGCTTGGCACAGGCGAGCACCCAGGGAATCCGCGACTTTGAAAGAGCACTCCCGCCACGCGCCGTCGACCTTCGCCGTATCGACCCCGAGACGGTCGAGAAGATCGCCGACGAGATAGTAAGCGATGCCGACGTCCGCATCGTGAGGAACGAAGTACAGGAAAGCGCGCAGGTCGTTCAGCGCGTCGGCGTAATGACCGAGCCTCGTCGTCGCGAACGCGCGGTTCAGGAAGAACTCGGGAAAGTTTCGGACTTCGTCGGGATACCAAGCGCCTTCGAAGTTCACCTTTCCCGGTCCCAGGTTTCCCGCGAGGGCCGCGGCGTACGCTTGGGTCGCCGCCTCGAAGGCACCTCGACGAATCTCGAGATCTCCCAATCGGAAGGCCGACGAAGGAACGAGGCGGCGATCAATGCGCGCACTGACAGGCGTCCCCTTGCGCTCCTCGTAGAACTTCGAAAAAAGACCCTTGGCTTCGTCGAACATGCCCAATTGCAGGAAAGATTCCGCGTGCAGATAGCGGAAGCGCTCTTCGATGCGATCTGGCCAAGAGTAACGCAACAGCCACCCGGTCAGGCTCGCGGCTCCGTAGTGGATGTTATCCAGGAACAAGCGACGCACGGACTCGAGGGCCATGTACTCCACGTGGTCTTGAAACCCGCCGCCGGAACCCGCCGTTTTCCGGAGACCGTCACTCCAGAGGATAAGCCCTTGCCGGTGCAGCATGCGCCCCACGTCCCGCTTCGAGATCACGCGACCGTCGGGCTCCTTGAGGGTTTCTTCCGCCGGCGCGGCCAGAAACTCGTCGCCGGCCTTGACGTAAACGTATCCGCGCAAGGCCCACCAACGCGAGTCCGAGTCCGGCAGCTCCGACGCGTAGGCGCTCTTTTGCAGGATTTCGATGGATTCGCGGGCCTTGAGCCACTTCTTTTCCCGCGCCAGCGCGACCGCGAAGTTCATCCCATCGATGGCGGCCTGCTGCTGCTTCGTCGGGTGGGCCGCGGTGGCCGCGAAAGTCGGAAAGGGGAAAACCGTTTCGGCGAAACTCAAAGGTCGATCCAACGGAGCGAAGAAAAGGAGCGGAATCTGCAGCTTCCGCTTCGCGAGCGGACGAGCATCGTTCCCGACGTTCTGCTCGCGGTCGAAACCGCGGAAGCGATCCAAACCGGACCCGGTCACGTCGAAGGAACGGGACTCCGCGCCCAGGATACTTTCCCACGACATCTTCTCGACGAAGGCACCGAGGAAAGGCGGCGCGTCCCCGGGCAGCGCGATTTCCTGCTCCTTGGTCTTTCGAGCGGAAGACGGTTTCGTCGCGCCGGCCGCGGACTTCGCCTCGAACCAATGGTCTACGATGAAGTGAGTCGACGTCTCGAACTCGAGCGTGCGCAAGCGACGCGAAACCCCCTTCGGCCTTGCGTAAGAGAGCCGAAGTTCCACGCCGCCGTCGGCCGAAGGCACCGCCAAAACCGAGCAGGGACCGTCGCTCGGCTTGGCGGCCAATCCTTGCAACCAGGGTTCCGAAAGCGTGGGAAGTTTGAGGATGAGGTCATCCGTCGCGGCCCCCTGGCAGCTTCCGCCGACGCTACGACTCTCACCGAGGCTCACCGTGACCTTCGGTTCTAGGGGCCCCTTTAAACGTAAAACTCCGGAAACTTTTTCAATCGATGGCGGATCGTAAGTTGCCGATTTTGCTTCCGAAACGAAGAAAAATGAAACGAAGAGCTTAAGAAATAACACGCTGCGCCGATAGGAAACACATGACAACGCGGAGTGGCAAATATCTGGAGAAGGCCCTGTGGGCACCATGGATCGAGAGAGACGACCGAAGCGTCCTCCAAAACTGTGCCGACGAGTCATGGGATCCCTCTTATTGCCTCGATGCCCTCCGCGAGGTTCTGCATCCCATCGTAACATCCGTGCATTT
Source organism: Bacteriovoracaceae bacterium UBA2428 (assembly GCA_002343545.1). Lineage (GTDB taxonomy): Bacteria > Bdellovibrionota > UBA2428 > UBA2428 > UBA2428 > UBA2428. The sequence continues at coordinate 4,435 of DDRA01000007.1, forward strand.
TAGCGGCTACTCGCGCTGGGGAGTGCAGCCGTCAAAAAGCTCCCTCGAAAGTCTGCTCTTGGACTTCACGCGCTACCTCAAGGAAGACGGCGAGTGGAAAGCGCTCCACGCGCGATGGCAACGCGCGGAAGAAAAGCCTTTCTCGTTGCCGCTCTTCCTGACCCGCGCGT
>DDRA01000007.1:4742-8794 GCA_002343545.1 Bacteriovoracaceae bacterium UBA2428
CTTCCTGACCCGCGCGTACGCCCGATTCAAAGCCAAGCATCATCCCGACCGCCACGACGAGCAGGTCGGCGAAGGCCGCGATCTCTCGCCGGTCGCGCTCGTCCCGGGCTCGGTGTCGGCTCCGCTCGTCGACGCTTTCTTCGAGCTCACGCGGCAACTCCCGGAAGAATGCCGCCTCATCTATCAGCTTCACCTCGAAGGGCTGCTTGATCCCGAGATCGCCCTTATCCTGCGTACGGATCTCGGCGAAGTCCGTGAGCGCATCCTCGAAGCGAAAGACCGTCTGGACCTGCGGGACTTCCGCAAAGGAGTCGGCGCATGAAGACGCCCAAGATCGATTTTCTCGCGCCCGAGCTCGACGCCTTCGTCGCTCGTTGGGTCGGCGGCTCGCTGTCGGACGCCGAGCTTTCGGAATGGCGCCGCGTGCTCACGAACGAGGCCGGATTCCGCGAAAACTTCTGCGACTGGATCCGTAGCCTGCGGGAACCGGGTTGGATTCGGGAAGCGTCTTCCGTGACGAGGAGAAAACCGTGAACGCCGATCCCAAAAGAGAATCTTCGACCTTCTGGACGGCATTCGAAGACGAACGCTCCGTCCCCGCGGCGCTGGGCGACTTCGAAGCGCTTCGCTTTCGCTGCCTGCTCGGACTCGTCGCGCTCGATGCCGAACTCGCGACGAGATTCCAAGGCTACTTCGGGCTCGACTGGGCGGAAACCACGACGCTGCTGAAAGCACACCTGGACGATCCTTCGACGCTCGAACCTCTCATCGCCGAAACCAAAGGCACCTTCAGCCGGGCGCAGTGGTTCGGCACGCTTCGCTTTCTCGCCGGAACGAACGAAGGCCGAAACTTCTCGCCGACCTTCGCCGACATGGGATGCCTCTTCGCCGTGCTCTCGGGAGCGGACGAAGCGAAGGGATCTTGCGCCCTGCTTTTTCGACTCCAAAAAATCCGCAACGCCGTTTTCCACATGGGAAGGCCGTTGAGCGAGATCGAACTCCGCGACGGCATCCGGATGCTGAAAGAGGCCAAAAAAAAGTGGGGCTCCCCGAAGGAAGCCCCACTCGTCGATCCGATCGGGATCGCGGACCGGGAAGCCGCTTAGCGATTTCCGTTGCCGGGGTTGTCGGTCAGGCCCTTGCGAAGGAAGGCCGGGATCTCGAGATCTTCGCCCGCCTGTTGCGAGCGGAACCCGAGTTCGTGCGCGATCTTCTTCGCCGCCAACAGAGTCAGGCTTAGCTGAGCGCCCGCCTCTTCGTTCGGCGCGGCCGGTGCGACGGGAGCGGGAGCGGCTTCGGCCGCCAATTCCGCGAGTTCCAACTCGTCCAAGCTCGGCGCCGAGACCTCCTCGACGGGTTGCGAGACCGCGGCGCGGTTTGCGCTTACCCAAGCCTGCTCGACCGATTGGGCGCGCGGAGCGACGTGGGCCGTCGGAGCGGGATTCGCGTAGAAATCACGCGGCAAAGTCTTGGCCGCGAAAGCGGTCGGCGGCATCTGCGTTTGCCCCTGCGGCGCGGGCTGCGCCGGCATCGGCATGGACGACGGCATCTGCATTTGCGGCGGAACTTGCGGCTGCAAGTGCTGCGGCGCGGGCATTTGCGGAGCCGGCTGGGGCGCCATCGGTTGAGCGTAGCTTTGGTAGACGGGCGCCGGGTTCGCCATCGGAGCCGATGCTTCCGGAGCGACCATCGAAGCCGCCTGCGTCATCTGCGGCGGAACGTAGGTCGGCGTGGGCGCGGGGATCGCGCTCGCGACCGGAGCGGCGACCGTGGGAGTCGGCGCGGGAGCCGAAACCGCCGGAGCCGGCTCGCGCATGTCCGGAAGGTTGCGCGGCACTTGAACCGAAAGCGTACGTTGCGCGGGGTGCGGGAAGCCCGTCGCGATGACGGTGACCTTAACCGCTTGCGATCCGTTCGGGCTCAGGACCGAACCGAAGATCACTTCGGCGTCGCGGTCGGCTTCTTCCGTCACGAGCGAAACGGCGTCGTGGATCTCGTGCAGCGCGAGATCCTCGGGACCCGTGATGTTCACGATGATTCCGGTCGCGCCCTTGATCGAAACGTCCTCGAGCAGCGGGCTCGAGATCGCTTGGTGGGCGGCCGCGACGGCGCGGTTCTCGCCTTCGGCGACGCCGGTACCCATAAGCGCGAGACCGCGATTCGTCATGACGGTGCGAACGTCGGCGAAGTCGAGGTTGATGTGACCACTCACGTTGATGAGGTCCGAGATGCCCTGAACGGCATTCAGCAGGACTTCGTCGGCGCGGGCGAAGGCTTCCATGACGGTCGTTTTCTTATCGACGATCGAGAGCAGACGCTGGTTCGGGATCTGGATGAGCGTGTCGACGCTGTCGCGCAGGATGCTGAGCCCCTGCTCGGCGACGCGCGTACGCTTGGGCGCCTCGAAGATGAAGGGCTTCGTCACGACGCCCACGGTGAGGGCGCCCATCTCGCGCGCGATTTGCGCCACGACCGGAGCCGCGCCCGTACCGGTGCCGCCGCCCATGCCCGCCGTCACGAAAACCATGTCCGCGCCCGTGAGCATGCGGATGATTTCTTCGCGGCTTTCCTCAGCGGAGTTCTTGCCGACCATCGGGTTCGCGCCGGCGCCCAGGCCCTTCGTGAGGACCGCGCCGAGCTGGATCTTCTTGTGGGCCAGGCTCTTGCCCAGGGCTTGGCGGTCCGTGTTGCCGCAGATGAACTCGACGCCCGTAAGGCCGGCCTTAACCATGGCGTTGACCGCGTTGCAGCCGCCGCCGCCGACCCCGACGACCTTGATGTTCGCACCCAGGATCGGGGCGTCCACGTTCACGATCTCTTCTTCGGCTTGAGCTTCCAAGGTTTCGCCGACTTCGACGCGCGGGGCGGCGGTCTCGACCGGTGCGGACGCATCCACCGAAGTCGTTTCGAGCACGGGGCTCGTCACGCTAGCGGCCGGCGTCTCGGACGCCGCGGTTTCGGGCGTCGGTTGCCCCAGAGCGATCGTTTCGTCTTCCATGAGTTCGAATGCCATTTTTTTTCCTCCCAGGAAAATTTCGGACTTAGAACAGCTCTCCGAGCCAATTCTTGATGGAGTCTTTGACCCGGCCCACGGTTTCTCCGGGGGCCATGGCCTTACGGCTCGCAGCCTGTCGGTCTTGGCCGCCCCAAAGGACGAGACCCACGGACGTCGAGTAGATGGGCGACGCGACGAGATCCGCGAAGCCATCAATGTTCTCCGGCGAAGCGCGCTTCACCGGAAGGTCGAAAACGAATTCGGCGAGCTCGAGCGCGCCCGGCATGAGCGTCGTTCCGCCGGTGAGCACCACGCCGCCGCCCAGGATGTCCGAGCAGCCGCTCGCGATGATCTCGCGGTTCACGAGCTGGAAAATCTCTTCCATCCGCGGCTCGATGATCTCGCCCAGTAGCTTGCGGTTCACGACTCGGGCCGGACGGCCGCCGACCGAAGGAACCTCGACGGTCTCGTGGTCCTCGATCATCGACTTGAGAGAGCAACCGCTCGCGACCTTGAGGCGCTCGGCTTCGGTCTGCGGCGTGCGCAGGCCAATGGCGAGGTCTTGGGTAATGTGGTTGCCGCCGATCGGCAGCACGCAGGTATGGACGATGGAACCTTCGTGGAAGATCGCGAGGTCCGTCGTTCCGCCCCCGACGTCGACGAGGGCCACGCCAAGCTCCATCTCGTCCTGAGACAGGACCGCGCGCGCCGACGCGAGCGGTTGCAGCACGAGCGAAGCGACCTGAAGGTTGAGCTTCGTGCAGCAGCGAATGATGTTCTGGATGGCCGACTGCGCGGCCGTCACGATATGGACCTTCGCTTCCAGGCGCGTGCCCATCATGCCCATAGGATCGCGGATGCCGTCCTGGTCATCGACCTTGAATTCTTGCGGCAGGACGTGGAGCGCGGTGCGATCGGCCGGGATGACGACGGCGCGGGCCGCGTCGATCACGCGATTCACGTCGCCGCGCTCGATCTCTTTGCCCTTGATGCCGACGACGCCCGTGGAGTTGAGCCCTTTGACGTGCGACCCCGCGACGCCCACGACGACCTTGCG
>DDRA01000118.1 GCA_002343545.1 Bacteriovoracaceae bacterium UBA2428
GGCCGCGTGGGCGCGGAAGAGGCAGAGGTGAGAGCCGGCGCAGCCGCGCCCCTCGTGGGTAAAGCGCCGCGCGAGATCGAGGTTGTTGACCCGCAGGCGATCCCGCAATTCCAGGCGAAATTTTCCCGCGGGCCCGACGAGCGACCAGATCGCCGGGCCCGGGCGCGGCGAGAACGCGATGAGTTCGTGCTCGCGCAGATCCGCGGGTTTTCGCGGTCGTCCCCGGCGCTTGAGGTAGTCCGTGGAGGCGTAAAGGCGGAAGGCCCCTTGCCCGAGGCGCACGGCCTTGAGGCGCGAGTCTACGAGCGGGCCCGCGCGAAGCGCGACGTCGAGCCCATCGTCCCTCAGATCAAGCCGCGCGTCGGCGAGCCGCACTTCGACGTCGACGTCGGGATAAGCCGCGCGGAACTTGGCGAGGGCCGGCGCGAGGACCTGGGTGCCGACCTCGATCGGGGCCGTGAGCCGAACGCTGCCGCGCGTGCCGCTCTCCTGGCCGATCGTCTCGTCGCGGAGATCGCGCCATTCCTCGAGGGTGGGGGCGACGCGATGGTAAAGGCGCTCGCCCGCGGGGCTCAGGCGCTGACGTCGCGTCGAGCGGTCGACGAGCGTCACGCCGAGCTCGGCCTCGAGCGCGGCGAGTTGACGACTGAGCGTCGCCTTCGAGAGACCGAGCTCGCGGGCGGCGGCGCTCAGGGTTCCTTGGCGCGCGATCGCGACGAAGCCGGGCAGCAGGTTCAGGTCCATGCCCGGATTGTTTCAATTCTGAAACAAAGAGTCAAGATTGTTGATGTTTCGGTGGGAGCGCGACGGGTATAGATTGGTCTTCGTCACGAACGACGAAAGGAGCATCGCCCATGAGAACCCTGAGACGAGCGAACGACCGAGGACAGGCCGACTACGGATGGCTCCGCACGGCCCACAGCTTTTCCTTCGGCGACTATTTCGATCCCCAGCACGTGCAGTTTCGCAGCCTGCGGGTCATGAACGAGGACCACATCGAGGGCGGAGCCGGCTTTCCGATGCACGGGCACCGCGACATGGAGATCGTGACCTACGTCACGCGCGGCGCCATCGAACACCGCGACAGCGAGGGCGGCCAAGGCGTGATCCGTCCCGGTGAAGTCCAGCGCATGAGCGCGGGCACGGGAATCCGGCACTCCGAGTTCAACCACCTCGCCGACGAGACGACGAGCCTCTACCAGATCTGGTTCTTGCCCGAGCGCGCCGGGCGCAAGCCGGGCTACGAGCAGGCGAGCGTGCGGGAGACGCTCGAGCGCGACGGCCTCGTGCTCGCGGCCGCGCCGGAAGGCGGGGGCGGCGCCGTGGCGATCGGCCAGGACGCCAAGCTCTGGATCGTGCGCTTCCGCGCCGGGCAGGAGCGCAAGCTCGAATGGAAGGCCGGGCGGGGCGCTTGGATCCAGGTCGTGGGCGGCGCCGTCGAGGCCCTCGGGGAAAGGCCGCAGGCACTCCGCGCGGGCGACGGCCTCACGGTCGAGTCCGAGACCTCGGTCACGCTGAGGGCCACCGAGGATACCGAAGTTTTGTTCTTTGATCTGGCCTAGATACGGGGAGCGTGGGGCCACGCCGAGACTTAAAAATGCACAATGTTCAAAATTGTGCTATGTTGAATATATGGTCCAAGCCCCCCGAACCTACGCCAAGGCCCGCGCCCGCACGCGCGACGAACTGAGTCGCGCGGGCGCGGAGCTTATCCTGCGCAAGGGCTTCGAAGCCGTTCGCATCGAGGAAATCGCCGAGGCCGCCGGCGTCACGCGCGGCACCCTCTACAATCATTTCAAGAGCAAGGTCGAGTTGCTGAAGGAGCGCGTCCGCGTCCTTTCGGATGCCGAGGATTGGGCTCCGCTCCGCGCGCGCCTGCTCGCCGAGCCGGACGTCGCCGAGCAGATGTTCCTTTCCCTCGTCGGTCTCTTCGATTTCTGCGGACGCCACCGTCCCCTCTTGCGCATCTACTTCAAGGCGCGCATCCAGGAGTCCGTCGCCGGCGACTTCGACGACCGCTCCGATAATCTGCAACGCCTCATCGAGCCGATCCTCGCCGCGGGGCAAAAGCGCGGCGTCGTGCGGAACGACCTTTCGGCGGCCGACTTGGCCGGGATGTTCCGCTTCTTCTTTCTGCGCATCGTGAGCGCTTGGACGCGGGGCCGCGGCCCCGACGGCGCGCGTGATCCCGAGCCCAAGGCCTTCCGTCGCCACGTCCGTACGACGATCGACCTCTTTTTGAAGGGAGCGCAGAATGGCCGCTGACGAAACGCTTTGGGTTCCCTTCGGAGAGTGCGCGCTCCGGCCGCTCGCGCTCGTGGGCGGCAAGGCCCACGGCCTCGGCCGCCTCGTGCGGCACGGCTTCGAGGTTCCGCGTGGCGGCGTGCTGACGACCCCGGCGCACGCGCTCGCCGACGCCGCTCGGTGGGACGAGCTCGTCGAGCTTTGCCTGGCCGGGCTCGCCGCGCAAGGGATCGCCGAAGCTCCGCTCGCCGTGCGCTCGTCCGCTTCGGCGGAAGACGGCGCGGAGCACTCCTTCGCGGGTATCCACGACTCCGTCCTGAACGTGCGCGGGCGGGAAGCGCTCCGCGCGGCGCTCGAAGCCTGTTATCGGTCGGCTTCGAGCGAGCGGGCCGTGGCTTACCGCCGCGCGCGCAAGATCGACGAGGCGGCCTTCCGCATGGCCGTCATCGTGATGGAACTCGTGCCGGCCGACCGCGCCGGTATCGCCTTCTCGTGCGATCCGCGCACGGGCCGCCGTGACCTTTGCGTCGTCAACGCGAACCTCGGATTGGGGGAGTCCGTCGTGTCGGGGCAGAGCAGCCCCGACGAGTGGACCGTGCGGCACGACGAGCTGACGTATCCGATCGTCGCGCGCAAGCCGGGTCGCAAGCAAACGCGAACGAGCCTGCGCGCGGACGGCGGCACCCAGACGCGCGCCGTCGCCGCCGATGCCGCGCCGTCGCTGAGCGACGACGAACTGCGCCAGGTCGTGCGCCTGACCCTCGCCGTCGAGGACGCCCTCGGCGACGGGGAGCTGCCCTACGACATCGAGTGGGTGTTCGCGCGTGGGCACCTGAGCGTGGTGCAGGCGCGGCCCGTGACGAGCCTGCCGCGCTACGCCTATCCCGAGCTCGCGGGCTCGCCCACGCTCTGGTCGTGCGCGAACGTGAAGGACGCCGTGCCGATGGTGCTCGCCATGTCGATTCGGCGTTTCATCCCGCTCATGGCCAATCGCCTCCTGACCTACGGACTCCGCGTCGGGCGCTACCCTTTCTTGCGCGGGCTCGAGCGCATGAAGGTCCTCGGCGGGCGCCTTTACCTGGACGTGACCACGATGCAGTACGAGCTGTGGGACGCCTTCGGGCTGCCGCCCGTCGAGACGAGCGAGACGATGGGCGGGCACCAACCCGATCTCGAGTTGCCCCGCCGTTCCCCTTGGGTCGGTCTTCGGCGCCTAATTGCCGGCCTGCGGCTCTTCCGCGGGATCCGGCGAGTCGCGAAGGACGCGCCCCGCTTGCTCGGGGATATCCGCGCGTGGAACGAAGCGATGGTCGCGCGCATCGATCGGGCGGAGGGCAAGGCCGAGCTCCTCGCGATCCAGCTTGAGTGCCAGGCCCGCGTGCTCGCCTACGGCGACGACGAAGGCCCCATGAACTTGGCGTCGGGAACGTCGCTCTCGATGGCGACGGGACTACTTAAGCCGCGGCTGGGGGCGGACGCCCGCTCGATGATGAATCGGCTCATGGCCGGCCTCGCCAAGCTCCCGAGCGCGGAGCTTGGCTATCGTCTCGTCGAGCTGGCCGAGATCGCGGCACGGGATCCTTCGTTACGCGCGAGTCTCGCCGAACCCGCGGAGCTCGCCGCGGGTTGGCGCGAGCGGCTGCCGCCCGGCGACTTCCGCGCGGGCGTGGAACGCTATCTCGCGGACTTCGGACATCGTTCCACTTTCGACTCGGACATCCTCGTGCCGCGTTGGGCGGAAGATCCGGAGCCCGTCTTCCGGCAGATCGCCGCGCTCGTGGGCGGCGTCGCGCTCCGGGACCTGCGCGCCAAACAAGGCGCGATCCGCGCGGGCGCCGAGGCGGAGCTTCGCCGCCGCGTCCCCTGGCCGTGGCGCGCCGGGGTGCGGAAGCTGCGCGACGACGCCGTCCGCGGCGCCGAGCTCCGCGAGCAGGGCAAGTCCGAACTCATTCGTTTTTCGCTGACGGCGCGGCGCTGGACCTTGCGCGTGGGGGCCGAACTCGTGCGCGAGGGTCGCCTCGATCGTCCCGACGACGCGTTCCACCTGACGATCGTCGAGATGGAGCGTTGGCTGCGTTCGGAAAGCGCGGGGCAGGGCTTTCGCGTCCTCGTGCGCGAGCGAAGGGCGACGATGGAGCGGCTCAAGGCGATCCCGCAACCCGACTTGATCGAGGAGGGCGCCTCGCGTCGCGCGATCCGCGTCGAAGCCAAGGCGCGCGGCGGGAAGGGCGACTTCTCGGGGATCGCCGTTTCTTCGGGGCGGGTTCGCGCCGTGGCGCGCGTCCTCCTCTCGCCGGAGCTCGGCCACGAGCTCCGGGCGGGCGAGATCCTCGTTGCCCCCTCGACGGACCCGGGCTGGACGCCGCTCTTCCTGCGGGCCGGCGGCCTCTTGATGGAAACGGGGGGCTACCTTTCCCACGGCTCGATCGTGGCGCGTGAGTTCGGCCTTCCGGCCGTCGCGAACGTGGCGGGCATCCTCGCGAAGATCAAGACGGGCGATCTCGTCGAGATCGACGGGGATACGGGAAGCATCAAGATCCTTCCCCCGGAACGGACTTAGGGTGTTATCCTTTTAAGGATGAAGATTCGGGCTTGGGGGGCGGCGTGGCTTTTGGGGGCGTGCGCGAGCGCGCCGGAGGCGTCGAACGAGGCGCTCTTCGGCGACCGCCCCTGGCTCATCGACTATCGCGTCGAGGCCAAGGACGGGACTTCGCACCTGCGCGTCTTCGAGAACGGCGAACGTCTGCTCGTCGAAGAAATCTGCTGCCCGAAACGTCGGGTCGCTCCGACCCTGAGCCCGCTCGACGCGGACGATCTTTCGACCTACCGCGAGATGATTCGTCTCGCCATCAAGGAAGGGCTCGGAAGTCGTCTCCAGGACCGTCGCGATCTCAAGGCGGGAACTTTGCAAGTTCGGATGCACGGCCAATCCGTCGTCTTGCGTCGCCTCGAGCGCGGAGCGGGCGACATCGGCCGCTTCGAGTTCAACGACTCCGACGCGACGGGCCTCCTCCTCGACGAGATCGAAAGCGACCTTACGTGGACGCTCCCACGCTAAGGCGTCAGGCGTTTTTTGGTAGCGCACGTGCGTCAGAATGACGCGAGTGCGCTACCAAAAAACGCCTGAC
>DDRA01000055.1 GCA_002343545.1 Bacteriovoracaceae bacterium UBA2428
CGCCTCGAGGGCATGATCCACGTCTCCGAACTTTCGGACGAACGCATCATGCACCCGGACCAAATCGTGAAGGTCGGCGACAAGATCAAGTGCGAGATCCTCGCGATCGACTCGCGCGAACGCAAAGTCTCCCTCTCCGTGAAGGCGATGAAGCGTCGCGAAGAGCGCGAGAACGTCGAAGCTTACCGCGCCTCGCAAGGCACGGGCCGCTCGTCGCTCGCCGACACGCTCAACCCCGAACTCGCGGCCAAGCTTTCCAAGATCGGCAAGCAAGACTAAGAGTCCGGGAAGCGCGAAACGCGTGACCCAAACCCCCGGGAGCCTAGCGGCTTCCGGGGGTTTTTTTATTGGGCGACGAAGCGCTAAACGAGCCCGAACCAGTCGATATTGAGCGCCATAAGCCGCTCCGACGACGAAGGTCCGATGATCTCGAGCGAGCTGCGCAAGGCCTCGACGAGACGCTCGCGCACGAAGGGAATGTCTTTCTCGGCGAGCGTCACGACCCCCGAGTACCGCAACTCACGCGAAGAGTCGTAGCGCATCAGGGACTCCACGGCTTTCTGTCGCCAGTTCGCGTGATGCGCAAGTAGCCAGGGAGACTCTTCGGCCAAGTGCAGCCCCACGTTCGTTGCGCGAAAGCCTCCCGAAGTCTCGGCCTCGGCGAGGCCCGATTGAACGAGAAAGGCGACGACGCGAGCAACTTGCATCTCGTCGAGTCCCAGCGCCTTGGCCACGTCCGAGGCCGTGCGGTAGCGCGGGATCGTAAGCAGCATGTGCGTGGCCGCGTAGGACCAGTGACTGTAGTAGGCGGGCGCGACGCTGCCCGAGTCCACGGTTTGGCTCGCGACCTGCGGACGCAGCTTGGCGTGCTGGGCGCGGATCTCATCGATCTGCGCGCGCAACTGCCGCTTGAGGTCGGGGTGCCCCGCCCTGGCGTAGCTCACGAGCAGCAAGAAATAGCGGCCCTCCTCGGTGCCCAGCCGCCAGTGCGCATTGAGCGAGGCCGCTTGCTCAAGCGTGAGGTGGGAACGCCCCGAGAGAACCTGCGAGACGTGCGAGCTCGGCGATCCGATGGCGCGGGCGATCTGTCCTTGCTGGCCTCGCCCGCCCCGCTTGGGGTCGGCGAGCGTCGCGCGCATATACGCCAAATAATCCAGAAACTGAAAAATTGACTTTATCATAATATCCAGCCTCTTAGACAGATTTTTTCATTCTTAATGAACTTAATCGGTATATTTTAATGAAACATTTCTAGCGGCGGGCGACAAGAACCCCTAAATATTGACTCTGCGCAGCGAATTAATTAGAGATCTCGTGTTTCCGGGACACGAAGCTCTCGCCCAAAGAACTCGCAATGGAGGCTTTCATGTTCTCAAAAACCCTTGGAATCACGATCCTTGCCCTCGCGTCGGTGGTCGCCCGGGCCGAACAAAACCCCGAAGGCGGCATCAGCGGCGGCGGCGGCAAGGTCGCCCGCCAGATCTCGACGGGCCAAGTTGAGCTCTATGACTTTGTGGAGGCTGGCCTCGAAGACCAAACGAGCCTGCCCGCCCTGCCCCCCACGAATCTCGTCCCGAAGAAAGAAGTCGAGCGTCTACGCGGCGTCGTCGAGCGAACCCTCAAGCCGTTGTCCCGGCTCCAAGGGCACGAAAGCACCGTCGACCTCGTCGTACGGACCTTCGCGAATCTCCAGACGGCCAGTCCGATTCTCTCGGACTCGCTCGAGAGTAACCTGACGACCTTGACCTGGCGGACGGTCGACATGAGCCTCGTGGAGACTCGCGACGTGGGGCGGACTCCCGTTCGACTAAACGACGACTGGGAGCTCTTGCAGGCCGCGTTCCGTAACGACCAAGCTCGCAGCGTCACCTTCGATCGTTCCCTCGTTGGGGCCCTCTCGCCGCTTGATCGCACGGGACTCATCTTTCACGAGCTCTACTACTCGCTCGAGGTTGCGATCGCCGGCGCCGGCCACCGTAATTTGCCGGAGCGCGGATACCTCAAGGAACTGCAACGACGGGGATCTTCGGACGCGCGGGCCCTCGTCGCACTCACTTTTTCGCCGCCCCTCAATCTCAAAGTTGCGTCCTCGATTCTGAAGGCCTTTCCCGGGATTAACACCGATCACGATATCTTTAAGCAACTCGCTTACCCGAAGGAGACAAAGGATTGCCTGCGCTGGAGAAACGGCGAACGAGCCGCGGCCATCGAGCGCGCATGGCCGGAGTACTCGCGTTTAAGCAAAATCGCGGAGACCCGCATGCTCGCCATCAAGGCGCAGCTCGGACCGCGCGTCCACAGCGTCGACACAAGGCACGCTCCGGTCACGCGCGAAGAATTCTTGGCGAATCCCCACCGTGACGTGACCTCCTACGCGATCAACACGAAGGCGCGCAATCCCTTCGTCAACGGACTCGAAAGCACCTACGCAAAGGCGAGTGACGAGGAACAAGCCCCTTACAAAAAGCGCATCGAGAGGATCACGGATCAATCGAGAACCTGCCAATCCCTCTCGATCGAGTAGTCTCCCCACTCTAAGGCGCGGGAAGCTTTGACTCCCGCGCCGCTTTTTCTTTTTTCAAACGACTTCGATTCTTTAGCGGCCAAACCTCACGCATCAAGTTCGCCGAGACTCTCCGTTTTCGTAAGGCTTTGTCCGAAAGCGAGGCGTTCCGGGCATGGGGCCCGAACGCATGTCTGGAAAGGACACTATAACTTGGCGATTTCCCCTTCTCGCGGCCCTCTTAACGACGCTGGTATCCTGCGGCGAAAGCTCGACCCCTTCCGCCGATGACGCGACGGACGACTCAGCGACCTACGCGAACGGTCAAGGAAATCTGACCGACGGCCACTTTGACGGCCACACGATCACCTTCGAGAAAAGCTGCCACGACCTCGCAACGGCCGGGGGCACGGGCGGCGCGTTCGAGGGCAACGACGTCGACTTTGCGGCCCAGCCGTACGACGTTTTCTAAGTCCTGAAAGACCCAAACCCTCGGGAGCCCTACCGCTTCCGGGGGTTTTTCTGCTTTCGCGCGCGACTACTCGCCCGGGATTTCGAGGGGAATGGGAGCGACCGGCTCCGCCACGGGCAACGCCTTCGGCACGGGAGCCGGCACGGGGATTTCGTCGTCGGCGACGGGGATCGCCTTTGCGTACCCCTCAAACCCGTCGTGATGATAATTGGGCGACTCGATCTCGCCGGGACGGCCGACCGTCGCGCGCGGGCCCCTCAGGCGACTGTCTTCGAGCAGGGCCGAGTCGCGATTCTGCCCCCGGCGACCGTTGAGCTGGGACTCCTCGATCTCCTTGAGGATCGGCGTGTCGACCCTTCCGAGCTGAGCGGGCATCGGCGAATAGACGATGCCTTCCTGGCCAACGCCGTTCGCACGCAACGTGTAGGAGAACGGCAACGGCGCCTCCGGGCCCAAGCTGAGCGGGACCTTGGCCCGCAGCAAAGCAATCAAGGTCGGCATCGTCAGCGACTCGCGCGTCTCGCGGCACTTGTCGTCGCTCGGGGCTTCGTAGAGTCGCTTGATCTTCTCGAGCCCTTCGCGCTGCGAATCCTGCGCCGGCGTACGGCGGTAGGGTTCGAGGCCCCGTTCGGTCGCGGCGAGGCTCGTATCCTCGCGCATGAGGAACATCGCGAGCAGACCCGCGACCTGCCGCGCGCAAACCTGTACGGAGTCCCATTGCTGCGTGGATCCGTAGGCCAAGCGGTGCAGACCCTTCTTGGCTTTGGCCGTGACGGAGTCCGGCTTCAGGACGAGTTCGGGGCGCCCCGCCGCGATCGCCGAGCGGTGCATCTGCTCGAGGAGAAGCGACTCGAGGAAAACGTACTTCGAGCCGGTGAAAGCGTCGTAGCCGCCGGCAGCGGCGGCTTCCCGATGCAGCGCCGCGCGCAACTCGGAAAGATGCGGCGGGGAAAACCGGAAGTCGAACTCGAGCGTGCCGCGTTTCATCGTTCCCGAACGGACATCGTCGCGAAGCTTGCGCCAAGCTTCCGAAAGGGGCGAGATCAGGCGCGAGCTCTCCGGGGGCCACGGAAAGACTTCGGGGCCCAACTGGCGTGCGAGGCTTTGCGCGAGCGTCGTGACGTCATCCGGTCGCAGATGCTTGTCTTCCTCGCGGTGGGAGAAGACGAGCTCGGTGTAGTCGTCGG
>DDRA01000036.1 GCA_002343545.1 Bacteriovoracaceae bacterium UBA2428
TCTGGTTCAGCGGTCGCGTCAAAGTGCGGCTTCCGCCTTCTTTGACGCGACCGCTGAACCAGAAGGAACCTGACGCCCCGGAGCTCAGAGCTCGCGGAACGCGTCGGTCGCGCGCACGAGCGCGTCGATGAGCCCGGGCTCGCTCGCGGCGTGGCCCGCGTCGGCCACGATCTCGAGCGTGGATTCGGGCCAAGCCTTGTGCAGCTCCCAGGCGTTCTCGACCGGGCACACGACGTCGTAGCGGCCGTGCACGATGATCGCGGGGATCTTACGGACCTTCGCGATGTTCTCGAGGATCCAGTTGTCCGACGCGAAGAACGCGTGGTTCATGAAGTAGTGGCACTCGATGCGCGCGATCGCGACGGCGTGGTGGTCCGCCGTGAAGGTCTCGATCTGCGCGGTGTCCGGGATGAGCTTGATCGTGGCGCCTTCCCACCGCGACCAAGCGCGCGCGGCCTCGAGGCGCACGCGTTCGTCTTCCGACGTGAGACGGCGATGGTACGCCGATACGAGGTCGTGACGTTCGGCTTCGGGAATCGGCTTGAGGTAGCGTTCCCACTCGTCCGGGAAGAGATGGTGCGCGCCGTGCTGGTAGAACCAGTGGATCTCTTTCTTGCGGCAGAGGAAGATCCCGCGCAGCACGAGGCCCTTCACGCGCTCCGGATGCGAGATCGCGTAGCTCAGCGAAAGCGTGGAGCCCCAGGATCCACCGAAGACGACCCACTTGTCGACGCCGAGCTTCTCGCGCAGGCGTTCGATGTCCGAGATGAGGTGCCAGGTCGTGTTGTTGTTGAGCGACGCGTGCGGGGTGCTCTTGCCGGCGCCGCGCTGGTCGAAAAGGATGATCCGGTAGACCTTGGGATCGAAGTACTGGCGGTGGCCGGGGTCCGTGTTGGATCCGGGGCCTCCGTGCACAAAAAGCACCGGCTTCCCTTTGGGGTTGCCGCTTTCCTCGAAGTAAATCGAGTGTTCGGCGTCAACCTGGAGGAAGCCGTGATTGTAACGTTCGATCGGGGCGTACTTCGTTCGACGACTCATACGCCCCGAGCTTAGCAGATCACTTCGACGACGTGCAGACGACGTCGTAGGCGTCGTTCGCTTCGGTCGACAGGATCTCGTTCGTCGCGGTCACGACGCCGCCGGCCGTTTTGACCGCGAGCCGGACCGAGTTGAAGAGCTGCGCCTTGCCGTTCGGCTGGGCCATATTGAAGAGCTTGAGGACTTGGGTCGCGTTGCGGCCTTCCAGGACGATCGTCTTCTCGCTCAGCGTGTAGCTCGGCTGTTCGAAAGAGTAGGCGAGCTCGCCGGCCCAACCCATGATGCCGCCCACGAGCGTGTTCTGTTCGGAACGCGAGCCCAGCACGTTGAAGGCGATCGTCTTGATCGCGGACGCGCCGTTTTCCGTGGTGACGTAGTCCAGATGCGTCTTGCACTCGAAGTGCTCGAGTTTGCGGGCCGAAGCCGTCGCGGTCGTGGCGAGGGCGACGAGGCTAAGGGCGAGTTGAGTGAATTTCATTTTGATCTCCTTTGTTTGCGAACGAAGGAGCTTTTAACGGAACGAAACGCGTGGCGACAAGAGCAAATCGTGCACCGCGTTGGTTCAAGTATTGCCGGCGACTATAAGTCCGGATTTCTTGGCCATTTTCAGCAAGTTCTCAACCATGTCGAGGTCGAAGATGCCGAGCTGGGCCATTTTAAAGGTCGTCGCGAACTCCTCGCCCGGTTTGGGGCCGGCGTCCACGAGCGCGTGGTCAAAACGGTTGGCGAGACTCAGCGGGATCGCGAGCGGCTGCATGTTCTTGCCGTTCAGCGAGCGCGGGTAGCCTTTGCCGTTCGGGAGTTCCTCGTGCTGCGCGATGAGCTCCAGCGTCAGGCGTTCGAAGTGGGGGAAGCCGTTCAGCGCTTCGGCGGCCTTCAGCGGGTGTTCCTTCCACTCGGTCTCCTGCTCGGGCGTGTAGACTCCCGCTTTGCGGAAGGGGAGGTTCATGAGCTCGAGGGGCCGGTCGTGCAGGAAGGCCGCCGCGACGAGCTGCGCGCGCGATCCCGGCAGCTTCAGGAGATTGTGCTGCTCGGCGAGCGCGAGCGCGAGCGTGCCCACGAAGGACCCGTGCGAGACGTGGTCGCGGTCGGGCGAATCCCGGAAGGTCCCGAGCACGAGATCCAGCGCGCCCTCGTTCGCCTTGAGGAACTGGGCGAAGCGTTCGAACTGCTTCGTCGCGAGCTTGTAGGTCTCCGCGCTCTCGACCCGCTTCACGAGATCCTCGCCCGCCGAGTCCGTCGAAGCCGTCATCGCGGCGCTGCGTTCGTCGAGCGGCTTCTTCGTGTTCTCGGCCTGCTTGAGGACGTTGTCGAGAAAGGTGCGGTACTTGGCCTCGTCCTCGGCGCGGATGAGGATCTTCGAGAAGCGGAACTTCTTCAGGCGCGCGAGCCGTTCGGTGTCCATCGCGTCGCCGGCCGCGGCGTAACGGACGGGCCGCTCGGCGACCGGCACAAAGACGTCCATCTCAAGCGGTTGCTTGGCGTTCAGGGTCGTCGTGCGGACGCTCGTGAAACCGTCGGGAACTTTCATGGACTTCCGTCTATTTTCCGACTTTCGGGGGACATTGCAAGTCGGCGGGGGTGAGGGGAAAATGGCTGGGTGAGCACCGACGTCCAGCAAGAGATCCTGAACGCTTTCGTCGAGGACTGCGAGATCATCGTGGAGAAGGCCGCGGCCCTCCTCGAAGAGATCGACTTGGGGGATCGTGATTCCGAAGCCTTCGCCGAGTTCGGCGGCCTCGTGGACGGCATCATGGGATGCGCCAAGACGATGGGCCTCGATACGATGGAGAATCTCCGTCCCCTGCTGAACCTTATCTCCCAGCTCACGGAAGGCTGCAAGGCGCTCGGCTACAAGGCCGCTTCGATCCAGGACGAAGAGCGTCGGGGCATCGTCTCGGGTTTCTTGGCGGACTCCCTTGAGTTCGTGTCGGCCGCCCTGCGTGACCTCAAGAAGGGCTACGTCTCGCTCAACATGGACCAGGCCCGTAAGGTCATCGAGCGGCTCACCTGGATCGTGGGGCGCATGGAATTGTCGCCCGAGGAGCAGCGCGAGCTGCTCAAGCGCTTCGGCCTCAAGGCCTGACGGCCTCCATCCCTAGCGGCGCGAGACGGCGGGGACTTCGCGGCCGACGTAGGCGCAGGCGAGCTGTCGCGAACCCATCGCGACGCGCTCTTTCTTCTTCGTGCCCTTTTCGCAGATCGCCTTGCCGTCGCCCGTGCGGTCGAAGGTCATCTTCTGGCAGCCCAGGGCGGCCGGCACGCGCTTGTCCGCGTACTTGAAGATGAGGTTGAGCAGGCTGTTGGCCTTGGGCTCGTCCTTCTTGCGAAGGCGCGCGATGGGGAAGGGATTGTCGCAAGCCCAGTTCAGCACGGCTTGGTTCTTCTTGAACTTGGGAGTCTGCGCGACGATCTGGTGCACGGACTTGAGCGGGCTGCCCTTCACGGCCGAAGGCTCACGGAAGGCGCCCTTCTTGGCGGCGCTCTTCGCCGGCGCTTTGCCCCGGCCCTGGGCCAGGGCGGGCGCGGGCATCAAAGCCAGGCAAAACCCCAGCAGGCAGGTCGCCAGTCCCCGTCGATAGATTCGTTCGCTCCCTCGCATCTCCTTCTATTGTGAACGAAGGACGCGCGATTTTTGAGCAAAGAATCCGTTAAGAAGCGCCAATAAATTAGGTGTTCCGCCAGCGGCGGTAGGCTTCGAGCGCTTCGGGATTCGCGAGGGCTTCCAGATTCTTGGGTTCCTCTCCGCGCAACAGGCTCTTAACGGCCATCTCGACCTTCTTGCCGCTGCGGGTGTACGGGATGTCGCCGACCGCGGCCACGACGGCCGGCACGTGACGGGGGCTCGCGCCCTCGCGGATGCGGCGCTTGAGGTCGGCCACGAAGCCTTCGTTGAATTCCGCGCCCGGACGCATCTTCACGAAGAGCACGATGCGTTCGTCGCCCTCGTGCGCCTGGCCCACGACGAGACTGTCCGCCACGGACGGATGCGTTTCCACGTAGCGGTAGACCTCGGCCGTGCCGATGCGCACGCC
>DDRA01000078.1:0-1284 GCA_002343545.1 Bacteriovoracaceae bacterium UBA2428
GGGTTGCGCGTTCCGGAGGACTTCGAGCGCGGCGTTGCCGTGCGCGGCGACGGTCACGGGAAAGCCGGCGTCGGTGAAGGCTTCCCCGAGCAGTTCCAGGAGCTGGGGTTCGTCTTCCACCAGTAAAATCTTTTTCATTTATAAATAAGTGTAGCACGGGTTTGCGTCGCGGGGGTGAGGCTTCGGCGATCTTTGCGTAAAGCTTTGGCGGCGCCGATTCCCTTTTGGTTATTAAGGCTTAAGCTAGGGCGTCATGAGAAAGTCGTTGGAGCACCGTCTCGAAGTTCGCTGCGCGACCGAGTTCTTGGAAAACGTGCGCTTGGGGTGCCTGGGGCAGCTCGTGATCTTGGCCGTGTACCTGACGGCGGCCCTCTCGCTCGGTCTCGAGCTTTCCTTCGTCGCGTGGGCGGCGGCCGGGGGGCTCCTGCTTTTGAACGTCGCGCGCGGGTTGCTCGTTCGGCATTGGCGCAAGCGCTTCGACGAGAAAGATCTTCTGATCGTTTCGCGCCGGGTGTTCGTGCTCTTCGCTTCGACGCTCGTTTGCTGGGGACTGCTTTTGGGGTTCGGGGTCGAAGCCCACCACTTCGGAGTGGGCGTCTCCCTCGCGATTTTTTTCATGGCCGGCCTCGCGGCTTCGACCGCGCGCGCGACGGTCGCGGTCCCGGCGCTGGGCGCTCCCGCCGTCTTTTCGTTTCTCGTCGTGGGCGGGGCCTTCCTCTGCTACCGGCTCCCGTGGCGGGAAGGGTGGATCCTCTTCGCCCTCGTCGTGGCGTTCGCCGTCTACTACGCGAGCGTCTGTTGGAATCAGGGGCAAACTCTGCGCAAAGTCTTTCGTTTGACGGAAGAGTTGGACCTCGAAAAGAGGGACTTGGATGCGGCCCTCGACGCCTTCGAAGGGCCCGTGAGCATCCTGACGCCCGAGCGTTGCTACTCCTACGTCAATCGCTTCGTAAAAAATCTTCTCCCTTCGGAAAGCCTCGTAGGAAAGCCGGTGGGCACGATGATGCCCAAGAGCGAGCTCGTGAGCTTCGTAAACGAGTTCTTTGATCGAGGTTTGAAGACGGCCAGTCGTGAAATGTCGGTCGAGCTGGGCGGGCGAAGTGCTCTGTACTGGGTTCGAGCCTTCCAACTCATGAGCGGGTCGGTCATGATCGTCTCGATCGACATCTCCGATCGCGCCAAGAACGAGGAGCGCCGTCGGCAGGAGCTCATGGACGCGCAGCTTCGTTTGCGTCTCATCTCGCTCGCGCAGATGGCGGGCGGCATCGCGCACGAGATCAACAA
>DDRA01000078.1:1396-1767 GCA_002343545.1 Bacteriovoracaceae bacterium UBA2428
CACGAGATCAACAACCCGCTCGCGATCGCCTCGGCGCAGCTCGAGATGCTGCTCTCGAAGATGGAGCCCGGCGTTCCCGCCGAGGATCCCGGGAAGATGCGCAAGCGCATCGATTCGGCCTACGAGTCGGTCGGCCGCGCGGCCAAGATCGTGACCTCGTTGCGCCGCCTGAGCTCGCGCTCCCCGATGGCCGAGCGCGGGCCGGAGCTCTGCCGCCTGCGAAAGATCTTCTCCGAAACCGCGGCGATGTTCGAGGCGCGGATGCGCGAGCTGGGCGTGACTTTCCGCTTGGAGGTCCCCGAGGAGATCGTTTTCTCGGTGTCGGAGGGACATCTCGCGCAGATCGCGACCAACTTCCTGAGCAACGCGCT
>DDRA01000078.1:1898-2078 GCA_002343545.1 Bacteriovoracaceae bacterium UBA2428
GACCAACTTCCTGAGCAACGCGCTCGACGCGATCGAGTCCGCCTCGGTGCCGCCCGAGGGCCGACGGGTGGAGTGGATCTACCGCGAGGAAGGCGGGGCGCTCGCCATCGATTTCCTCAACAACGGTCCCGAAATTCCGGCGAGCATCCTCCAACAGATCTTCGATCCCTTCTTCACGAC
>DDRA01000078.1:2235-2999 GCA_002343545.1 Bacteriovoracaceae bacterium UBA2428
TCGATCCCTTCTTCACGACGAAGGCGCCCGGCAGGGGCACAGGCCTCGGATTGCCCCTGACCCGAAATATCATCGAAGACAGCGGCGGCACGTTGAAGGTCGCGTCGTCCCCGGCTCGCACGGTCTTCACGATCGAGTGTCCCCGCGTTCGACCCGAAAACGGCTGAGCTCGCGACCGTTGAATCCGGCGCTAGGGCTCTGCGTCATCGCTTGCCAGGTCTCGCGACTCATGTTGGCCTAGGGACATGACGCAAAAACTCATCCCGCTTGTCCTCAAAGGTGAATTCGTGGCCTCCAAAACCTCGCAGTGGAGCGAGGTCGTGAACCCGGCCAACCAAGAGGTCCTCGCGAAAGTTCCCCACGCCACGCGCGACGAAATGGAGCTCGCCGTTGCCCACGCGGCCGAGACCTTCAAGACCTGGAAAGAAGTCGCCGTGCCCGAGCGCGCCCGCATGCTGCTCAAGTACCAGCACCTGCTTAAGCAGCACCAAGACGAGATCGCCAAGATCCTCGCGCAAGAAAACGGCAAGACCTTCGCCGACGCGCAGGGCGACGTCTGGCGCGGCATCGAAGTCGTCGAGCACGCCTGCAACATCGCTTCGCTCCTCATGGGCGAGACCGTCGAGAACGTCGCGCGCGGCATCGACTGCTACAGCTACCAGCAGCCGCTCGGGGTCTGCGCCGGCATCACGCCGTTTAACTTCCCCGCGATGATCCCGCTCTGGATGTTCCCGCTCGCCGTGGCCTGCGGCAACACCTTCGTG
>DDRA01000064.1:0-3845 GCA_002343545.1 Bacteriovoracaceae bacterium UBA2428
GCTATACTGATTTCATGATTTCCTCGATCGGACTCGAAGCCTTCCTGGAAGTCGCCCGTACGGGGAGTTTCACGCGGGCGGCGAATAACCTCGGCCTCACCCAGTCGGCGCTTTCGCAGCGGGTGCAGAAGCTCGAGTCCGACATCGAAACGACGCTGCTCCTGCGCGAAAAGGTGGGGCCCAAGCTGACCGAAGCGGGCGAACTCCTGCTGCGCCACGCCCAGACGACCGCCGAGATGGAAAGCGACCTGCTTTCGCGTCTGGGCCTCGGGGCGACGAAGGGCGGCGCCGAAGGGCTTCGCGGCGTTCTGCGCGTCGGCGGTTTCTCCTCGGTCATGTGGCCCCTCGTCGTGCCCGCCTTCGAAAAGCTCGTCGCGAAGAACGCGGGACTGCGGCTCGAGTGCATGGTGCGCGAAACCCGCGACTTGCCCGGGCTCCTGCGCACGGGCGCGGTCGACCTGATCGTGGCCGACCGTCACCTGGACGAGACTTCCTTCGAGTCGGTGCGCGTGGGCTTCGAGCGCAACGTGCTCGTGGGGCCGCGGGAGGAGCTCGGGGCGCGGGCCGAAGCCTTCCTCGACCACGATCCCGAGGACAACACGACGCGCGATTTCTTTCGGCTGCAAAAGTGGCGCTTCGAGAGCGTGCGCCGCGATTACCTCGACGACGTCTTCGGTATTTTGGAGGGCGTGCGCCGCGGTTGGGGCCGGGCGGTCGTGCCCGAGCATCTCGTCCTCAAGGACAAGCAGCTCGTCGTGGACCGCAAAGCTCGCCCGCTCCTGACGCCCGTTTTCCTGGTGCGACCCCGTTTGCCGTACTACTCCCGCCTCCAACGCGAGAGCTTCGAGACCTTGGAGCGCGGCCTGCGCGCAACGCTCGGAGCCGCCTCCCAAGCCCGCCGCGCCTGACGATAACTGTGCGCCCGTAAGAGGGGACTTGAGCCTCGCCTCTCCGGGCGTGCGGGGCTCTCGTTGGCGGAAGGAGGCCTGGGACGGTGCTAAGGCTTTGCTTTATTGGGAAAAATCGCTCAGAAAGCCCTCTTTAAGGCGCACAGTAAAGCGAAGTGAAGGGGTGGGCGCGCACAAATTGTACGGGTATTGCGCACAAATCCGTTTGTCGCTAGGGGGCCTTTTGTTAGACGTCCCCCGATGTCGGACGCTCCCACGCTGCCCTCCGTGCGAAGCTTCGCGAGCCTCGGCGACTACTTGGGCGCGTTGCTCGAGAGTCGGCGCCGCGCGAATCCGCGCTACAGCTACGCCGTGTTGGCGCGCAGCTTCGAAGGGGTGTCGCCCTCGCTTCTGCGCATGATCGTGAAGGGGCGCCGCTCGCCGAACCCGGCCGTCCTCGATGGGCTCGCGAAGCTCGGCAACTGGAGCGAGCTCGAGCGCGACTACGCGCAGCTTCTCGATCAGTTTGCGCGCGCCCGCTCGACCGAAACGAAGCGCCGCCTTGCGGGCAAGCTCGAGGAACTTCGCGAAGTCGCCGAAGCGAAGGGTCGCTACCTCGATCTTGAGAGCTTCTCCGTCATGTCGAGCTGGTACGGCTTCACGCTCGTCGAGATGACGAAGCTCGCCGATGCCGGCGTCGACGCCGAGTGGTACCAGGAGCGTCTCGGCGGCGGCGTTTCTCTGCGCGAGGTCAAGGCGATGCTCGGGCGACTCGAAAAACTAGAGGTTCTCGAGCGCGACGAAAGCGGGCGTTACCGCACGCGGAACCGCTCTTACCTGACCGGCTACAAGGCGCCGTCCGAATGCATCCGGCAGTTTCATCACGAGATGATTCGCAAGGCCGAAGCCGCGATCGAAGCGCAGTCCCCCGCCGAGCGCATCGTGAGCGGCATGACGCTCGCGATCTCGGCGGACAAGCTCGCGCTCGTGCAGCAGGAAATCTACCGCTCGCTCAAGCGCATCGCGAAGATCGCCGAGACGCCGAGCGGCGAGGAGGTCTACCAGTGCAACGTTCAGTTTTTCCGGCTGACGGAGCCCGCGTCGCGTACCGAGAAGGTGTCCGTCGGCGCGCGTGCGCCTCGCGTTTCGGCGACCTTGCCGCCGCCCGTTTTCGAGCTAGCCCGTACGAAGGAGCTTTCGCCATGATGAAGTCTTTTGTTTTGCTCGTGCTCGCGTTGCCGGCCTCGTACGCTGGGGCAGAATCCATCGTGGGGAACGGCGGCGACGTAGTCGTTTGCCGAGATGCGAATCGCGAAATCCGAAGCGTCGAATTGCTGGACTACGTCGAAGCGCGTTTGCGTGGCTGGGAAGTCACGGAGGCGGTCGCTTCCGACGCGGAGATCGTGACGGCGCGCATGATGATTCAGCGCCTCGCCGTGGGACTTCCCGAGGAAAGCGCGGAACTCGACGCGATCGCGGCGGCTTTCTTTGATAACGCGCGGCTCCTACCGAATATCGATCTCGTCGACATCCCGGATTCCGATCACCTCGTGCTTCCGCGCGGCTGCGCGCTCGAGCAGATCGCAATCCGTCGCCGGCCGGGCTTTCCTTCGGAGCGGCTCTACACGGTGAACCTTGACCTGTGGGAGCGTCTCGCGCCCTCGCATCGGGTGGGGCTCATCCTGCACGAAACGCTTTACGGCTATTTCCTCGACAAGCCCGTGACGTCGTCTTCGGCTTCGGCGTCCGTTCGGGCGCGCTACCTGACGGGCCTGCTTTCGCGTCGGGACTTCGATCGGATCGCGCCCATCGATCTTGCGCTCGAGCTTCGGTCCGTCGGCTTCCAACGTTGGCAAGTCGCTCCGGGCGCCTCGGTGGATTTGAGGACGATGGAAGCCACCGAGCCCGATCGCAGGTGGGGGCCCACTTGGGTCGTCAATCTCGAGGCGAGCTATTCGCTCAAGCTGGCCAATGGATACATCGCTTCGGCGAGCTCGGAGTGGGTGAATCGAGCTTGGCTCGATGATCGACTCCGTTTGCGCCGTCTCGAAGGGCCTTTGCGTTGGAACATCGGGTCCGGAGTGGACGGGGCTTGGTGGGGCGGGGACTGTCAGGATCCAAAGTTCAGTATGGAGGCGGAGTTCTCCGAGGCGGGGGACCTCCATCGGCTCCGCTCGCGGGAACATTTTTCCGGCCACGATTCGAGCTACTGTTCCGCCTCCTACCGGACGCCGGACTACCGCGTGGAGTTGCGCTCGTTCTGGGTGAAGACATCGAGAACGTCGATCGAGTGGATCGAAGACGGTCGTTGGATCACTCGCGAAGGGCTCCTCGCGAGGTACCCTTCGCATTTCAAGACACTTCGCGTTTTCGCGAAGCCCGAAACGCCTCGCGCGCTCTACGCGGTGTGGCTGGCGGCACCGTCGCTCCCGAGGGATGTTGACCGTATTCTGGAGATCGAAGGAGTCGCGAGCGGCTTCGGATGTTTGAAGCTTCGCCCGAGCAAGGGCGACGTTCGGGCCTTTCAGTTTTGCGATGTGCCTTGGATTGGAGTTTGGGGCCTTCGGCTCAAACCGCGGGGCGACGGCTTCGCGCCCGCGGACTTCGAGCTGGTGGGTGACGACGAGGCTTGCAGAAAGTTGGGGTGGAGCTTGGGCGATAGAAGCGATTGTCTTCCCGATCGGGCCGAGGCCTTCGAATACCAGCAGAGCCGTCATTTTGATTGGGGTCGAGTCGAGGCCGAAGTGCGGGTTCCGCTTCGGGTCGATTCGCCCGTGAAAGGGCGGATTCTCGGACGGGAGACGGGGTGGGATATCCGCCTGGACGCCAACGTGGGAACGACGATCAAGGCTTTCGGCGCGCGCTGGCCCTGGCGGCCGGGTGCGGCTTTGCCGGAATGGGGCGCTAAGGTCGATCGTTGGGCGCTTTCCGCGGGACGGGTCGAGATCGCGCCCGAAG
>DDRA01000064.1:3966-10201 GCA_002343545.1 Bacteriovoracaceae bacterium UBA2428
GGTCGAGATCGCGCCCGAAGCCTCTCTCGTTTTCGGAGCGGGCGATTACTCGCCCGCTCAACTCGCGACCTGGGAGACGAATCGAGGAAGTGCGTTCAAGCTAAGTCTTCAGGGCAAGACCTTCGCCTTCGAAGGACTTGGGATGGTGCGGCGGGATTACGAGGGGAATGTCATGGGCTTCGCGCTTCGCGAGAAAGTCACGCTCAGAGTCCACCGTGGACTTCCGCGCGAGTATCCCGCCGGCACTCGCTTCAATTTGCACACCGGTACGGGGCGTTTGGAGAAGCTTCCGTAGAATTTTGGAAGCATCTTCTTCGTCGGGTCCGCACGCTTCGTGCGCGAGACTTGATCCAAGTCCTTTTAGGAAGGCAGCGTCGCTCTTAGCCTTGCGGCATGTCCAACCCTTGGCGCTTTGTCACCTTTGTTTTTTTGGGGACGTTCTCGCTTAGCGAGGCGGCCCCCATGTTTCGTCGCCCGGATGCTTCGGCACCTGCGATTCCGCGTGAGCTCCGTTGCCGCGAGGTTTCCGTCGACGCTCCTAGCGTCTCTCTCGCGACCGAAAGGCAGCGGCTCTGCCGCTTTCGTGATCTCATTTCGGGGCGGGACTACCAAATCCAGCTCGCGGGACGCCGGCCGATCGTTGGGTCGCTCGAGCGCTTGCCGCGTGAAGCCGCGGCGCCGGGGCTCGATGAAAGCTTGGTGCCCGAAACTCGCGAGCGGCTCGCGATTCCGCTCGCCGCGATGACGATAGATCCCGAGCGCCTCCCGCCCGTCGGCGCGACTCGCTTCGAGGCGCTTCGGAAGCCTTTCCGTGGCTACTGGTGGCCTTGGTCGGGCGCCCTCTACCCCACGCTCGCCAAATACGACGAGTGGGTGCGGGCGCGGGGCCTTTCGCGTCCGTCGGCTCTCGAGTGGGAACGCGCGTACCACCGCCCGCTCTCGACGTGGTCGGGTCACTGCAACGGGTGGGCGGCGAGTAGCCTCCTTTACCCCGAGCCGATTCGAGGCGTCGTCGTGCGCGACGGCAACGTCAGTTTTGGCGTCGCCGATATCAAGGGACTCCTCGCGTCGCTGAGTTTCTGCGTGCGTTATTCCTTCCACGGCCAGCGTTATCGCCAAGCGGGCGACGACCCCACCGACATCGACCCCAAGCTCTTCCATCGAGTGCTCCTCGATAACCTGGGGAACCGCCGTCGGGGCGTCGCGGTCGACGTGAATGCCGGGGAGGGCGTCGACAACCAGATCGTCTCGGGTGGAGTGTGGACGGTGAGCCGACTGAACGGCGATCGACGTTTCCGCGTACGCGCGGCGCTCGATATCCACATTTACGACGGCGGCTTGAGCGACGTGCCGGGCGTCGCGCCTTTCTCGACGCGTATCTACACGTACGACGTGACGACGGACGTCGAGGGAAGGGTCATCGAGGCCGCGTGGGTCGGGGAGAATCCCGACTTCCTTTGGGTTCCCTTGGAGCCCGCGGACTGCGGCCGCGATAATCCGCACGTGAAGTCGACGGACCTCGACGAGCTCGTCGAGGCGGCGAAAAACAACTGAGCAAAGGAGGAAATATGCTCAAGCAAGGACTCTTTGGATTGATGATCGCGAGCGCGGTGGTGGTGGGAGTGGCTCCCGTCGACGCCTTCGCGGTTTCGGGGCGAGGTGATCCCGGACAAGATCCCGGGCAGGATCCCGGGCAAGATCCGGGGCAGGACCCTGGCCAGGATCCCGGACAAACGCCCTAAGCGTTTGTCGCGAGGAAGTTCCAAGAATGGGGAGCTTCCTCGCGCCTCTGAAGCTGGCTTACTTTTTCGTAAGACGGTACATGTACGCGATGCCAAGGCTAAGCGTGCGGTACTCCGCCGTCGCGAAGGGCGCGGCTTCGCGCGCGAGCTCGAGGAAACCTTCGGCGCAGGGGAACTTGGCCGAGGACTTTTCGAGGTAACGGTAAGCTTCGGGCTTGCCCGACACGAGGCCGCCGATCACGGGCAGGATCTTCTTGGAGTAGAAGCCGTAGAGCGAGGCGAAGGCCGCGTTCTTGGGTTGGCCGAACTCGAGGACCATGAGCGTGCCGCCGGGCTTGAGCACGCGGTGGAGCTCGGCGAGCCCAAGCTTGGGCTCGTTCACGTTGCGGATCCCAAACGAAATCGAGGCGATGTCGAAGCTCGCGTCGGCGTAGGGAAGCTTCGTGACGTCGGCGAGCTCGAACTGGATCTCGAAACCTTCGGCGCGCGCCTTGGCCGGCGCGGGGTCGAGCATCTCTTGGCAGAAGTCCGTCCCGACGACGCGGCCCGAGGGGCCGACGGCCTTCTTGAAGGCGATCGCGAGATCGCCCGTGCCCGTCGCGCAATCGAGGACGCTCTGGCCCGTGCGGGCGCCGCTCCACTTCACGAGTGCCCGGCGCCAGAGGTGGTGGATGCCCGCGGAGAGCACCGAGTTGCCGCGATCGTAGGTCGAAGCGATCGAGGAGAACATGTCTCGGATCTTGCTCGCGTCGGGGCCGCGGTAATCGCCCGCGTGGGTGTCGTTCGTCGCCATGTGATTACTCCGCGGCCGCTTCGCTCGGACGTTCCGAGCTCGCGGTTTTGATCGGGTCGAGGCGCACGAGGCGCCGACCGAGGTGCGTGCAAAGGCCGTCGATCTGGCGCATGAGCGCCTCGAAAGCCGGAAAATCGAGGGCCTGGGGACCATCCGAAAGAGCCAAGGCCGGATCCGGGTGGACTTCGATCAAGAGCCCGTCCGCGCCGGCCGCGATCGCGGCGAGGGCCATGGGCGCCACGAACTCGCGGATGCCCGTCGCGTGCGAGGGGTCCACGATGATCGGGAATTCCGAGCGGGCCTTCACGTAGGGGATCGCGGAAAGGTCGAGGGTGTTGCGGAAGGCGGGCTCGAAGGTGCGGATCCCGCGCTCGCAGAGGATGACGTTCGGGTTGCCTTCGCGGGTCACGTAACGGGCCGCGAGGATCCATTCGTCGAGGGTCGCCGAGAAGGCGCGCTTCAGCAGCACGGGCTTGCCGGCGAGACCGAGCTCCTTGAGGAGCGCGTAGTTGTACATGTTGCGGGTGCCGACCTGGAAGACGTCGACGAACTCCGTCATGGCTTCGATTTGGCGGGGATCCGTGACCTCGGTCACGAGCGGCATCCCCGTTTCGCGGCAGACTTTGCGGACGAAATCCCAGGACTGCTCGCCCAGCCCCTGGAAGCTTTCCGGGTTCGTGCGGAGCTTGTAGATCCCGCCCCTCAAAAGGTTCGCGCCGGAGCGTTTGACGGCGTCGGCCGTGATCTGGAATTGGGCTTCGGACTCGACGGAGCAGGGGCCCCCGATGACGTGGAAATCCTTGCCGTTGAACTCGAGCGACGCGCGCGCGGAGGCCGCGTGGGCGGGCAACGGAATGCGCACGAAAGCGGGCTTGACCGGCATGGCCCCTGCTTACTCCAGATGGTCGATTTTGGAACTCGGAAAGTTTAGCTCGTGAAGCTCGAAGTGTAGGATGGCGGCATGGAATCCCCGACCGCGATCTTGGGTAACGAGCAGGAATTTTGGATCGGCCGGGGCCCGCTCGCGGCGTGGTCGGAGCCGAAGCCGGGCTCGCTCGCTTTCTTGAGCCCCGATTTTTCCGAGGACCCCGATCGCTCGCCTTGGCTCGTCCCCGCGCAAAGCGAGCGGCGTCCGCGCGAAAGCGCCGTTTCCGCGCGGAGCCCTTTGGCCGTTCGTTGGGAGGCGCCTTCTCGCGAGGCCTTTGCGGAGGCCTTCGAAGCCATTCGCTCGCTCCGGGAATCCGGGGACTTGGCCAAGGCCGTTCCCGTGACCTTCGAGCGCGGCCGTTTCGCGGCCGAGGTCGCCGATCCTTGGGGTGAGCTTTCGTCCCGGGCCATGGCTTCGCCCCCTGCGCTTTATCCCTACGGGTTGCGTCGCGGGGACGGCTTTTTCGTGGGGATCAGTCCCGAGCGGCTGGTCGAGATCGAGGGCTCGCATTTGTGGACGATGGCGTTGGCGGGGACGGCGCCCGACTCCGAGGCCGACCGCCTTTGGCGGGACCCCAAGGAGGGTGCCGAACACGACTTCGTCGTGCGCGACATCCTGGAGCGTCTGCGGGACTTCGGCGACTTCGCCGCGGGCGAGCGGCGGCTCCGCCGTTTGCCGGGCCTCGTGCACCTCGAGACCCCCATCGAAGGTCAGCTTCGTCGGGCGGTGACGCCGTCGTTGGCCCGAAGCCTCGTCGCGGCCTTGCATCCGACCGCGGCCCTCGGGGTCTACCCCCGGACGCCAAGCGCCTTGGCCTGGTTGCGCCAACACTCCGAAGCCACGGCGCGCGGAAGTTTCGGGGCGCCCTTCGGCGTCTGGACGCCGGAAGGCCGTTTTTTCTGCGTCGTCGCGATCCGGCGCGTGGACGTGCGCGGGTCGGAGCTGCGCGTGGGGGCGGGGTGCGGCGTCGTCGCGGGGTCCGAGCTCGAGCGCGAGTGGCGGGAACTTGCGCTGAAGCGCGATTCCGTCAAGCGACGCCTCGGGCTGATCCCGGGCGGGGAGGGCGCATGAAGTCGGAACTCATGAAGCAAGACCTCTGGATCGGCGGCGTGCTGCGGAATCTCGTCGGGCGCGGCGTGGAAGACTTCGTGCTGTGCGCGGGCTCGCGCAACTCGCCGCTGCTCGCGATACTCGGGTCGGCTTCGGGCCTCGATCTTTTCTCGCACTTCGAGGAGCGCTCGGGGGCCTTCTTCGCGTTGGGCCGCGCGCGGGCGAAGGATCGTCCCGTCGCGATCGTGACGACCTCGGGAACGGCCGTGGCCGAGTGCCTGCCGGCCGTGATCGAGGCGCGCTACTCGGGCGTGCCGCTCGTCGTGGTGAGCGCGGATCGCCCGCGGCGCTACCGGGGGACGGGCGCGCCGCAGTCGATCGAGCAGGTCGGGATCTTTGGTCCCTACGCCGCGACCCTCGATCTCGAGAAGGGCGAAGGCCTCGACCTTTCGGCTTGGTCGGGCCGGGAGCCGCTGCATTTGAATCTTTGCCTCGACGAGCCTTTGCTCGAGGCGCCGGCCCTCGCGCTCGACTTCGAGAGTCCGCCGGCCTTGCCGTCGCGCGACCTCGTCGACCTGACGGCGGCCCGTCGCGAGGCGCAAGCTTTTCTGGCCCGTTCGCGGCGGCCGCTCGTGCTCGTGGGGGCGCTCGCGGCGGCCGACCGGCCCGCCGTGGCCGAGTTCTTGGCCGACCTCGGCGCGCCCGTCTGGGCCGAAGCCATCTCGGGTTTGCGCGAGAATCCGGCCCTGGGCGACGTGCTCCTCGCTTCGAGCGAGCGCATGCTCGGGCGCGTGGGAGCGGATGCCGTTTTGCGGCTGGGCGGCGTGCCGACTTGCCGCTATTGGCGCGATCTCGAGGCGCTCGGTTTGCCCGTGCTCTCGATCTCGTCGGAGCCCTTTTCGGGCTCGCCGGGCTCGCGCTTGCTGCGCGCGCCGGTCGGCGCGCTTATCGCCTCGCTCGAGTTCTCGGGGGTCGCCCCCGACGCGGCCTTGCGCACGCTGGATCGCGCGGCGGCCGAACGCCTGCGCGAGCTCTACTCGCGTTTTCCCGAATCCGAGCCGGCGCTTATGCACAAACTTTCGCGGCGGATCCCGACGGGAAGCCGGATCTTCCTGGGGAATTCGCTCGCCATCCGCGAATGGGACCTCGCGGCCGATCGGCGCGACCGTGGCTTTGATTGCCGCGCGAATCGCGGCGCGAACGGTATCGACGGCGAAGTCTCGACTTTCCTGGGGCTCGTCGACGAAGCGCGCTCGAACTGGGGGATTTTCGGCGACCTGACTTCGCTCTACGACCTGGCCGCGCCGTGGATCCTGCCGCAGCTCATCGAGGGCGGTCGCGATCCCGAACTTCGCATCGTCGTCGTGAACAACGGTGGGGGCCGCATCTTTTCGCGGCTTCCCGCGATCCGACGGCACGTGCCCGATCGCGTCCGTCGCCGCTTCTTCGAGTGCGAGCATCCGCTCGATTTCGAGGGCTGGGCGAAGCTTTGGGACCTCGGCTACGAGCTTTCGACCCAAGGTTTGCCGCCGCACGAGCCGGGCTTCCGGCAGGGCATTCTCGAGTTGCGGCCCGACGCCGAACAAAGCGAGGCGTTTTGGCGCGAGGCGGCCGCGTTCTGGGACGGGCTCGGATGACGCGGCATCTGCTCGTGCTGCCGGGTTTCGGCGGCGAGGCGCGGGACTACGCGCATTGGGCTTCGGACTCCGTGCGCGTTCACGT
>DDRA01000081.1 GCA_002343545.1 Bacteriovoracaceae bacterium UBA2428
GGCGAGGTCGCTCGAGTTCGACTTTGTCCACGAGGCGGTGAGCGAGGTCGAGTTTTTGGGGCTCGCGTCGCCGTTCCAGGCGAGCGTCGTGGCCGCGTTCGGGGCGCTCGTGTCGACGCGGATGGCCGGCGAGCAGCTCGAGGTCGAGGCGTTCCCCGAAGCGTCCATCGAGACGATCCGGTAAGAGTAGGATTGTCCGTTCACGCCGGAGATGGCGTGGCTGTTCGTGCTCGCGGATGCGAGTCCCACCGGCGCGCCGAAGACCGCGTTGCAGCCGGCGCCCGAGTAGAACTGCGCCGACTGCGCGGCCAAATCGCTCGACGTGGAGGGAGTCCAGCTGGCGGTGATCGTGGTGCCCGCGTGCGGATCCGATTCCTCCCAAGCGAGGGGCGTCGCGGGCGTCGGCGGCTGGAAGTCCACGAGGATCGAGGCCGAGCAGGCCGAAAGGCTTTCGTTGCCGGCTTCGTCGAGGGTGCGGACGCGAAAGCTGTACGCGCCGTCGGCGCCCACGGAGATGTCTTGGTCGCCGGCCGTTTTGGAGGCGACGGAAGTCGGGACGGGCGTCGAGGCCGCGCAAGTCGCGTCGGGATACACGAGCAAAGACTGCGATTCGACGTCCGCGTCGGCGGAGGGAACCCACTCCGCGCCGAGCGTGCTCTGGTTCGAGTGCGAGCCTTCCCGCCAGACGTTCGTGGTGGCCGCCGCGGGCGGCGTCGTGTCGACGACGTAGTCGACGAACTTCACCGAACACGCCGACTTCACGACGAAGCCCGTCGGGTTGCGGAACTGGGCGCGCGCGTAAACGCGGTAGCGACCTTCGTTCAGTTCGTCGAGCGCGACGGGGTAGGGCACGACGCTCTCGTTCGGCGCGTCGGTGGCACCGGCCTCGACCCCGTTTTCGACGCGATGGGTGCCGAGCGGCGCCGTCGCGCAGAGCTCGTCGGCGAAGATCTGCACTTCGATGCCGTTGACGAAGCCTTTCGCGAGAACCTCGATGGTCGGGCGTCGCTCGTTGGAAGGGCTCTTGTTCGGCGAAGCCAGACGCAGTTCCAGCTCGTCGTTGATCTCGCGCAAGGCCTTGGGATTGGAGCCCGCGTTAGGATCGCTGACGCCCGGAACTTTGGGCAAGTTGAAGGGAAGAAGACTGCAACCCGCGACCCCGGCGCCCAGCAGCCACGCGCGGGCGAGCGGGAACCAGCCCTTCCATGCGCGTGCCTTCGGTGTGAGTCGCCGTTTCAAGAAATTTTGCCCCCGTAACCCTATGGTAGGGATTTCGGCCGGGGCGCAGCGAAAGTTTAGGGTAAGCATTCGAAATGATAAGAGGAAAAAATTCAAAGCGCGGCTCGGGGCGTCGGCCGGGACCGCCAAATTTACGCAAATTTGGCTTTTCCGCTAAGGATTCTGAGGCTTAGAGACCAAGTCCCCCTTGGGGGGCTCACGTAAAATGGAACGCTCGGAGCGGAACAAGGCGTCAAAAGAACGAGTCTTCTTTCGCGGGTTACCCTCATCGACAATGTTCCAAAGAGGGGAATCATCGAATGTTCTTACACTTGCCGCGTTCTGTCATATGGGGGGTCGGGCTCGCCGCCGCCTTTTCGATGTCTTTCAGTGAGGCGACGACGCCTCCGACGCCCACCAAGGGACGCCTCGTCGGCTACGTGGACGACGGAAAGAAACTCGAAGAGAGCGCCGAACAAGTCGAGAAGGCTTGGAACGAGGGCGTGAAGAAGGTCAAATCCTTCGACGCCGTCGAAGTCGGCGGCAAGGCATGGCGCGCGCTCGTCGAAGAGATCCAGTCGGCGGATTACCGCGTCGGCACGAGCGAAGACTTCGATTTCGACGAGCAGCGCGCCGGCCTTCGCGCGCGCGGGCTCATCGGTTTGCAGGACGTCCCCGGTCGCGGCTTCTACATTCGCCGCGACAGCTACTCCGTGAACGCGGGGGCGACGCTCTCGGCTTACGTCGCGCGCGCGATCGACGCGACCTTGCCCGTCGGCCTGAGCTTCGACTTCGACCGCACGGTCGACTTCTTCCGCGTCTACCGCACGCAGAAGGAAGCCTTGCTCGACAAGAAGACCGGCATCCGGCTCCCGGTCATGCCGTGGAAGATCCCGACCGACGCGGATTCCATGCTCAGGCTCGATCCCGGCACGGCCGTGCGGATCCCCGCGCAGCTCCGTTTCTCGCTGGGCCGCGGCGAATCCGAGCAGCTCGTCGATCAACTCGCGCGGCACTTCACCTACGACTCGGCGGTGCAGGTCAACGCGAACGTCTTCATCCAGGCCGGCTACGAGGTCATCCTCTACCGTCCGCTCGAAGCCCCGGACATGCTGCGCCTGCAGATCATCTCGACGAAAGATTCGGGCGTGCGCGTGGGTCTCGTCGTCGGGAACGAGTTCCGCCTGGCCGAGGACTACCTGCAGAAGGGCGCCAAGAACCTCATCCGTAAGGTCATCGGCGGCGATATCCTGCGCCTCGACATCTTCGAGGGCCGTCAGAGCATCTTCTCGCTCGCGGACTACACCTACGACTCGCGCAACCAGGCGGCGAAGGACGCCTTCAGCGCGGCCATGCGCGGCGGCGGCTACCTGCCCGACGGGCGGATCTTCTTCAACGCGAAGTCGACGAAACTCCAGGACGCCAAGCGCATGCATAACCTCTTCCGCGCCGGCCTCGAGGGCACGCGCGAGCTCGCCGACGCGGATGCGTCCAAGGGCTCGGGTCGCCGGGTCGTCCGCAACTTCGACGGTTTCTCGCACACGACGAGCCAATCGAACGGCTTCCGCCTGAACCTGGCCGTCTTCCGGGCCGACGTTCGCGCCGAAGAGACGATGACCGTGCTCACCGCGCGCGACCTCTCCGACCTCGACCAGGCTTCGGAGCTCACGAAGGGCGGCGCCGGGCCGAAGGGCTCGTCTTCCACCTACGCCGTCGGCGCGATGACCGATCGGGTCGGCGTCGAAGGCTTCCTGGGTTGGCGCAAGGAGTTCGCGCTCGCCGACGCCTACGCCCTTCGCCACACGAACGAAGACGGCGAACCCGTAAGTCCCTTCATCGAAGTCGGCATGCGCTACTCGCACGACGACTCGCGCTTGAGCGCGCAAGACGTCGAAGAGATCACGGGCCAAATGAGCCGTCGTCTGAGCTCCGAGCGCATTCCCGAAGCCGAAGCCGCGACGAACGGGCTCATCAAGGACCTTCGCGCGTTCCTGAACGAAGCCTACGGCGATCTGCACTCCCGCGGCATCGCGAAGGCCCAGTTCCGGCTCGACATGCGGATCCAGCCCGAGCACTTCCATCGCATCCGCGAGGCTTTCCTGCAGGAGTACGAGCGCGCCGCCACGGCGGCGGGGCAGGAAGTCGATTACGACACCTACGTGAAGTACCTCCAGGAGCGCATGGAGACCTACGTCGATTGGTACTACTCGAACTCGACGGCGTGGCTGGCGAAGTTCGCGAACTACCCGTGGGACTCGGCGCTTTGCAAGGGCAACATGGCCAAGCGCCTCTCGGCGCTGCTCGCCTTCGGGACTCCGGCGCAAGGTAAGAAGGATCTGCGGGCCTTCGCGGTGGGCCCTGGCTTGGGCTTGATGCCTTGCCAGAACCTCTTCCGTCGCACGGCGCTGCCGATCTTCCTCTACATCGCGTACATGGTCCCGGCGTCGAAGAAGGCTTCCTACAAGGACCCCGTGAACGTCCGGGCCATCGTGACGGGCCGGGACTACGAGCTCTCGCGCCAGCTCCGCGGCCAGAGCACGATCAGCTACCGGGAGTCGATCGACGGCTTCCTGAGCCGCTCGCGCGAATCCCGCGACCCGACGGGTCTCTACCGCCGGATCATCCCGAACGAAGGCTCGGTCAACTGATCTCGGTTGCTCCGGTCGGAGCCTCCGGTCTATGGAAGGAGTCGTGAAGCGGCTCCTTCGTCTTTATTGGATCCTCGACGGGGATCGGGTCGCGGCCCTCGCGCTGCGGCCCGAAGCCCTCGCCAAATGGGAAGCCCGCCTCGCCGACGGGGCGGGAGTCTCCCGGGCGCTTGCCGCGGCTCTCGCGGAGCGCGATTTCCTTTTTGCCGCCGAAAGTGTCCCCGATGCGCAACGGCGTCCCGCCGTGGTTCGGCGACTTTTGGCCGAGATGCGCGCGCGTTTGCGGTGGGACGAAGCCTTCCAAGGACTCTTCACGCGAGACTCCGCGCTCGCGGGGGCCCTGCCGACGCCGCCCGACAAACTGACGCTCGTCCCGGAGTCTCGGGAATATCGCCTGGCCCGCGCCCTGGCGGGAGGCCTGGGCACGGAACAACGCTCGCCCGTGCCGCGTCGCGATCGCATGCTCCTTCACGTCTGCTGCGGCCCCGACGCGGCCGGGGTCATCGGCCAGCTCAAGCGCGACTTCGATCTGGAGTGCTTCTGGTACGACCCGAACATCCAGCCGCGCGAGGAGCACGACAAGCGCCTCGAGGCTTTTCTCAAGGTGGCCGAGCTCGAGTCCGTGCCCGCGATCGTCGGCGAGTACGACGTCGATCGTTTCGTGGAACGGGTGCGCGGCTTGGAGGCGACCCCCGAGCAGGGTGCCAAGTGTTCGCTGTGCTACGACCTTCGGCTCGAACGGGCCGCGCTCGAGGCCAAGCGCCGGGGGGTGGACCTTTACGCGACCACCCTCGCGATCAGCCCCCATAAGGTGCAAGAAAAACTCGTGCGCTTTGGCGCCCTCAACGAGTCGCGGGGCGGCGTTCCCTATTACCACCGCAATTTCATGAGGGACGACGGCTTCAAGGACTCCGTCGTCTACACCGAGACGCACGGGATCTACCGCCAGGATTACTGCGGTTGCTACTATTCCCTGCACGAGGGCGGGCCGGACGCCCGCGCGCTCGCCGGCGAGTGGTCCCTCGAGTCGACGCGCTCGCCCGAGGAGTTTCGGTCGGCGCAGCGGAGCCTGGATGCGCGTCCGGAATCGGAGCGCGGCGAGGCCTGGCGTGCGTACCAGGCCGCCTTGGCGGGACGCCAGGCGCGCGGCGAGACGGATCCGAATCGAAGGGGCTAAAGGCCCGGGGGCCCGCCGGGACGCTAGACCTTCTCGTCGAGCTCGGGCGGCATGAGGCTTCGGCAGATGCCGACGAGTTGGCTCAATCGATAAGGCTTGAAGAAAACGTACTGAAAGAGACTCTCGAGCTTGTGGAGCTCGTCGGGCGACGCCGGCGGCTGCGCGGTCAACGCGATCCAGTTGAGCGGGGCGGCCTGGCTCGTCGGGGCCTCTCCCCAGACGCGTCGGAGCTCCGTACCCGAGAGATTCGGCATGCGAATGTCCGTCACGACGATCCCGAACTCGCCGGGTTGCGCGTTCCGGAGGACTTCGAGCGCGGCGTTGCCGTGCGCGGCGACGGTCACGGGAAAGCCGGCGTCGGTGAAGGCTTCCCCGAGCAGTTCCAGGAGCTGGGGTTCGTCTTCCACCAGTAAAATCTTTTTCATTTATAAATAAGG
>DDRA01000133.1 GCA_002343545.1 Bacteriovoracaceae bacterium UBA2428
AAACAAACGCCCCCCCCCCCGGCCCGACGCCTTCCGAGCGCATGGCCTACCGCTCGGCCCAGGAGCTTCGCGACCGCGAGGTCGTCTTCGTGGGCATCGGGCTTCCGAACTTGGCGTGCAACCTGGCGCGCGCCACGCACGCCCCGAACATGTGCATGATCTACGAGTCGGGCGCCGTGGGCGCGATCCCCGACCGACTGCCGGTTTCGATCGGCGACCCCGCGCTCGTCACGGACTCGATCGCGATCGTCGGCATGGGCGATATCTTCCAGAACTACCTGCAGCGCGGCTTCATCGAGGTCGGTTTCCTCGGCGGCGCGCAGGTCGATCGCTACGGCAACATCAACACGACGGTCATCGGCGACTACGCGAATCCCAAGGTGCGTTTGCCCGGATCGGGCGGCGCCTGCGAAATCGCCGTGCACTCCAAGCGCCTGCTCATCATGATGCGCATGAACCCGCGCGCCTTCGTGGCCAAATGCGACTTCATCACGAGCCCCGGCCAACGCTCGCCCGCGCCGGGCTTCGCGAAAGAAGCCCCGGCTTCGCCCGTGTCGCGGCAAGACCTCGGGCTCCCGGGCGGCGGACCCTTGCGGGTCATCACGGACCTCGGCGTTTGCGACTTCAAGGACGGCGAAATGCAGCTCGTCGAGATCTACCCCGGCGTCACGATCGAACAGGTCAAAGCCGCCTGCGGCTGGGATCTCAAGATCGCGCCCGAGCTTCGCACGCCCGCGGACCCTTCGCCCGAAGTCGTGCGTCTCTTGCGCGAGAAGCTCGATCCCCAGCGAATGTATCTTTGAGCGCAAGGGCCCAAGGATCGGGACCCCGGCCTTGGGAGTCGGCAGTTTAAACGGCGGACTCTAAAGCTTTAGGAACGGAATCCGATAAGAGAGAACCGGGTTAGGGTTCTCTCTTTCGGTTCCTTTGAGCGATCCAGATCGTTGTAGCGATCTGGATCGCCTGCAAGATCAACTTCAAGACTTCGATGACGGACGGAAACTCAAGCATAGCTTGCCTCCCTTCCGCCGACCGTCTCTTCCGTGAAACTCGCGCCCCGATCCGTGGGTTAGGCCCGCCGGAGCAGGAGCCGTGCCAAGGCAGTCGTTAATATTCGAAGATCGTGCGGTGCTGAGTCGGGACCTTCTGGCCGTCACGCACGTAGCGGATATGCCAAGCTCGCTTGAAGGGGCGCTCCGGCTTGGCCTTGCCGTCGATGCATTTGAATTGCGATTCGGCGTTCGCTTCGCAACGGTTTTGCCAAGTGATTTCGGCGACGGCGTGTGGCCACGAGAGTAAGCGATCGCAGTGCTTGGGCATGTCCTTCGGTCGGTCTTTCGCGGGAGCTTTACAGGCCGCCATCGCGAGAGCCGAGGAGCCCATCTCGTTGAAGTCTTCGGTGTCGATTTTGCCTTCGACTTTGCAGGTCTCCGCGTCCTTGCAGTCGATGACGAGACATTCTTCGCCCCGGCAGAAACGTCCTTGGTGGCCGGCGCCTTTTTGCGTCACCACGAAGTCGTAGATCACGGGCTCGGCGGGACCCTGCGGTTGGGACGCGCAAGCGACGAGAAGTACGAAGCTCAGAACGAAAAGAACTTTCGCCATAGGCTTATTCGTATAGTTCTTCGAGCGTATGGCGTCCACGCTTTCGCGAGGCGAGGAGGCGTTGCCCGAGGCGGAGCGCGCCGTGCGCGAAGAGCACGCGGTTCGAGGCGTTGTGCACGAGCTCGATGCGCTCGCCTTGGCCGAAGAAGATCACGCGGTGCTCGCCGACTTCGCTGCCGCCGCGGGCCGACGAGATCTGTACCGGGCGCTTGAGCGCCTGCGCGAGTAGCTTGGCCGTGCCGCTCGGCGCGTCCTTCTTGGCGGCGTGGTGCACTTCGTAGATCGCGGCTTCCATCGAGGCCGGAAGCAATCGGTCGAGCGCGCGCAACGCCGTCGTGAGGGCGAAGACGCCGAGGCTCGTGTTCGGGGCGTGGGCCCACGCGTTTCCCTTGAGCGTGCCTTCGAGCTTCTTCATCTGCGCGTCGCTCAGTCCCGTGGTGCCCACGAGGAGCGCGGCGCCCGTGCGCTTGGCGAGTTCGGCGGCCGCGAGGCTGCCTTCCGGCGAGCTGAAGTCGATGATGAGATCCGGCGTGCCGTCCGATACCCGGTAGAGCGCGGACCATTCCGGATCGTGCTCGAGGAGCTGCGTGAGCAGCGTGCCCACGCGCCCGCGCGCGCCGTGCACGAGAAGCTTCGCGCGCGTATCCGCCTTCGAAGTCTTCGCCGTTTTCGCTTGGCCGGCGCGGGCGGTCTTCATTCCGTCACGTCCGGCAGGGAGCGCGCCAGGGCGACGAGCGCCTTCAAACGAGCGGGCGTCATGGGCCCGAGCGGCGCGGCCCAGGCCGCGTTCGCGACTTGCTTGCGCGCGACGAGCAGGTGCTTGACCGGAATCGGGTTCGACTCCCAGAAGAGTGCCGAGAAGAGCGGCATGTAGCGGCTCTGCAGCTCGAGGGCGCGGGCCATCTGCCCCTTGAAAAAGGCATCCGTGATGCCGACGAGCGCGCGCGGCACGACGTGGCTCGCCACGCTGATGACGCCGATCCCGCCGGCCGCGAGGTAAGGCAGATACGTCAGATCGTCGCCCGACAGCATGGCGTAGCGACCGGGCGCGCAGGCCTCGACGATCTCGAGGGCCTTCTGCAGGTTGCCGGTCGCGTCCTTGATCGCGACGAGACGCTTGGCTTCGGGCGCGCGCGAGCGGGCCAATTCGGCGAAGGTCCCGACGTCGATCGGCGCGGCGGCGCGCCCCGGGATGTCGTAAAGGCACACGGGCAGGCCGACGCGGCCGATCTCGAGAAAGTGTTTGGCGAGCAGCGGCTGCGGCGTCTTGATGTAGGCGGGCGGCGCCGCGAGGAGCCCGTCGTAGCCGGCGGCCTTCGCGCGTTCCGCCGTCTCGAGCGCGGACTTCGTGCCGCCGATCCCGAGGCCGGCCACGAGCGGGATGCGATCGCCGGCGATCTTGCGCGCGGAAACGAGTAGATCCTGGTGAACTTCGGTCGGCAACAGCGAGCCTTCGCCCGTGGATCCGCCGATCACGAGACCGCGCACGCCCGAGGCGATCTGCGCTTCGACGAGTCGCTCGAGACTGCGGCGATCGAGTTGCAAGGCGTGGCCTTTGCCGGCCTTCAGGGGAGTCACGAGCGCCGTCCAGACTCCCGTCCAGGCGGTCACGTCAAAGAGCATCGAGTTCATCTCAGTTCCTATCGTTAGGGTTCAAGGCAGTTCGCCTCGGAAAACTTCGCGGGCCGGGCCCGCGAGCCAAAGGCCCTCGGGACTTTCTTCGACTTGAAGCGTGCCGCCGGGGAAACGAAGATCCAAACGTCGCGGGGGCGCGAGGCCGTTTTCCTCGGCGTAGCGACGCAAGGCCTGGAAGGCGGCCAAGGCGCCGCTTCCGCAGGCCAATGTTTCGGCCTCGACGCCGCGCTCGAAAGTCACGACTTCGTAGATCGGCTTGGCGTCGTCGCCCTTCTTCGAAACCCACGTCACGTTGCTGCCGGCCGGACCGAGGTCGGGGTGGCTGCGAAGGTGCGCGCTCGAAGCCGCGCGATCTTGGCGATTCCATTCCCCGTGGTTGAGGAGCACGAGGTGGGGATTCCCCACGTTCACGGAGTAAACTCCCGAAAGACCTCGGTCGTTCAGGCCCGACGTGAGTTCTTCCAGGAATTCGGGATTGAGATCGCGAAAGGCGGCCGGCGGTAGGGGCCAGCGGACCCGGTAGCCCCGCCCTTTCTTTTCGCCCTTGAAGTCGCCGACGAGGCCGCGCCACTCGACCTGCTTGGCCTTGGGCTTCCGCTTGAAGAGCCAAAGCGCGACGCAACGAGCGGCGTTGCCGCAGACCTCGGCTTCGCTCCCGTCCGGATTGCGGAAGCTCCATTGCCAGCGGCCTTTCTGCGACCACAGGAAAACCGCCCCGTCCGCGCCGATCCCG
>DDRA01000154.1 GCA_002343545.1 Bacteriovoracaceae bacterium UBA2428
GCCCGGCATTTCGGTCTCGGCGATCTTGATCTCGCGACGGCCCCAGTCCGCGAGCTTGATGTCCGCGACGACGTAATCTTGCTTGTTGCTCATGTGGTGCTCAAACCTCTCACCCAAAAGAGCCCTCCCACGGAGGGCTTCGAATCCGGTGAGCGCCGTTGTTCGTGAAGGATTCAAGCCTAGGGTTCGCGAAGGAACCTCGCAGCGCTCCTTGAATCCAGGGCTCAGCCTACACTAAGCTCGCGGCGCATGTCATCCCTCCCCCCGAGCCCGGAATCCCGTAAAATTTTCGTCGGCGCCTACGCCGCCTCGCCTTGCCATAGCGTCTGGGATCCGGTCGCCGAGCGGCGCTACCTGGAAGGTTTGGCCGCCCTTCCCGACATCGGCGGTCTCGAGATTCCCTTCCACGGATCTCCCCACCGCTTCGACACGGATTGGTTCCTGGCCAATCTCAATCCCGACTGGGATTACGTGCTGACGCTCATCCCCGGCACGATGGAGACCCTCGCGAAGTCGCCGCACTTTGGGCTCGCCTCGCGCGCCGAGAAGGGGCGCCAGGAGGCGCTGAACTTTGCCGAACGCGCCCTGCTCGCGGTACGCGCCATCAACGCACGCGCGGGACGGCCCTGCGTCCGCGCGGTCGAGATCCACTCCGCGCCGCAACTCGGCAACGGCATCGCGGGCTCCTCCGTCGAGGAGTTCCGCGATTCGCTCTCGGAGCTCGCCGCGTGGGATTGGCAGGGGGCCGAACTCATGGTCGAGCATTGCGACCGCTACATCGCGGGGCAGAAGCCCGCGAAAGGATTTCTCTCCGTCGAACAAGAGCTCGAGGCGATCACGGGCGCGACGCCCGGCCCGACGCCCGTGTCGATGCTCATCAACTGGGGACGCTCCGCGCTCGAAACGCGCGACGTCGAGGAACCGCTTCGCCACCTCCGGCTCGCGCGCGAAGCGGGACGTCTGGGCGGGCTCATTTTTTCGGGCTGCACGATCGAAGACCCGCTCTACGGTCACTGGGCCGACAGCCACACGCCCTTCGGCGGCGAGGGCACGCCGCTCGCGACGTCGCTCCTCACCAAGTCGGAAGTCGCGCGTTGCCGCGACGCCGCCGACTGGGATCGACTCCCCGTGCGGGGCCTCAAGATGCAAGCCCTGCCGAAGGATCTCGACGTCGCTTCGCGCGTCGCGCTCGTGCAAAGCTGGGTTTCGTTCCTTCGCGCTTGATTCGGCAGCACGTCGCGGCGCGCATGGGCCGGTGCAAAAATGGGTTTTGCTTGGGGGACGTTTCCTACTCTGGCACCAGCGTGGGGCACGCTTCCCCACGCGCCCGCCTCATTTTCTACGCCATGGAATTGACGTCCTTTCGATGTTCCCTGATTCATTGAACGCGCTTTGTCCGCGCGGGCTGGCCCGCTTCTCGCAATTCCCTTAGGCATGAAACAAAATCGCTTCGAAAAAATCCTGAACGAACAACGCACGCAAGCACGCAACGCGACGAAACGTTCCAGCGCTTGGGGCGCCGCGGCCGACACCCTCGATCGACTCGAAACCCAGTGGATCCTCGAAACCTACGCCGAACTCGCCAAGAAATCGAACAAATCGGCGTGATCGTCTAGCTCGGCAACACGAGCAGGATCGCGTCGAAGATCGCGGGCTCCGCCGCACGGGCGGAGCCCGCGATGACTTTGGCGAGCGACTCCAAGCCCCGCGCCGACAACGAAACCACGTTTCCGAGATCGTCGGACTCGCGCCAATCCCCCTCGAAATCCCGCTCGCTCCCTTCCGGCAGCGAGTAAGCCTTCAAGTCCATACCGTCCGGGCCGGCTTCGCGCAAAAGCGCGACGAAGGAAGCCGCGCGCTCGCCCGGCGTCGCGCGCGCCACCGCGAAGGCGCCTTGGTGCGACGCGAGCAGGAACTCGAGCGTCTCGACGACGTCGGGGTGGTCGACGGAGAGGAAAACGAGATCCTCGCGCGCGAGGGAA
The DNA here is from genome assembly GCA_002343545.1 of Bacteriovoracaceae bacterium UBA2428. GTDB lineage: Bacteria > Bdellovibrionota > UBA2428 > UBA2428 > UBA2428 > UBA2428. The sequence continues at coordinate 1,983 of DDRA01000154.1, forward strand.
CGCGCGCGATCGAAGGTCACGAGACGCTCGCCGTCGCGACCGAGGCCCGGAAAGGCCTCGACGAACATGAGCGACGACGCCTGCACACGCCAAGTGCCGAGGGAATCCACGTCCTCGACCTCGACGCCGAAGAGATCGTAGATCTCGCCGAGGAGCGGACGCACCCAGGTCCGCGCGAGCGCGTCGGCTTCGCGCACGAGCTCCGCCGCGCGCACGGGGTCGAAGGGGACGCGCCGCTCGACGAGCGGTTGCGAGGAACGGCGCGACGAGAGCAGCTCCTCACCCGCGGCCTCGCTGAGGCTCGAACCCGACCAAGGCTCCTCGAAAACGCGGTAGACGTCGCGCAAGCGCTCGAAGACGGCCTCTTCGGGGGAGTCCTCGAGGACGGGGCACCAAACGCGGACTTCGCGCGTCTGCCCGATGCGGTCCAAACGACCGATGCGCTGTTCGACGACGAGCGGATCCTCGGGCAGGTCGAAGAGCAGCATCTCGTGGCAAAACTGGAAGTTGCGCCCTTCCCCGCCGATTTCCGAGGAAAGAAGCACGGGCGCGCCGTCGGGATCGGCGAAGTAAGCGGCCTGTCGGTCGCGCTCGACGAGATCCATGCGCTCGTGGAACGCGGCGAAGCGATCGCCGAACTTTCGGCGGAGCTTGGCCTCCAAGCGAACGACCTCGTCGGCCTTCGAGACGATGAGGAAAACTTTTTCGGGCTTGGCGGAGGCGGCGAAGCGCGCCGCGAAGAAGTCGAGGAGCCAGGCCTCTTTGTCGGGGGTGAACGCCGCCTCGAGACGTCGGTAGGTCGGCAGCCCGAGCTCGGCGCGCTCCGAGCGGAACACGAGCGCCGGCCCCGCGCCGCCGAGTTCGAGCGTCGCGAGAAGCTTGGCGAGCGCCGCTTCGCCGTGCGCGCGCGGCGTGGCCGAAAGAAAAAGCACGTGCTTCGCCGATTCGACGAGCGCCTCGAGCTCGTCCGAGTAGTCGCGGTCGCGCACGAGACGATGCGCCTCGTCCACGACCACGAGGTCGTAGGGGCCCTCGTTGCGGTCGATCTCGTCGAAGGAAGCGATGACGAAGTCGCGGTGCTCGCCTTCGTCGATGAGCTCCTCGTGGTCGAGGCGGAAGCGCACGTTGAAGCGCCGGAAGCCCTCGGTGAGCCACTGGACCTTTAGCGCCGGCGGCACGAGCACGAGGACGCGCTTGAGCTCGCCGCGCGCGTGCAGGGCCGAAAAGATAAGTCCCGCCTCGATCGTCTTGCCGAGGCCGACTTCATCGGCGAGTAAGGCGCGAATGCGCGGCTCGCGCAGGACGCGTTCCATGACCCAAAGCTGGTGGGGCATGAGCTGGACGCGGCACCCGACGGCGCCGCGCAAGGGATGGGATTCGCGACGACGGAGCAGATCGAGCGCCGTTTCGCGCGCCCAGAAGGCTTTGGCCCGCGTGATCGTCCCCCGGCGCACGACGTCCAAGACGTCGGAGCCCGCCGGGATCTCGAGGACGTCGGCCTCGGTGAAGACGCCGGATTCCGTGCGGAAGACCCACACGCCGTTGACGGACTCGAGCGAACGGATCTCGAGCGGTGCCTCGGCCCCGCGCACGCGGAGCCGTTGCCCGACGTGGAAGACGACCCGGCGAAAGGGCGGCTGCCGACGCGTGAAGTTTCGTCGCTCGCCGTTCGCGAGGATGCGCGTCTCGAAGAGCTGGGGATGGGCGTCGCCCACGATCAGCACGGGCCCGAGCGAAGGGTCGCTTTCGACCCAGACGAGCTGTCCCTTTTTCCATTCGCTCACGAAGGAACTCCCCGCCAGTGGCTCGCGTAGTAGAGCGCCGGATAGGTGGCCGCCCAGACCCAGAAGAAACGATTGAGACCGAAGGCCGCGAAGTTCGCGGCGTGGAACGCGAGCCCCAACGCGATGCCCGTCAAGGCCAACGAAGGCGAAAAGAGCGTGAGCGGAAAGAGCAGCTCAAAGCAGAGGAGGCCGAGCGAAAGTCCCCGCGCGAGCCGCGGGCGATCCACCAGGCGCGCGAGCGACGGGGGTACGTCGTAGTTCGGCAGCCGCAGGAAGAAGCGCAGGGCCCGGCCGTCCCGCCATTCCGCGACGCAAAGCTTAGCCCAACCCGCGCGGAAGTAGCTCAGGACGCATTGGAAAGCGACGAAGCCGAGCGCGGCCGGGCCGACGGCGGGGTCAGTTCGAAAGGCGTGGGCGACGCCGATGCCCAGGATCGCGACGAGCGTCATCGCGTCGCTCCCGCCGTTGAAGGAACCCCGCCAACGCAAGGATACCAGCGCCGTCGTGACGAAGACCAAAGCGAAGAGCGGCGCGCCGACAAAGATTCCGATCGCCGCCAAGAGCTGTAGGATAAGGAGAACGCGAAAGCCCGCGGGCGCGAGCGTCGCGTCGAGAAAAGCGCGGGCGGCCCTCGGCCACGTCGCGAAGTCCGCGCGCAGGAGCTCCCAATCCCAGACGCCGCCGGGACGGAAAGCTTCGCGGATCCGCAGCATCTCGGCCGACTGGAGCGCGAGCGCGACGGCGAGCAGCCTTTCGCTCCAAAGGAGCGCCGATTCAAAACTCATGGATCTTGGCCCGCGAAAGGGGCCGAACGCAGGAAGTCCTGCTGCGCGGACGCCAACTTGAACTGGAAGCTCGCGCTTCCGGAAGAAACGATATCCTCGAAGCGACGACGCACGAGACGCCGGAGCAAGCGCATCTCAACGCGGGACTCGATCCGCGACGGATCTTCTTCGAGGGAATCGACGAGCGCTTCGACGACCGACCACGCCGCGAGCCGCTCGCTGCCGTGCGGATTCAAGAAGAGCTCAAGGAAGCCGCGAGGGCGCGGGGGCAAAACGTCGCTCCACTCGCTCCACTCGGCCCCGGGGCCCGAACGAAAACGACCGAACAGGAGAAAAACCTCTCCCGTTCGGTCGAAGAAGGACCAGTTCGGTAAGAGCGCCCGGAAGAAAAGGAGTCCCTTCGACTTCGCGGGCGCCATCGTGACCAGAATCCGACTTAGAGGCTCTTGAGGGCCGCTTCGTAGTTCGGCTCGCTCGTGATGTCGGCGACTTGCTCGGTGTAGAGCACCTTGTCGTCGGCCGAGAGCACGACCACGGCGCGCGAGCAGAGGCCCGCGAGCGGCGTGTCCTTGAGACGCAACCCGTAGTCGTCGGCGAAGGTCGAGCGGAAAGCCGAGAGGGTCTCGACGCCCGTGATGCCCTCAGTGCCGCAGAAGCGCTTCTGCGCGAAGGGCAGGTCGCCCGAGATGTTCAGCACGGCCACGCCCGGGTGCTTGGCGGCTTCGGCGTTGAACTTGCGCACGGAGGCCGCGCAGACGCCCGTGTCCACGCTCGGGAAGATGTTCAGGACTTTGGGCTTGCCCGAGTACTGCTCGAGCGTCGTCTCGGAGAGGTCGTTCTTCACGAGGCGGAACGGGGGAGCCTTGGTGCCGACTTTCGGCAGCTCACCGGAGGTTTGCGCAGGGTTGCCTTTGAATTTGATGTTTGCCATTGGGCGGGGATTATAGAGCCAAACGGGCGCTTCGGCAGCCCGAAAGGTGACGCGGGCGGCACGGGGTGTTAGGCTTCGCCTCTGGAGTACCCGAATCAGACATGACATCTTCCGCATCCGTTCGTTTTAGCGATCTCAATCTCATCGACCCCCTACTCAAAGCCCTCGAGAAAGAAGGCTACGAGTTTCCGACGCCGATCCAGCAGCAGGCCATTCCGCACGTGCTCGAGGGCCGCGACCTGCTCGGCTGCGCGCAAACCGGCACGGGCAAGACGGCGGCCTTCGGCTTGCCGATCCTGCAACTTTTGTCCGAAAAACCCCGCGGCGGCGGGAAGCGCGGCATCCGTTGCCTCGTCCTGACGCCGACCCGCGAGCTCGCGGCCCAGATCGCCGAGAGCTTTGACCGCTACGGATCGCAGCTGGGCCTCACGAACGCCGTCATCTTCGGCGGCGTCGGCCAACGTCCGCAGGAGAACGTGCTCAAGCGCGGCGTCGACATCCTCGTCGCGACGCCGGGCCGGCTGCTCGATCTCATGTCGCAGGGCTTCGTGGACTTGCGCGACCTCGAGATCTTCGTGCTCGACGAAG
>DDRA01000001.1:0-788 GCA_002343545.1 Bacteriovoracaceae bacterium UBA2428
CCCGAAGACATCACGGTCGAGGGGCTCGACCACCGGGTTTCCTTCGTCGGGGACGAAGAAAAACTTCACGCCCTCGCGCATTTTCTGAAGAGCCAGGGCGAAAAGCGCGGAATCGTCTTTTCAAACTATCGCGATAAGGCTCACTATATTTCGGAGCGCTTGGAGCGTTTGGGTGCGCAGGCGGCTTGCCTCACGGCCCAATTGAACCAGGCGCAACGGAAGCGCATCTTGGATGACTTTCGGAACGGTCGCGTCCAGGTGCTACTCGCGTCGGATTTGGCCGCGCGGGGTCTCGACGTCGAGCACGTCGATTTTGTCGTGAACGTCGACTTGCCCGAAGATCCTCCAACCTACGTTCACCGAGTCGGGCGTACCGCGCGGGCGGGTCGACAAGGACGAGCTCTCTCTTTCGTCGGTTTCGAAGATGCTTTCCGTCTCGAAAAGATCGAGTCTTTCCTCGGGAAAGCGATTGACCGTGAAGCCTTCGATCCGGCTTTGCTCTCGGGACCGCTCCCGCGTTTCGGCAATGCTCCCGTAAAAGAGCGCCCGGCTCATTCGGCGAATGATCGATCCTCTTCGTCTCGCGGACAGGGAGCCGCGGGAGCTCCCCACCGAAAAGGACCTCCCTCGAACGCGCATCGTGGCGGTAATCTGTCGCCTCAGTCGGGACCGCGTAAGCCTCAAAACGTTCCCCACACGGCGCCGAAGGCCCCGGCTTCCTCGGGAACGAAGAAGCCGACCCCCGCTCCCAAGGCGCCGACGACGTTGTGGTCGAAGCTTACGGCTTT
>DDRA01000001.1:900-4725 GCA_002343545.1 Bacteriovoracaceae bacterium UBA2428
GAAGAAGACGGCTCCGGCTCGCCCGTCAGCGTCGAGCAATCTCCCGCCCCCGAAAGGGCAGGAAAAATCAGCTTCCGCTTCCCGACCCGCTTCCGGCCCCGGAAGGGGTCGTGGGCGTCGAGGGGGAAGACGATCGGGACGGCCTTCCTCCCCGGCGGGATCGTCGTCGAGATGAAGACAAGGGCTTGGAGCCTCCCTGCGAAGGGGGGGCCTCGAGTCCTTTCGCGTAGCTTACCCAATGGGCCTTCCAGCTCTTCCAGGCGTGGGCGGCCTTAGCATGGCCGCTGGCCGCGAGTGCTTGCAGGACGAAAAAGGTCTGAACGTTGCCGCGGGCATGGCGAGAGTTCTTGGTCAGAATTCGGCCGGCTTCCTTGGCCTCCGGATCCTTTAGCACGCGTTCCAGCAACATCTCGATGCGCTCCATGTCTTCACGCTCGGCGCGCGAAACCTTGAGCTCTTCGATGAGATGCTCGATCTGACGGGACTTGTTCCCACCCTTATGTCGAATGGGATAGAGCAGCAACGTAAAGAGGGGAGCGGCGTCTTTGGGGTCCGGCCACTTTTCGGCTTTTAACGCCAAGCCCATCGCCTTGAGATATTTCCGGTATTCGAGGGAATCGTCCTGAAGCCAGTGGTGGAGCTGCGGAGAGATGACGGGCCACATTCCGAAGCGCTCCATGTCAGCGGAAATTTCGGTCAGCGTGCCTTCTCGCAAGATCTTGAGGATCTCTTCCCGGATCCGTTCACGCTTTGCCGTCTTGAGCGCCGGTACGGCTTTGCGAAGGGCCGTTTCGGTTTCGGGAGGAAGCTTGAGGTGGCCGCGGGCCTTAAAGCGGAGAGCGCGGAAGATACGGATGGGATCTTCCTCGAAACGGGCCACCGGATCGCCGATCACCCGAACGAAACGTTGCTTGAGATCGTTCGAGCCGCCGACGAAGTCGACGACGCTGCCTTTGGTGGGATCGAGGAAAAGAGCGTTGATCGTGAAATCACGCCGAAAGGCATCTTGTTCCGCGGTGCCGAACACGTTTTCGTTCACGACGCCGTTCACCTCAACGGGATCTCGACGGAAGGTCGTGATCTGGATCTCTTTCTCGAGATTCGGATTGAGGAGCGGGAAAAGCCCCTTGGAAGGGCTGTAGGGAGCTCGGCGCTTAGCGACGACGATGCGAAAACGCCGTCCGATGACGAAGGCTCGCTTCACGAGGGATTTCACCTGCTGAGGCGTCGCCGAAGTCGCGATGTCGAAATCCTTCGGAACCTGCTCCAAGAGGAGGTCGCGCACGCAGCCACCGACGAGGTAGGTCTCGTGGCCGGCCCGTTGCAAGGCCCGAACGATTTCGACGGAATCCGAATCCAGTCGTTCGCGAAAATTTTTGGGGAGCTTGGGGCTGCGGCTGCTGCCGAAGAGCCATTTTAAAATCCGCATCAGAGATGAGTGTCCTTACGCATGAGTCTGCCCAGAGTTAACATCGGGAGCCGGTCGTAATCAAAGCCCGTAATCGCGCGACCGAGGATTTCTCGGGACTGATGGGCATAAAACCGCAGGGTTTCGATGAGAGGGTCGAGCGCGAGCCCGTACCGAGAGGGGCGATAGGCCTCGAGTTTATTGGCCGCGTCTTCGGCGAGCTTGAGGGCTCCCTTCGGATTCGCGTTCAGGACGTGGTACAGCGCCGCCGAGGCTTGGATAAGCCCTTGAAGAAAGAGTCGATCGGAGCCTTGTTCGTCGAGCCAGGCTTCTTCGAGGACTTCATGGGTTTCCCAGTAGTAACGGCGGTTGAAGAGGCTCACGGCTTTGACGAGGGCCGTCGGAGGAAGCTCGGAAGAAGCGGATTTGTTCTCGGCCGAAGCCGGCAAGGAGGAAAGCTCCTTTATTCGCTTCGCGAGGGAGTCACGGCAAGAGCCGCCGCAGGGCCCATTTCCGGCCTGAGATCGGTCGTAGAGTTGCGGGAGGGTTCGCGCTCCGTCGCGGATGGCTTGATCCACGGTCGTCCATCGCACGTGGTTGCAATAACAGGCGATGTCTTCGGGGCCATCCATCGCCTCGAGGCTAAGGGATCGAAGCCTAGGCGGCAATCTTGTACTTATCGGCTTCGGGCCGGGCGAGCTTTTGATGCATTGCAATAAAGGCTTCGGCGACCTGCGGATCGAACTGCGTTCCGCTACAGCGGACGAGCTCATCGTAGGTGCGGCCGAGGTCGAGCTGCTTGCGGTAGACCCGGTTCGTGGTCATCGCATCGAAAGTGTCGGCGACGAGGATGATGCGCGAATAGACGTGGATGCGATCACCGACTTTGCCGTCGGGATAGCCGCGACCGTCGATCCGTTCGTGGTGACCTCGAACGGGCTCGGCGAGGTAACCCAAGTCCGGAATTCCCGCCACGATCTTGCCGGAATCCTCGGGGTGCAAACGCATGATGGAGAACTCTTCGGGCGTGAGGGGGCCCGGTTTTTTGAGGACGCCGTCGGGGGTCATGGACTTACCCACGTCGTGCAACAAGCCGCAGATATAGATTTCAACGCACTCCTGGGCGCTCAGGCCCAGCTTGTGGCCAAGTTGCTGCGCGAGGTCGGCGACGCGATGACAATGTTCGTAGGTGTAGGGATCTTTCTTCCAAAGGACTTCCAGAATGCGGCTCACGTCCGGGTGGGTCTGAAGCTGGCTCATCGCCTCCGCAGTGCTTTCGTCGACCACCGTGGGTTTGGGACGAGGTGGCAACGGAAAGGTCGGAATAAGTTTGAGGTTCGACATCCTAAGCTCTTTCCTGACCCAATAGAGAAGGGACCATTCGACGCATATACCGATTCTAACGAGAACTCGGGGGCCGGAGGGTTAAGTCTTCGACGGAAACGCTTGAAGATCCGGTTAAGGTCAGCAGCCGTCGGCTAAGTCGTTGATTTCGTCGCCTTTGATCTCGACTCCTTCGACCGTCAGACGAGAGGCTGGCGAACCGTCCGAGACGACGAGCTCTTGAAGGGTCGTTCGATCGAAGACCCCTTGGAGGGAGTACGAGAAGGTCCAGGCCGTCGACACAAAGCTTCCGCCTACGGGAAGGTTGCTCGCGCGCAGCGTGATCTTGGCCGGGACTTGGCCGTTCGAGACGGTGTCGAGGAGTTCCGCGACCCGACCCATGTCGAGCTGGGCGTGGGTACCGTCGCTCTCGAGGATGAAACTTTCGCCGCAAACCTCGATCCGACATTTGTCGAGGATGAGCGGGACGTTGGCGGCGCTCGAGGCGCTGTAGATGAGCTCGAGCGGATCCTGGGGAATCGCGGATTGGGGGTCATAGGAAAGGAAACCTTGGTTTCCCGATCGGTCCCCGCATGCGAGAGTTATCCGCGTTTCGTCGGAGGATTTGGTCGCGTAGGCCTCGAGGATGCTGGCCATCAGGGTCTGGAGGGCGAGGGCGACTTTGGCGTGGGGCTTGGGCCCCCCGCAACCCGAGAGGGTTAGGCCGAAGCCCAGAATGAGAAGGGGCTTTCGTCGCGCCATGGGATCAGTATCGACCGCCCCCCCAAAAAAGCAATCGGGAAGAATTGTGAGTCGAAGTCCTTAGGGTTAAAAGGTCTTTCATGCTCGGTTTTGATGTGCGCGCGGCGTTTTTGGGTGTTCTCGTCGTCGGCTTGGCTTCTTGCTCGAAGCCCGCTTCGGAGGCTCCGGCCTACGTTTTCTACGGTGAGTGCAGCGTGGAAGTCGTTTCCAAGACGAGCGGCGCGGACGTTCAGATCGACGGAATTTCTGTCGGTCAGGTCCCTTCGGTCAAGGTCAACATTCCTTGCGGCGAAAAGCTGATCCACATCGTCAAGCCGGGTTACGTCCCGTAC
>DDRA01000147.1:0-167 GCA_002343545.1 Bacteriovoracaceae bacterium UBA2428
GCGTTATTCCGCCGATTTTCGCGAGCACGTTGATCGTGTTCCCGGCGACCATCCTCAGCTTTATCAGCGCGGAATGGGCGACTCGTGCGACGCAGATCTTCACGCCGAGCGGCTACCTCTACAACATTCTCTTCGTGGCCGGTATCGTGTTCTTCTGCTTCTTCTAC
>DDRA01000147.1:336-2281 GCA_002343545.1 Bacteriovoracaceae bacterium UBA2428
ATCGTGTTCTTCTGCTTCTTCTACACGGCCGTCACGACGAACCCGAACGAGTTGGCCGAGAACCTTCGTAAGTTCGGCGGCTTCGTTCCGGGGGTCCGTCCCGGCAAGCATACCGCCGACTTCTTCAACACGATCATCACCCGCTTGACCTTCTCGGGTGCGATTTACCTCTCGCTCGTGTGTATCCTTCCGACGATCATGATCTCGATCTTCAAGGTGAACGTTCACTTTGGTGGTACGACTCTGTTGATTCTCGTTGGCGTGGCGCTCGATACGATGAGCCAGCTTCAGGCCCATCTCGTGAGCCAGAACTACGAAGGCTTCTTGAACCAAGCGCGTCTTCGGGGTCGCAGGGTCTAAGGACGTGAAAGCAAGAGTCCTCATCTTTTTGGGAGCTCCGGGCTCCGGCAAAGGAACGCAAGCGAAGAAACTTTGCGAGAAGTTCCCGGGCTGGTTGCACGTTTCGACGGGCGATCTCTTCCGCAAGGAAATTGCCTCGGGCTCGGAACTCGGGAAGTCGGTCCAGGAAATTATCGCCTCGGGCAAGCTCGTGTCGGACGATACGACGAACCAAGTCTTTGCTTCCCAGGTTGAGCGGCTGCTTTCGCAGGGGCCTGTCAAAGGTCTCATCTTGGATGGCTACCCTCGCACCCGTCCCCAAACGCAGTTTTTGATCGATTTTTGCCGTAAATCCGGCAAGTTAGAGGATCCTAAGGCCATCGAGCTCCTCGTTTCGGAAGAAGCCGTCGTGGAACGACTTTCGAACCGACTCATTAATCCGCGCTCGGGCCGCGTGTACCACAAGCTTTTTAGCCCTCCCCGGGTTCCCGGGAAGGATGACGAAGACGGCGGGGAACTCATCCAGCGGGATGACGACAAGCCGGAAGTGATTCGGTCTCGTTTTAAGCTCTATACGAGCCAGCGGGACGGAATCGTGAACGAGTTAGGAAATGACCGAGTGAACCAGGTCCCCGGAGAAGGTGAGACGTCGGCCATCGCGGCCCAGCTCTCGAATCTTCTCTGAATCACTCCCCCTTGGCCGGGCTGCTGAGTGATTTTGGGATCCGTTGACGTGAGAGGCACCTCGCCACTACGACTCACCCAACGGGCTCGGAAATAGGCGCTTTTTACGTTGAACTAACGTAGCGATGCGCCTATGAAATGCGGGTTCAAAAATTTAGTCACATATTGTCATGTCCGTTAGACGTTGTTTAGGAGACGTCATGAAAGTCAGAGCTTCCGTTAAAAAGATCTGCGAAAAGTGCAAACTGATTAAGCGTCGTGGAGTCCTTCGGGTCATCTGCGAAAACCCGAAGCATAAGCAGCGTCAAGGCTAAGGAGATAGAAGATGGCTCGTATTGCCGGCGTTGACCTCCCCCGCAACAAGCGTGTGGACGTCGCCCTCACTTACATTCACGGTATCGGCCGCACGACGGCGCTGAAGATGATGGAAGATCTCAAGATCGATCCGGACCTTCGCACCGACAACATGGATGAAGCCCTCGTTGGTCGCATCCGTGAATACCTCGAAAAAAACCTGACGGTGGAAGGCGATCTTCGCCGTAACGTCGGTCTCAACATCAAGCGCCTCATCGACCTCCAGTCGTACCGTGGCATGCGTCACCGTAAGGGCCTCCCGGCTCGCGGTCAGCGCACGCGCTCGAACTCGCGTACGCGTAAGGGTCCTCGTAAGACGGTTGCCGGCAAGGCTTCGGTCAAGTCGCTGAAGTAATTGCGGCATAACGGAGATAAAAATGGCGAAGGTTGAAAAGAAAAAATCGACGAAGAAAGTCTCGCCCGTTGGCGTGGTTCACGTCTTCTCGAGCTTCAACAATACGATTATCACGATCGCGGATGCGACCGGTAACGCTCTCTTCTGGTCGACGGCCGGCAAGAAGGGCTTCAAGGGCGCTCGCAAGAGCACCCCGTTCGCGGCTCAGGTCGC
>DDRA01000147.1:2403-2593 GCA_002343545.1 Bacteriovoracaceae bacterium UBA2428
CACCCCGTTCGCGGCTCAGGTCGCGGCGACGGATGCGGCTCAGCAGGCGTTCGACGCCGGCATGCGCACCGTCTCGGTCGAAGTGAAGGGTCCCGGCGCTGGTCGCGAATCGGCTCTCCGCGCTCTCGCGTCGGTGGGCTTCAAGATCTCGCAGATCAAGGACGTTACGCCGATCCCGCACAACGGCTGC
>DDRA01000179.1 GCA_002343545.1 Bacteriovoracaceae bacterium UBA2428
AACGCGGACGCACGGACTTCACGCGGGCCTCCAGCTCGGCCAACGTGGCCGCGGGGTCGAGCGCCTTGAGCACGAGGAGCGCGACGGCGTAGCTGCGGCCGTGGCCGTAGGCGCAATGCACGAGCACCTTGTCTCCGCGCGCGATCCGATCGAGCATCCAACGCCGCACCGAGCGGAGTTCCTCGGCGTGCGGGGGCGTGAGGTCGAGGTTCGGGCAGGCCAGCTCCTCGACCTTCGCGTTGCGGCGGATGAAGCCCACTTCCTCGAATTCCGAGCAAAGGTCCACGACGGCGCGGATACCCTTCGCTTCGAAAAGGCGGCGGTGCTTGGGCAAGAGGCGGCCGCTCAGATAAAGGCCGTGGCCGACATCGGTGATGGCGTCTTCCCCGAGCGTCGCCCAAAAGACGTTGAGCGCGAGACGATTGAAAACGGTCATGGGCAGGGTCACGAGCCAGCCCCAGCCTTGGCCCGGCTTCAAAACCCGCGCGGGATCTCCGTAGCCGGCGGCCTTCCAAGCGTAGAAACCCACGAGCGTGACGTAACAGGCGAAGGACCAGGTGAAGTAGGCTCCCCAAGCGCCCGGCAGCCGCCACGCGATCGCCGCCGAGAGCGTCGCGAAGGCGGCGTTCTGGTAAAAAGGTCGGTTTCCGACGAGCCGCTGCGACGCCATCCCTAGGGTCCTAACCTAAGGAATCCAGGAAGCTCAAGCCCACGTCCCCACGGACTTTCGCGCCAAACGCGAGCAGTTCCGGCGCTTCCGACAAGAGAAATCAGCCATTTACCCGCAAGGAGGACAGTTGCCCCACCCCGGGGAACAGGCTAACTCGGATCCACGTTGTTGAAAGATATCGGAGGCTTGGGCTTCGTGAACGCTAGAACTTATCGCCACCCGCGCAAGCAAGTCTTGTTCGTGTGCGGATCGCTGAACCAAACGAAAATGATGCACGCCGTTGGGCGCGAACTCGAAGCGGACTACGATACCTTCTACGCGCCCTTCTATGCCGACGGTCTCGTCGGCGCGCTTCGCAGCACGGGCCTCTTCGATTTCATCCTCGAGAAGACCGTGATGGGCGGACGCTTCCGCCAGATGACGCTCGATTACCTTCGCGAGCATCGTCTCGAAATTCGCGAACGCGGCGAACAAATCGATCCCGCCCTCGTCGTCACCTGCTCCGACGTCCTCGTCCAACGTAACATCCGTCCCTACCCGATCGTGCTCGTGCAGGAGGGCGCGACGAACCTGGAGACGCCGCTCACGCGTTTCGCGCGCGCGACGGGCCTGCCGCCCTGGTGCGGCGGCGGCACGACGATGGCCGGCGAGTCCGGCCTCTTCGACGTTTTCTGCGTCGCTTCTGAGGGCTACCGCGATTTCTTCGAGAAGAAGGGGCGCGGCGTCCCCCGCGAAAAGATGGTCGTCACGGGCATTCCGAACTTCGACGACTGCGAAGGGTACAAACGCAACGACTTCCCGCACAAGAACTTCGTCCTCATCGCGACCTCGGACCTGCGCGAAACGCAGATGAGCGACGACCGCATCGGCTTCCTCAAGCGCTGCCGCGACCTCGCGGGCGGACGCCAAGTCATCGTCAAGTTGCACCCCAACGAAGAAGTCGATCGCGCGAAGCGCGAGATCGCCTCGGTCTTCCCCGAAGCCCTCGTCTACACGAGCGGCTGCGCCGAAGAGATGGTCGCCAACTGCGACATGCTCCTGACCCAATACTCGACGCTCGCCTTCGTCGGCCTCGCGCTGGGCAAGCCCGTGCAGACCTACTACGACCTGGAAGAGCTCAAGCGCCTCGTCCCGTGGCAGAACGGCGGACGCTCGGCCAAGCACATCGGCGCCGTCTGCCGGCGCGTGCTCGAGGCCGCCCCCGAAGCGCCGCTCCGCACGCCGGAGTTCGCGCGACCGCTCACCTCGGACTGGAGCTTCGAAACCCGATGAAGACGCTCACGATCCTGCAAGCCCGCATGGGCTCGACCCGTCTCCCGGGCAAGGTTCTTCTGCCCCTCGGCGGCCTGCCCCTGCTCCTGCGGATGGTCGAGCGGCTCCGCGCCTCGAAACTCTGCGGCGACGTCGTCGTCGCGACGACCTGGGAACCCGCGGACGACGTCATCTCGGACGTCTGCCGGGCGCACGGGGTCCAGGTCTTCCGCGGCCATCCCACGGACTGCCTGGATCGTCACTACCAAGCCGCCCTCCTTCACCGCGCCGACGTCGTCGCGAAGATCCCCTCGGACTGCCCGCTTATCGACCCCCAAGCCGTGGACCGCGTCTTCCAACACTTCTTCGACGCCAACGGCGCGCTCGACTTCGTGTCGAACCTTCACCCGCAAAGCTGGCCCGACGGCAACGACGTCGAGGTCATGAGCTTCGCGACGCTCGAGAAGACGTGGAAAGAGGCGAACAAAGACTTCGAGCGCGAGCACACGACCTCGTACATCTGGAACCACCCCGAGCTCTTCCGCCTCGGCAACGTCGCGTGGGAAACGGGCCGAGACCTCTCGCTCAGCCACCGGATGGTGCTCGACTACCGCGAAGACTACGAAGTCCTGCAAAGGATCTTCGACGCGCTCCACGCGCCCGACTCGAACGAAGTCTTCGACGTGAACGCGATCGTGGCCTTCCTCGACGCGAACCCCGACGTCGCCAAGCTCAACGAGAAGCACCGGGGATACATTTGGTACCAAAAGCACGTGGACGAGCTCCACGCGCTCGACGATGCAACGACGCGCCGCCTGCGCCCCGCGACGACGCCCCTGAATTTGGAGGAAAATCGATGAACGCTTCGGCCAATCGTTTCTCCGACCTCGAAGCCATGTCGCTTCGGGTTCGCGAGCACGTCATCCGGATGTCCGGCGGAGGGGGCTGCTTCATCGGCGCTTCGCTCTCTTGCGTGGACCTCATGGTGTACCTCTACAAGCGCGCGCTGAACGTAGGCCCGGCGAACTTCAGCGACCCGAACCGTGACTACTGCTTCCTCTCGAAGGGCCACGACGTCCCCGCGCTCTACGGCACCTTCGCCGAAATGGGCTGGATCGAGCGCGAGCGTCTGGCCAAGCACCTCGACCCCAAGGATTCGCTCTACTGGCACCCGAACCGCGCCATCCCCGGCGTGGAGTTCCACTCGGGATCGCTCGGGCACTTGCTCCCGGTCGCGCTCGGCGTCGCCTACGACCTCAAGATGACGGGCTCCAAGGCCAAAGTCGTCGTCATCACGGGTGACGGCGAGCTCAACGAGGGCTCCAACTGGGAAGCCATGCTCGTGGCGCACGCCCACGGCCTCGACAACGTCTTCGTCGTGGTCGACCGCAACCAGTTCCAGGCGAACATGCGCACGGAAGACCTGCTCCCGCTCGAGCCGCTCCCGGCCAAGTTCGAAGCCTTCGGCGGTAGCGTCGTGCGCGTGGACGGCCACGACTTCGCGGCCCTCGAAAAGGGTTTCGAAGAGCTTTCCGGCCGCACCACGAAGGGCCCCAAGGTCCTGATCGCCGACACGACCCGCGGCAAGGGCCTGCCCTCGATCGAGGCTCGCGCCGACCGCTGGTTCTGCAAGTTCAGCGACGACGAGATCAAACTCCTCATGAACGAGCTCCACGGCGGCGCGGCCGCCGGCATCGTCAAAGAAGGCCTTACGGTCCGCTAAGGAAAAACGATGAACACCACGGAAACGAACAAGACTCCGACTCCCGCGATCCTCCCGCCCTCGTGCAAGTACGAGGCGATGCTGCGCGAAGAGCTCGCCAAGAACCCGCGCCTCATGGTCATGACGGCCGAGAACCGCGCGATGCTCCGCAACCTTCCGGCCTTCGCCGGCCCCCGCTTCGTCGATACGGGCATCACCGAGCAATGCCTCGTCGGCTTCGCTTCGGGTCTCGCCCTGCGCGGCCGCACGCCGGTCATCCACGCGCTGGCGCCTTTCCTCACGATGCGCGCCTTCGAGTTCATCCGCACGGACGCGGGCCTCGGCAAGCTGCCCGTGAAGTGCGTGGGCTTCGTGCCCGGCCTGCTCTCGGACGGCAACGGCGCCACCCACCAATCGCTCGAGGACGTTTCGCTCATGCGCGGCATCCCCGGCATGCAGGTCTTCTCGCCCGCCGACGAGGACGATCTCGTCGCGGCCATGCCCGGCATCATCGAATCGCCCTTCCCGACCTACGTGCGCTACAACAACCGCGCGCCGGTCGTGACCCACGCCGCGAAGCTCGGCGTCGGCGAAGCCGAAGTACTCAAGGAAGGCACGGACGTGCTGCTGCTCGTGCACGGCACGCTCTTCAAGGAAGCTTTTGAGGCCGCCACCGCGCTCGAAGCCCAAGGCAAGTCCGTGGGCCTCGTGAACGTGCGCTGGCTCAAGCCCTTCGATGCGGCCCGCATCCTGCCGCTCGTCGCCAAGGCCAAGACGACCTTCACGATCGAAGACCACTTCCGCACGGGCGGCCTCAACTCCGTCCTGGCCGAGCACCTCATGGACGCCGGCCAAACGGCCAAGGTCCACTCGATCTCCTTCGAAGAAAAATGGTTCCGTCCGGGCACGCTGCCCGCGGTCCTCGAGAACGAACAACTGACGGGCGAGCACCTCGCGCGTCGCATCCTGGGAAAGATTTAAGTCATGGCGAACAAAGTCACGAAAAACACGCAGTACCCCGTCATCGCCGAGTCCGATAAGTGGCTCGCTCGCGCGGAGGGCCTCATCCCGGCCTACACGCAGACCCTCGCCAAGGGCCCGCAGCAGCACGTGCGCGGCGTCGCGCCGAAGTACCTCAAGAAGGGTAAAGGCGCCCGCGTCTGGGACGTCGATGGCAACGAGTTCCTGGACTACACGATGGGCGTGGGCCCCGTGCTCCTCGGTTACGCTTACGACCCGGTCGATAACGCCATCAAGGAACAGCTGAACGACGGCATCACCTTCTCCCTCATGCACCCGCTCGAAGTCGAAGTCGCCGAACTCATGCGCGAGATGGTTCCGAACACCGAGATGGTCCGCTTCTCGAAGACGGGCGCCGACGCGACGACCGCCGCGATCCGTCTCGCGCGCGCCTTCACGGGTCGCAGCAAGATCCTCTGCTGCGGCTACCACGGCTGGCATGACTGGTACATCGCGGTCACGGATCGCAACAAGGGCATCCCGCAAGCGGCGCAAGATCTCTCGTTCACGATCCCGTACAACGACCTGAAGGGAGTTGAAGAAGCCCTCACGCCGGACATCGCGGCCATTATCCTGGAGCCGACCGTTTTTGAGGAACCGAAGCCCGGATTCCTCCAAGGCCTCCGCGACCTCTGCGACAAGAACGGCACGCTTTTGATCTTCGACGAAATGTGGACGGGCTTCCGCCTCGCCCCCGGCGGCGCGCAAGAATACTTCGGCGTCCGCGCCGACATGGCGACCTTCTCGAAGGCCGTCGCGAACGGCATGCCGATCTCGATCCTCACGGGTCGCGCCGACGTCATGAAGCTGCTCGACAAGGAAGTCTTCTTCTTCACGACCTTCGGCGGCGAAGCCTTGTCGCTTGCGGCCTGCAAGGCGACGATGAACATCCTCAAGAAGGGCGAAGTCACCAAGCATATCTTCAAGCTCGGCGACCAACTCCGAACGAGCCTGAACTCGCTCTTCACTGCCCACGGCATCGACTACATGAAGTGCATCGGCATCGGCCCCCGCTCGATCGTGAACATCGACGGCACCAAAGTGAACGCCCTAGAAGTGAAGTCGCTCCTGCAGCAAGAGCTCATCCGCATGGGCATCCTCTGGGCCGGCATCCACAACATGAGCTACAGCCACACCGAAGCCGACATCCGCTACACGCTCGAGTCCTACGACGAAGCCCTCGCCTTCGTGGCGAAGCACGTCAAGGAAGGCACCGTGGCGAAGGCCCTGCGCGGCACCCCCGTGGAGCCCGTCTTCCGCAAGACGACGCAGTTCCACATGAAGCCCAAGGCCCCCGGCGCGACCGAAGGCCGCGCTTAATCGCGATGGGCACGCTCGATAGTTTTTCGCTGAAGGGCAAGGTCGCCGTCGTCACCGGCGCGACCGGCCTCATCGGCCGCGAACACTGCCGCGCGCTCGCGGAAGCCGGCGCGCGCGTCGTCGCGGTCGACATTCAGGAAGCCGCGGTCAAGGACTTCGCCGGCACGCTGGGCGGCGGCGCCGTCGGCCACAAGCTCGACGTCACGAACGAAGCCTCGGTCGAAACGCTCAAGGCCTTCCTCGCGAAGGAAATGGGCGGCCTCGACATTCTCGTGAACAACGCCGCGATCAACGAGCAGTTCGAGAACCCGATCCAGGCCCGCGAGCTCTCGAAGTTCGACTCCTTCCCGCTCGAAGTCTTCCGCAAGATGCTCGAGGTGAACGTGCTCGGCGTTTTCCTGTGCGCGCAGCGCCTGGGCGCCCTCATGGTGGAAAAGAAGCAAGGCTCGATCATCAACGTCGCGTCGACCTACGGCGTCGTGGCGCCCGACCAGAAGCTCTACGTGAACCCGCAGGGCGAGCAGGCCTTCTACAAGTCGCCGGCCTACCCGACGACGAAGGCGGCCGTCGCCCACTTCACCCGTTACCTGGCCCGTCACTGGGGCCCGCACGGCGTGCGCGTGAACACGCTGAGCCCCGGCGGCGTCGAGAACAGCCAGGACGGATGGTTCGTCGAGAACTACTCGGCCAAGACGCCGCTCGGCCGCATGGCCAAGCCGACCGACTACAAGGGAGCCCTCGTGTTCCTCGCGTCGGACGCCTCGGCCTACATGACCGGAGCAAATCTCTTGGTCGACGGCGGCTTCTGCGCGTGAAGGATCTCACCGAGCGCCTGCGCGCCGTGAAGCTCGTCGTCGCGGACTGCGACGGTACGCTCACGGACGCGGGCATTTACTATGGTCCCCAAGGGGAAGAGCTCCTGCGCTTTAGCCGCCGGGACGGAATGGGTTTCGACCTGCTCCGCCAAGCGGGCCTGCGCACGGGGATCATGACCCGCGAGAACAGCGAAATCGTGAGACGTCGGGCCGAGAAGCTCAAAATCGAGGAGCTCCACCTGGGCGTCCTCGATAAAGCCGTTGCCCTCCGCGAGGTCGGCGAACGCTTGGGACTGAAACGCGAAGAAATCGCCTTCATCGGCGACGACCTCAATGACCTGCCGGCCTTTCGTTCCGCGGGCTTGCGCGCCTGCCCCTCGGACGCGACGACCGAAGTCAAGGCCGTTTCGGACCTCGTCCTGACCCGCCCCGGAGGCCACGGGGCTTTTCGTGAACTGGCCGATCAAATTCTACAAGCAAAAGGATTCCGTTCGGTGTATCTAGACACGTTCGCGAATTCTGAAGAGGAGTGAATATGAACCTGAACTCTGCGAAGACCCCCGCCGTCCGTAATTTCAACGGCGTGGCCCAAAAGGCCATCGGCGACGGTCAGCCCTGCTACATCATCGGCGAAATCGGCATCAACCACAACGGATCGCTCGATATCGCCAAGGCGCTCATCGACGGCGCCGCCGACGCGGGCTGCAACGCAGTCAAGTTCCAGAAGCGCACCCCGGAACTTTGCGTTCCCAAAGACCAGTGGGACCTCATGCGCGACACGCCGTGGGGCCGCATGCGTTACATCGACTACCGTTACAAGACGGAGTTCGGCGCCGACGAGTACCTCGCGATCGCCGAATACTGCAAGTCGAAGAACATCGACTGGTTCGTTTCGGCTTGGGACGAGCCGAGCGTGGACTTCATCGAGAAGTTCAACCCCTGCCTCTACAAAGCCGCTTCGGCTTCGCTCACCGACCTCGGTCTTCTCAAGAAGATGAAGGACACGGGCAAGCCCCTCATGATCTCGACCGGCATGTCGTCGCTCGAAGAAATTGACGCCGCGGTGAAGTACCTCGGCACCGAAAATCTTCTCATCGCGCACTCGACCTCGGCTTATCCCTGCAAAGTGGAAGAGCTGAACCTGCGCATCATCCACACGCTGCAAGACAAGTTCCCCGGCACGCCGATCGGCTACTCGGGTCACGAAGTCGGCCTCGCCACGACGCTCGCCGCCGTCACCCTCGGCGCGACCTTCGTCGAACGCCATATCACGCTGGACCGCGCGATGTGGGGTTCGGACCAAGCCGCCTCCGTCGAAATGGGCGGCCTCACGAAGCTCGTGCGCGACATCCGCGACATCCAAGCTTCGCTGGGCGATGGCGTGAAGAAGGTCTATGATAGCGAAATGGGCGCTCGCAAGCGTCTCCGCCGCTTCGAGAACCCGACCGCGTCGGCTCAACTCTAAGCCGCGTCCGACAAAGGGCGGATCGCTCGGACGCTTGAAGGAACGAGAATGTCTCTAAGCGAAATCCAAGTTTGGAGCTTCGGGGCCCTCGTGGCCGCGGCCGTCGTCTTCATCGTCCTCGAGCGAGTCCGCCCCTACAACAAAGGCTTTCCCCTTTTCCGGGAAGGCCTTTTTGACGATTTCGTTCTCTACAACGCCGTCCAGAGCGTCGTCCTGGGCGTGCTCATCTCGAGCTTCATCGTTTGGATCGACTCGCGTACGGGCTTCTCGCGCGCGCAGGTCGTGTCGAACTGGCCGATCTGGGGCCAGGTGATCTTCTTCGTGCTGTTGCACGACGCTTACATTTACTTCTTCCACCGCCTCCAACACCGCAGCCCCGTGCTGTGGCGCTTGCACGAGGCGCACCACTCGCCCACGCAAATCGACTGGATCGCGGGCCAGCGCTCGCATCCCCTCGAGATCCTCATCAACCAGACGATCGAGTTCGCGCCCGTGATCTTTTTGGGCGCCTCGCCCGAAGTCGCCGTCATCAAGGGCGCCATCTCGGGCATCTGGGGCATGTACATCCACACGAACATCGACGTGCGTTCGGGCTGGTTGCAGTACATCTTCAACGGCCCCGAGATGCACCGTTGGCACCACGCGCTCGACGCCGCGGCCGAGGGCAAGAACTTCGCGACGAAGTTCGCGTTCTGGGACTGGATCTTCGGCACGGCCTACCGCCCGGCCCACAAGGCTTCGCAGTTCGGCCTGGGTGACTGGAGCAAGGACTACCCGGCGCACGGCTACGTCAAACAAGTCGTCGCCGCGTTCCGCCCCTTCGACAAGCCTTCGGATCCCGAACCCGCCAAGGCGGAGGCGCACGCATGACCGCCTGGCTCTTCGTGCTCGTCGCGGGCGTCCTCGAAATCGGTTGGGCCATCAGCCTCAAGATGACCGAAGGCTTTACGCGCTACACGCCCATGATCGGCTACGCCGCGTGCGGCCTGGGCGCGGCCTTCTGCCTGTCGCGCGGCATGAAGCTCGGCATCCCCATGGCCGTCGCCTACGCCGCCTGGCAAGGCGTCGCGCTCGTCGGCACGACGGTTTACGATACGACGGTCGCGCGCGAGAGCTTTAGCCTGCTGCGCGTGGGCGGCATCGTCCTGATCCTCTCGGGGATCGCCGCGCTCAAGATGTCGATGCCCGATCGCGACGCGACGAACCCCGGCACGGAAGCCATCAAGCAGACGATGCCGGCTCCGACGAGCGTCCCGACCGAAAAGCCGCAATCACCCTGATCGCGGGCGGGACGCCAACGCCGAATCCAAATTCTTCGGACAAAGTTGTCAGGGGGAGTTGACGGATTCGCCTCGGGCGGGATAAGAGTTCTTCATCTTAAGGCCGGGCGTGTAGCTCATCTGGGAGAGCACCTGATTTGCATTCAGGGGGTAGCAGGTTCGATTCCTGTCACGTCCACCAAATTCCCGACCATCGGATTCTCCGATTCTCCCCGCCTGGTGGTGGGTTCCTCCTAAAAAATTAAGAAGAACGATTCTCCCCGCCTGGTGGTGGG
>DDRA01000128.1:0-318 GCA_002343545.1 Bacteriovoracaceae bacterium UBA2428
GGACTACGTCACGAAGCCCGTGGACGAGGGACATCTCTTGGCGGTCGTCTACCGTTGGCTCAAGGACCCGGCGGAGGTCTTGGCCTTCGAGTCCGAGCGCTCGGCCGCGCCCACGGCACCCGGTGGAACGGCCTAGTCGATGGGTTCGACTCCGACCGAGATCCTTTTGGTAGACGATCGGGAGGACGGCCTCCTGGCGATGGAAGCCGTCCTGAAGGACGACGGCTATCGGCTCGTTAAAGCGAGCTCGGGCCGTCAGGCGCTCGCGCTCATCGACCGACACGAGTTCGCGATGATCCTGCTCGACGTGCAGATGCC
>DDRA01000128.1:448-4876 GCA_002343545.1 Bacteriovoracaceae bacterium UBA2428
GATCCTGCTCGACGTGCAGATGCCCGGACTGGACGGCTTCCAGACGGCGAATCTCATCCGCGAGCGCGCGGCGGGGGCCCGGGTCCCGATCATCTTCGTGACGGCGATCAACAAGGACGACAGCTACGTCCTCCAGGGCTACGACGTCGGCGCGGTCGACTATCTCTTCAAGCCCTTCGATCCCCAGGTCCTGCGGGCCAAGGTCGCGGTCTTCGCCGATCTGCACCGCAAGACCCAAGTCATCCAGGAGCAGGCGAATCTCATTTCGGCGATTCGCGAGCGCGAGCGGGCCCACGAGGTCATGCGGCTCGAGGTCGAGAGCCTGCGTCGCTACCAGAACCTGGCCGACGCGATCCCCCACATTCTCTGGAAAACGGGGCCGAACGGAGCCCTTATCTACTGCAACAAGGGGTGGCGGGAATACACGGGCTTCGACATCGAGATGAACTACGACGTGCGGTGGCGGGAAGCCTTTCACGCCGAGGACCTCAAGCGGCTGCTGAAGGTCTGGCTCGAGTCGATGAAGAACGGCGCGAGCTTCGAGATGGAATGCCGGATCGCCCGTCACGACGGCGCGCAACGCTGGCACTGGCTCAAGGCCGTCGCGGAGCGCGCGGAGAACGGCGAGGTCACGGCGTGGATCGGAACCTGCACCGATATCCACGACATGAAGGAGTACGAACGACGCGTCGTGGAGGCCCGCGAGCTCGCCGAGTCGGCGAACCTGGCGAAGACGCACTTCCTCGCGAACATGAGCCACGAGGTGCGCACGCCCCTGAGCGCGATCCTCGGGTTCTCGGAACTGCTACTGAACGCCGGGCCCGGGCTCAACGAGAAGATCCACTTCGTCAACACGATCCGCAACAACGGACGCCAGCTGCTCAAGATCGTCGACGAGGTGCTCGATATCTCGAAGGTCGAGGCGGGCCGTCTCCAGATCGAGACGATCGAAATCGAGACGAAGCCGTTCCTGAACGAGCTCTTCGCGTCGCTCAACTTGAAGGCGGTCGAGAAGGGGCTCGATTTTCGCTTTCGTCTCGTCGACGCGATCCCGGCCGTCATGGCGACGGACGGGGCGCGTCTCCGACAGATCCTCGAGAACATCCTCGCGAACGCGATCAAGTTCACGGACGGCGGCGAGGTGGAAGCCCTTGTCGCTTGGCTGCCCGAGTCGGCGGGGGCGAAGGCCCGCTTGCGCGTCGACGTCCGCGATACGGGCATCGGTATCGACGCGAAGCACATCGACAAGCTTTTCTTGCCCTTCGCGCAGGCGGACTCCTCGACGACCCGACGCTTCGGCGGCACGGGATTGGGACTCGCGCTCTCGCGTCGCCTTTCGCGCGCCCTGGGCGGCGACGTCTCCTTGCTCGCCAGCGGAGCCGGCGGGAGCACTTTCCGAATCGAGATCTCGCCGAGCTCCTACTCGACGACGCGCTTTTTCTCTTCGCTTTCCCACGAAGAGGTGGACGAGTCCGGGCGGCGAAACGCGGACGGTCCGTCCCTGGCCGGGCTGCGGGTGCTCCTGGCCGAGGACGTCGCGGAAAACCAGTTCCTCATCTCGCGTTTTCTCGAGATGGCGGGCGCTTCGGTGGACGTCGTCGCGAACGGCCTCGAGGCCGTGCATTCGGCGCGTAGCCGACGCTACGACGTGATCCTTATGGATATCCAGATGCCGGATCTGGACGGCTACGAGGCGACGCTCCGCCTTCGCGACGCCGGGTACGCGATGCCGATCATCGCGCTCACGGCGCACGCGCTTCACGAAGAGCGTGAACGTTCCCTTCGTTCGGGCTTCGACGACCACCTGACCAAGCCGGTCGACCGCCTGGCCTTGCTCGAGAGCGTGCAGCGCCACGGGCGGAAAGCGTCGACGCCGGCCCCGACGGTCTCCTTGGTGAATTGACGATGCGGGGCGTGTCCGACGAGGTCTGGGACTTCGTCAAAAAACACATCGATTCGGTCGAGCAGCTCGAGATCCTTTTGCTGCTCTACCGCGATCCTTCCCTGGAATGGGAGCTTTCGCGCATCACGCAGGAGATCCGGACGAGCGCGACCTCGGCGGGCAACCGCTTGTCGGCGCTCGTCGCCGGCGGTCTGGTCGCCACCGGGCGACACGGCGAAAGGGTCACGTACCGTTACGCGCCGGTCACCGAAGCGCTCCACGGCGGCGTCGTGGAGCTGGAACAACAATACCGGATCCGTCGGGTGCGAATCATCGACGTCATTTACGCGCCCGCGACGGAGAAGATGCTGAACTTCATGGACGCTTTCAAGATCAGGAAATCGGACAAGGATGAGTAGTCATATGGCGATTGCGGTTTACACCTTATGCGCGCTCTTGAGTACGGGATGCGCGATCATGCTCTTTCGCGGGTACCGGCAGCGGCGGCAAAAGCTCCTGCTCTGGAGCAGCCTTTGCTTCGTCGGGCTCGCGCTCAATAACATCGTTTTCTTCGTCGACGTCGTCGTCCTGCCCGACGTCAACATGTGGGGATCCCTCGTCCGATCGACGGTCGGGGCGTTGTCGGGCCTCGTTCTCCTCTACGGATTCATCACGGAGCTGACCTGAGCATGGATGCCACGAACATGACCCCCGTCACTTTTTTTCTCTCCGGCGTCTACATGGCCACGTTCATGGCTTCGGCGCTGATCTTCTTCCGGGTCTGGCGCAAGGTTCGCGACCGCTTCTTTTGGCTCTTCGGATGGGCGTGCCTCGTGCTGGCGATCGAACGGATCCCGCTCATTTTCGTGGATCCCGCGATCGAGGAGAATAGCTGGGTCTATATCTTCCGCTTGCTCGCGTTCATCTTGATCCTCGTCGCCGTCGTCGATACGAACCGCGGCGACAAGCGCGGAAGCGGCGTGTCCCGCTGAGGCGGGGCCGCGGATCAGTTCAACTCGGAGGCGCGGGGGCGTTCGGTCTCTCCCGCCATCCCGAAGTCCCCGCGCGCGTGCGCGCCGAGGTCGCCGAGCTTGCGGCGGGCGGAGGCCACGCTCTGCTCGAGGGAATCCGCGTCCCTTTGGAGGTTGCGGAGGTTGGCGTCGCGCGCGGCGAGCTTGATGCGGTGGGCTTCGCCGATGAGCTTCTCCAGGACGGAGTCCAGCGGAGCGAGTTGGGCGGGGAGGGCGGCCTTCTCTTCGGGCGAAAGCTTGCTCCCGTCGGGCTTGCGGAGCTGGTCGATGATTTCGGTGACCTTGCGGACCTCGCCGGCGATGGCGCCGAACTGTTCCACGAGTCGGTCGTTCTCTTGCTGCCGTTGTTGGATAAAGGCGGCGCGGGACGAAACGAGGTCGACGGCGCGTTCGGCGTTGTGACGAGCTTGTTCGAGCGCTTGGGCGAGGGCCTGGATGCCGCCCCCGATCCGCTGGCTGCATTCCCCGAAGCGGGCCAGGATCTGCTGCGCCTTCGCGAAGGCGCGGGTCGAGTCCAGATTGAGTCGCTCGAGTTGGTCGGCGAGGGCTTCGATTTCGGCGAAATCGGCGTCGAGGTCGCGCGCGGACTGCGAAAGGATCGGGAGTTGCTTGACGGAATTCACCATTCCGCGCATTTAAGCGGCCGAAGGGCCTTAGCGCCAGGCTAGGGTTGTGAAGCTTTCGTCACGACCGGGTTCGGCGGAGCTCTCCTTCGAGAGCCTCGCGGATCTCGGTGGGAAGGCGGGGACCGCGCATGATCCAGCCCGAATAGATTTGGACGGCTTGGGCTCCCCGCTCCAGGCGCTTTCGGGCGTCGGCGCCGCTCAAGATGCCGCCGACGCTGATGAGGGGAAGCCGGGTGGCGGCGCGGGCCGTGGCAAGGTTGGCCTCGGCCCGGGTGGCGAGGGGAGCGCCGCTCCAGCCCCCGGCCTGGCCGGCGTGCTCGCCGCCGAGGGTGTTGCCCAGTACGAAGCCGTCGGCCCCGTTCTCTCCGAGGATGCCGAGCAGGCCGGCGAGCTCGTCGCCCTGGATTTCGGGAGCGAGTTTGACGAAGACGGGGGTCGCGCCCGCGGCCTCCTTCGTGCGTTTGAGGATCGGCACGAGGAACTCGGGAGCCTGCAAGCGCCGAAGCCCCGGGGTGTTCGGCGAGCTGACGTTGATCACGAAATAGTCGGCGAGACCGGCGAAGCGAAGGGCGACCGCGGCGTAATCCCGGGCGGCGTCTTCGTCGGGAGTATCTTTGTTCTTTCCGAGGTTCACGCCGACGGCGAAAGCTTTCGGAAGGGCGGGGCGTAGCGCCTCGAGGCGGCGCGCGATGACTTCCATGCCGTGGTTATTGAAGCCCATCCGGTTGAAGATCTTGCGTTCGCCGTAGTCGCGGAAGAGACGGGGTTTGGGGTTGCCGGCCTGGGGTCGCGGCGTGATCGTGCCGATTTCGGCGAAGCCGAAGCCGAGCGCCGGAAGCAGGTCCAGGATCTCGGCGTTCTTATCGAAGCCGGCCGCGAGGCCGACCGG
>DDRA01000128.1:4976-6972 GCA_002343545.1 Bacteriovoracaceae bacterium UBA2428
GCGAAGGGGAGCGAGGCCCAAGCTGCGGGCGCGGCGAAGCCCGCCGGAGCGTCGCGGGCGCCCGAGAGCAGTCGAAGCGGCACGCCCATGCGCGGGAGGGCGCGCAGGAGTCGAAAGCTGAGATGGTGGAGCTTCTCCGCGTCGAAGCGGGAGAGGATTTTCAGGCAGATTGACCAGAGCACGGGACGCGATCCTGGTGGATCGCGTCCCGGCGGTCAAGCGTCGCGGTGGGCTTTCGCTCGGGACCTAGAACTTGGCCACGAGGGCCACGGTCGTCGTCGTATCGGTGGCTTTGCGGCCGACGACGGGGGCATTGCGGTGCTCGACCTTGACGCCCGACTTGACCGAGAAAGTGTTGTCGAGCGCGGCCGTGATGGCGAGCTGATCGACGAGGCGCCAATCGGCGGAGGATTTGAGGCTGAAAGTGCTCGTGATGTCGTTCGAGAGGTCGGCGCTTTCGGAGATCGTCCAACGGTAAAGCAGCCCGACTTTGACGGCGGCAAAATCGTTGTGGCCCGCCGGAACGAGGTTTTCGTCGACGAAAGCGAGCGCCGTCTCGAGGCGCAACGCGTGCGGCGGCAGGGGCAGGATCTTGTAGCCCAGGCCGGCTTCGAGGGTGTTGCGGCTCGAGAATCCCGAGAAGACGTTGCGCGAGAATCCGTAGGCGGCGTAGACGTCGAGCCTCTCGTTCAAGTCGCGTCCCGAACGCAGTTCGGCGGCGGCGCTTTCGGCCGTTTTCGCGGAACTTTGGAAGGTCGAGACGTAGTTGAGCTTGAGCGCGTGGAACCATTCGCTCGGCTTGTAGGCGAGCTCCGAGGCGAGGCCGTACGACTGCGTGCTCGTGTTGCCGCTCGTCGCGAGGACGGTGGCTTCGGCGTTGCCGCCGAAGACCTTCGGGGGAACGCCGGCCTCTTGGGCCCGCGCGGAAAGGGCGACGACGGAGAGAAGGCTCAGGATCTTGGAAGAAAATTTCATGCCGAAAACCAACAACGGCATGGACGCAGCGGCAAGAGAATTTTTCGTAACGCCGGCTTCAGGGTTGGCCGTCGACCTTGACGTAGGTCGCGAGGTCGAAGCAACGCGCTTGCTCGAAGGAGTCCGCGTACTCGAGCTTGCCCGGAACCTCGAAGCGCAGCACGTCGCCGTTGCGCTCGATCGCCTTGACGCCGCATCGCGAGGGATTCCAGCGATCGAAGAGACAGAAGCGCGCGTCCGGCGCGGCCGGGTTCGTGTCGGCGCGCTCGGGCAGCAGCACGAAAGCGTGGTCCTTGAGCGAGAGACAGACGTAGATGCCGGCGTCGGGGATGCCGTAGCTGCGCGCGAGGCAGGCCGCGACCTGCGATCCCTCGCCGCAGTTCGCGAACTGGCAGTACTGCGAGGAGCCCGTGTAGGTCTTCTCGACGATTTCGCGCCGGACCGCCTCGCAGAAAGCGGCGGGGTCGCTCGTGGTGCCGATGCGCGCGCCGATCCCGCTCCGGGAACACGCCCACTTCGCTTCGGCGAGATTGCGCGAGCAGCCGTTCACGCGCCCGCCCACGGTCGCCGAAAAACGATCCATTTCGTCGCCGAGCAGCTGGACGCGGCGTTCGTAACGCGCGGCAAGGGCTTTGGCGTCGGGCTCGGGCCAGTGGTAGCGAAACTTCGCCCGCGGGAGCAGGGCGTCGAACGGCGCCGCGAGGCTCGGACCGCCGCTTCCCACGCCGAAGAGCAGAATGCCCAAGGCGCATAGACCGAGGCGCCGCGACTTCATCCTAGGGGGTTTCTTCCGGGAGGCACGCGAGGCAGTCGAGTCGGCGACTTCGGTAGCGCATCGGGTTGAAAAGGGTTCCCCCGGAGCCTTGGCTTTCCTGGACTTCGAGTTTCACGCAGCCTTCTTCGGCTTGCGCGAGACGGTAGATCTGGTGGGTGCGGAACTTGACGCCCGTCGTGAGGCTCACGCGCTCGTGGGTGCGCTCGAAGACGTGAAGCCCGGGCGAAGGGCGTTGGAGCGCGCTCT
>DDRA01000068.1:0-16868 GCA_002343545.1 Bacteriovoracaceae bacterium UBA2428
CCCAGAAGTACACGGTCGCTTGGCGAGGTTGCAGGCTCGCGAGCAGAAAAAATCGAGTTTCGAAGGATCCAAGCGCAAACTCGGGAAAAACGCGTTGCCGGCATCCACGAGGAAGAGCGGGACTTTCGCTTCGCCGGCCGAGGCCTTGGCTTGCTCGACGTAGTTCCATCGGCGATCGAGGCCCCCTTTGGGGTTCACGGCGCAGCCGCAAGGCTCCGTTTCTCCGTTCACGTTCGCCGAAACCAGCAGGCGAAGGTGGGGCGCGGTCGCGGTTTCCGCCAGCCGATCCGCCTCCGCGAGCTTTTCGGCCTGGAAAGCGGCGCTCGAGACCGAAGAGCTCGAACAAGCCGTCAATCCGCCCAGCGCCGTCGCGAAGGCCCACAAAAAGAGCCGATTCGGATTCCAGTTAACTTGCATCGCTATCCCCCCGATGCTGAATTCTAACCGTGAAGTTCCACAACGGCCAATCCGGAAGCCTCTTCCCCCATCTTAGCCTCCCCGGAAAGAAGTGGTTCCGAACGGGACACCCTTGGCTCTACCGAACCCATCTCGCCTCGGAAACGTCGGGTCCTACGCAAGCGGGCTTCGTTTGGACCGAAGAGGGGGCCTACGCGTTCTCTCCGCTGAGCGAAATTCGCTTGCGGCGGGCCGAAGCGCTCGACGGATTGCGGCCGACGAGTCGCTGGAGCGATGCGGAAAGCGCGCCGATCCCGACCGATGCCAGCGAGGGTTTGAAATCGGCCCTCCGAGATCTCTGGAACCTCAAACGTCGTCTCGTCGATGGCGACGAATGCTTCCGCTGGATTTTTTCCGAGGCCGACGGTTGGCCGGGGCTCGTCGTGGACGTTTTCGGCGACCAAGTCGTCGCCCAAATCCAAACGGCGCCGATGGAAAGTAGTTGGACACTGCTCGCGAAGGTCTTCGTGGAAGCCGCATCGGAGGCCCTGGGCCGACCGGCGACCCTGCGTGAACTTCGCGCGACCCCCGCGCGCAAGCGCGAAGGTCTCGACGTCGTTCCGCTCCCGGCCGCCCAAGAGGGCGAAGGCGAGTGGTACCGTTGGAACGGGCTGGATTGGTGGTTCCATCCCGGCCGCGGCCAGAAGACGGGCGCTTACCTCGACCAACGCTCGAACCACTTGGCGGCGGCGGAATGGGCGCGTCGTTTCGGGGCCCGCGCCGCCTGGGACGTCTTTTCGTTCGAGGGCGGCTTCGGCCTTCACCTGGCCAAGGCCGGACTCAAGGTCGAATGCGTCGACCAATCGTCCTCGGCCCTTGGGGTTCTGGGTAAGAACGCCGAACGCAACGGCCTCGCGCCGCTCGTCACCCGCACGGAAGCCAATGCCTTCGACTGGCTCAAGGCCCGGAGCGAAGCCCGGGCCAAGACGGACCTCGTCGTGCTCGATCCACCGAGCTTCGTGCGAAACCGCAAAGACAAAGAGTCCGCCCTGCGAGGTTTCAAGGAGATCAATCTGCGCGGCTTCCAGGCGCTGAAGCCCGGAGGGATCCTCGTTTCCTGCTCGTGTTCCCATCACATCCGCCCCGAAGACTACGCCCAGATGCTCGCGGCGGCGGCCCACGATGCCAAACGTCGCTGCCGGGTCCTCGAAGTCCGCGGTCCGAGCCCCGACCATTCGCCCCGCTTGGGGTTCGCCGAGTCGGAATACCTCCAGGGCTGGTACGTCGAGGTCCAGTCCGGATGACGATCCGCGTGCGTTTTTACCTCGAAGCCGAAGACCGAACGGTCGAGGCCACGGCCGAGGAAGGGGAACTGCTCATGCAGGTCGCCTATCGTGCCGGGATCATTCTCCAAACGACTTGCGGCGGAAAGGCCTCGTGTTTGGATTGCAAAGTGCGGGTGACCGAGGGACTCGAGAGCGGCTTCGAAAAGGCCGGATTGGACGAAGTCCGGGCCCTCGGAAATGTTTTCCATATTACGCGCGAGAGACTTGCCTGCCAGGCCCTGGTCAAGGGAGACTCCGCCGTGCACGTCGCGAAACGTGAACGAAAAAAGCGAGGGAAATGAGATGGCCGCCAAAAAGAAAATGAAGAAGAAAGCAACCGCCAAGAAGACCGCGAAGAAGCCGATGAAGAAAAAAGCGGCTCCCAAGAAAGCGGCGAAGAAAGTTGCCAAGAAAGCCAAGCCCGCCAAGAAGCTTTCGAAGGCGAAGCCCGCGAAAAAAGCCGTGAAGAAGGTCGCCAAGAAAGTCGCGAAAGCGAAGCCGGCCAAGAAAAGCGCGGCCGCCAAGAAGCCTTCCAGCGCGCTCGCGCAAAACTCCGCTCCCAAGACGCCGAAAGCTCCCAAGGCCGCGGCCGTCGCTCCGACGGAGCACGCCCTCGTCGGTCAGAGCGGGGCCGACATCACGCTCACCAACCAACGCGGTGAAAGCGTGAACGTCGCCGAGCTCGTCCGTTCGCAGCCGAAGGTCGTCCTCTACTTCTACCCCAAGGACGACACCCCGGGTTGCACGGTCGAAGCCTGCAACTTCCGCGACAACATGAACCGCATCCAGTCCAGCGGCATCCTCGTCGTCGGCGTGAGCCCCGACGACGCCGCTAGCCACCAGAAGTTCATCGAGAAGTACGGCCTGAATTTCGATCTCCTTTCGGACGTCGACCACAAACTCGCCGAAGAAATGAAGGTCTGGAAGGAAAAGAACTTCATGGGCCGCAACTACATGGGCGTCGAGCGCAGCACGTTCGCGTTCAAGGACGGCGTCATCTCCCACGGATGGCAGCCCGTGACCGTCGAAGGTCACGTGGACTCCGTTCTTTCCACGATCGAGTAACCCGAAAGCGACCGACGAGCCATGGCGTTCAACTGGAATCTCATCGCGCTCTCCGGCCCTTCCGTGGCCGCGGACGCCTCGCTCGAGTCGTGCAAGGAGTGCGGCTGCCGGGAGTTCTACCGGCAGCCGGACTTTCGGCGCGACATCGGTCTCTGGATCATCGCCCTGGCCTCGGTCGCGACCGTCCTCCTGATGGTCGAAGGTTATAACTGGTTCGTCATCTGGAGCCCGATGCTGGGGGTCGTGATCCTGGATCGTTTCTTCCTGCGCCTCGCCCCGGACGTCGTGATTTGCTACCGCTGCGGCCTCATTCACCGCGGGCTCGACCGAAAGGCCGCCGACCGTTTCGAGGCGTTCGACCTCGAAGTCCACGACCGGCATCAATACGCCGAGTCGCACAAGTCCTAAGGAACCGAGACTTCAGTAACGTCCCTCTTCGGAGTAGAGACGTTTGAGCTCGTTCAGTTCCATGCGGCCCTCGCGCGCCGCACCAAAACGTTCCACTTGCAGGCGAGTCGCGAGGCCTTCCGACGCCTCGCGCGCGACCGGAGGCGGCAACGCCCCTACTTCGGACAACGACGGCCAAAGCTTATCCAGGGTGTCGACGCCAAAGAGGCCGCGACGCGAGGCTTCTTCGAGCGAGCGAAGCAAGCTGCGCGGATTGAAGTCGTAATGCAGAATCAAATCGCGCGCGATCGACCGCACGGCTTGGATCCGGATGAACCCTTTTTCGTAGAGCGCCAAAGCCGCCTGCAAGCTGTTCTCGGTCGCGTAAAGGCGCGAGCCGAAGCGCGAGTAGTAGAGCGGTTGGCTTCCGGTTTCGAGGTTGATGAACACGGCTTCGACGGGCTCGGAAGCGTGCCGCACGTGACGGCTCGCCCAACCCAAACGAAGCGCGTCGTCCCGAAAAACCCCGAGATGCATGAGGAGCTCGGCAAGCGTTCGGCCCTGGACCCGACCCGAGACGACTTGCCGAAAGAGCGAGTAGACGACGGCGTCGCTCTCGCTATCGTCGCCGAAGAGCAGGAGCCGCGAAGAAGCCGGCAACTCCTCCCAGAGCGAGAGGAGCGCGGAAAGTTTGTACCCGACTTGCTCGCGCAGCTTCTTGAAGTTGCCCTTGCGGACGTTGCGCAGCTGGTTCTTGAAGATAATCCCATCGGTCTCGACGCCGTCGAGACTCATCTTGGCCAAGATCTTCTGCTCCATCTGCGGGGGCGAAGCGCTCACGAAAAAAAGCGGATTCCTCAAGGCCTCGTCGCCGCCGCCTCGTCGGAGGGCGCGCAGCAGGATCGAGAAGCCGGGAACGTTCGCCTTTCGCTCGGGCGCCTCGAAAGCGGCCTTGAGCAAACCGCCGAGCGAATCGATCTGCGTGGCCAAGTACGTCTTATCGATGTCGGAGATCACCACGTAACCGGCGTAGTCGCGCGGCAAGTTCGTCGCCGCCTGGGGAACCAAGATGCCGGGGAATTTTGTGGCCATTCTCGATTCATGATAGCGTCGAGCCCGCTATGAGAAAATGGAGTTGCCTCCTCGTCGCCGCCATTATCTTTACGAATTCCGCTTGGGCCGGACTGGGAAGCTCTTTGATGCAGAGCGCGCCGGTCGCCGGGGTCGGGGACTTCGAGTTCAAGATCCATAATGACATTATCTTCAAGCGTGGCGAAATGGGCGGAGGATTTAACCTGCTTCCCCACCTTCGCACGGGCCTCATCGATCCCTTCGTCGACGTCGATATCTTCTTCGGAACCGGCACGACCGACTTCCAAGCCGGTATTCTCGGCAAGTACAACCTGCTGCCCGACGTCGCCGGTCAAGTCGGCCTCTCTTTCCTTTTGGGCGGCTCCTATATCCGCGACGAAGACCTGAACGCCGGGTTGCTTTCCACGGGCCTCGTCGTTTCCAAGTACTTCCCCGTCGCCTTCGGCGGCGTCGAACCCTACGGCGCTTTTCAGGTCGAGTGGTTCATGAATCCGGGCGACGACACCGTTCCCCTGACTCTCATCCTCGGCTCGCGTTGGGCGCCGGTCGAAACCGAACCCTGGCACTTCTACTCCGAGTTCGCGGTCGACTTGAACGACAGCGTCTGGGGCCTGGCGCTGGGCGCCGCGTACCCTTTCTGATCGCGTCAGAAAACACGCGACCACGCGCGTTTCGCGAAGAAGGTCCTCGGTTAGACTTTCGGAATGGCACGCGCGCGCAAACCTAAGGTCGGAATTTGGGCGGGGGCCTCCCCCGGAAAATCGAAAGAGATCTCCGCGGGGCTTCGGCGACTGGGCGAGCTCGGCTTCGAAAGCGTCGTGCCGACCAAGGTTCGCCGTAACTGGACGAAGGCCGAGTCGAAAGCACGCTCTTTCCTGGCGGGAACCGATGCCGACAAAGTCGATTCCTTCGTGGAGCTTTGGCAGGACCCCGCCTTAACGACTCTCTTTCTCGTACGCGGCGGCTACGGAACCCAACGTCTTCTTCCGGCGCTCGAAAAACGCCTTCGACGTCCGGTCGACACGAAGCGAGTGTGGGGATTCTCCGACATCACGAGCTTGCAAAACTGGCTCTGGGGACGTTTCGGAACCCCTTGGGTTCATTCGCCCATGCTGAGTTCGCCGTCTTTCCTAAAGCCCTCCCCCCAAGAGACTCGCCAATGGAACGCCCACCTGGATCCCTTCCGGGAGCAGGAAGTCATGGAACACCCGCTGAAGATCACGCACCGGCCGAAGGAGACGCGCGCTAAGCTTCGCGGACCTTTGCTCGGCGGAAACCTGGCGAGCTTCGTATCGCTCCTCGGCACGCGTTTCGAGCCGAAGCCTCGACGCCCCTACTTCTTCTTCATCGAGGAAGTCGAAGAGTATCCGCGACGCATCGACCGCTGGCTGCAGCAGCTTTCGGCTTCACGCTTTTTCGCGAAGTGCCAAGGCGTCGTGCTCGGCCACCTCACCCATTGCGGGGAGTCGCGCGAGATCGTTCGCCTCTGGGCGAAAGAACACGGCGTCCTCTTGGTGGAAGGACTCAAGGCCGGTCACGAAGCGCCCAACTTCCCCGTGGCGATGGGAATCGACGCCGAGCTCGAGCTCCAAAAAAATGGCGTTGCCCGCCTCGGCGTGCCCATTCTTCCTTTTGAGTGATAGATTTTAAGATCTTATGAGAGTGAAGGTGTATGGCGCGCGCGGATCCTGCCCCGTCGCCGTCAGCCCGGAGCGCGTCGACGAGATCGCGCGCGCCGTCTGGGAATTTTCGCGCGGCAAATCCTTTGCCCGCTGGGAAGAACTTCGAACCGCCTTGCGCTCCGAAAAACCGCGCTCCCACTACCAAGTCTTCGGCGGCCACACGACTTGCCTGGAGATTCGGGACGAACGCTTGCCGATGCCGGTCTTCGTCGACGCCGGCACGGGTCTCACCGCGGCCGCCACCGATCCGGACTCGGGCCTGAACTCGGTCGCGTTCAAGGAAAACCGTGGCGAAGCCGCCTTCTTCTTCACGCATACGCATTGGGACCACATCATCGGGCTGCCGACCGTCGAGCAGATCTTCAAGCCCGGCAACCGCTTCGACGTCTACGGCGTCCACAAGAAGCTCGAAGAGCGGCTTGCCGCGCTCTTCGTGGATGAGCACTTCCCGGTCTCCTTCGAGACCGTCTCGCCCCAGTTCCGCTTTCACCAGATCCCTCTTCACGAAAGCGTGCAACTCGGACCCTTCCGGATCGATCACGTTCCGCAGTCCCATCCGGGCGCGAGCTTCGCGTACCGTTTCTCGGACGGCAAGAAGACCTTCGTCTTTGCCACGGATACCGAGCTCAAGAACATCGACCCTCCGCACATGACGCCCGGTCAGAACGTCTATTCGAACGCGGACGTTCTCATGTTGGATGCCCAGTACTCGCCCGAGGACCTCGAAAGCCGACGCGGCTACGGGCACGCGAGCGTCCATACCGCCGTCGATTTCGCGGTGCGCGAGAAAAGCAAAGTCCTTTACCTTTTCCATCAGAACCCGGCCTATTCCGACGCCGAGATCGACGAGCAGCTCAACCGAGCCCGTCACTATCTAAAGTCGACCCACGCCGCCTCGAAGCTCCGCATCGAGATGACCTTCGAAGGCGCCGAAATCGAGCTTTAGCCGATTCTTTTTCCCTAGACCCGCTTTCGGCGTGCTAAGCCTCCTCCTACGCATAGGAGGAGAGCGTATGAATTTCACCGCATTCAAGTCCGTCGCCCTGGCCTCGACTTTGGTCGCGGGGGCATCGGCCTTCGCCCAAAACGTCGAAAGCCAATCCCAAGACCCTTACTTCGAGATCGGCTCCGTCGAAGTTCGCGAGATCGAAACGGACCTGACGGACCTCGATGAGTCGCGTGCGAAACCCGAAATCAGCGGAATCGTCGGGGAGATCCGCCTTGCCGACGTCATGCTCGGCCGCATCATCAACATGGGTCGCAAGGTCTGGGCCATCGTCGAAGCCGGCCGCCCCGTCGTGGACGTACAAAGCCAAACGGCGAACGCGCTGCCGCAGGGCGCCGACCATTGGAACAAACTGCAAGGTTGGAGTTTGCCCCAGTGGAAGACCTACCAAGCCACCTACCGTAACCTCTACCGAGCCAAAGTCGTCGAGTTCGTCTATCGCGTCGGCTACACGAGCGGCGGCAACGTCGAAGGCAAAGGCCGTTTCCTCACGAACGTGTCCGTAGTTCCCACGACGGTCGACGTCGCCTGGGGATACAACGTCGACGTCGAGGCCTCGGTGCCTTCGGTCGTCAACGCCGGCACGAGCTCCGATCCGATCGGTCAGATGGAACTTCTCGTCAAATGGACGGTAAAAACCGTCATGAAACATTCCGAAAACTCGATGGGCTACGCCATCCGCGGCGACGGCCAGTTCATCGAGATGCAGTAGGGACGTCCCGTGGCCGGCGTGACCGAAATCAACGACTCGAACTTCGAGGCTTCACTCGCCGCGCGGGAATTCTGCGTCGTCGACGTTTTCGCCTCGTGGTGCGGGTCTTGCCGAATGCTCGCGCCGACCTTCGCCGAAATCGCGGCGGCGAACCAAAACGTCGCCGCGTTCTACAAGATCGACGGCGAAGAAAATCCGAAATTCTGCGACGTCGTACCGATCGACAACCTGCCCTTCATCGCCGTCTTCCATAACGGAAAGTACGTGGGCGGCAAGAGTCTCACGAAGCGCGAAGCGCTCGAGGAGATCGTCGCCATGATCCCCAAACGGTCCGCTCCATGAAGATGCCCATCATCCGCGAACTCGCCTCGAAACACGCGAAGGTCGATCTGGAAGCCGCCGCCGAGGCCCTCGAAAGCAAGGGCGAGAACGTGCTCGGCGTCGAAGGCGACGGCATCGCCGAACAGCTCACCCACCTCCTGATGGCCGCGAAGATCCGCGGCAAAATGGACAAGGGAATGAGCCTGCCCGAAGCCCTTCGCGAACAATCCCAATCCGTCCGCAAAATCCTCACGGGTTTGAAAAATAATTCATGATGGCCCGCCCCAAAGCTCGACTCGTCGTTCCCTCTTTCTTTCCCGAGGCCAGGAAGCTGCGCGGCGAGTTCGAGGACCTTTACTCCGACCCGGGCCGCGTCGATCCGCGGCGTTTCCGCTGGGATCTCTTTCACGTCGAAGGCCAATACAGCCACCTTCGCACACCGGCCTATCTGTTCTTCTCGGAATCCCTCTACCGCCGTTTCCACGAGCGCCTCGTCGATTGGGGTCGCCGCACCCTGGGCTGTCACGATGTCTCGCCGACTTGGCTGAGCCTGTACCTGGATGGCAACGAGCAAAGACTCCACGCCGACGTCCCGCACGGACCCTGGGCCTTCGTCTATTCGCTCACCCTTCCTTCGCCCCGGCGCAAAGGAGGGGAAACCCTTTTTCTCTCCGAAGAGACTTTGGACTTCTGGCGCTCTTTCGCCTCGGGCGATCGTTTCGAGGAGAGCCGTATCGTCGAAAGCGTGGAACCTCGCTTCGGGCAGCTCCTGGCCTTCGACGGACGTATTCCCCACGGCGTCCGCCAAGTCGAAGGAACGCGCGATCCGCTCCACGGAAGGCTCGTCATTCACGGTTGGTTCGTGGAACCCCGTCCCTTCATCGAAGGCCCGCACCGACGCGATCAGGTTTCGCGCGCGGTCGAGGCCTTCTCCGAGGGTATCGAAGCTTGGATGCCCCCGAGCGCACGTCTGCACGGAACGATGTCGGTACGGCTGAACATCGCCAAAGACGGAAAAATTTCGAAGATCCAGAAGCTCGCCTCGACCCTGCGAGATCTCGAAGGGGCGAGCGCGGATGGAATCGAGCGCAAGGCCCTCCGCGCGCTCGCCGAGATCAACTACGGCAAGGCCAAGGGCGCCTCGATCCTCACCCTTCCGCTTCTCTTCCGCTGAGAAAAAAAGGCCGGAAGCGACACGCGCTCCCGGCCCTTCATCGCGCGTCTTCGACGCCTGAATTTACTTTTTCGCGGTCAGGTCAACGTCCACGGTGAAGTTGTCGTCGATGAACTTGTCGCCCACCGCGCCGGCCAAGGTCGAGCCGAACTTCACGTCGTGCTTCGTGCGGTCGATCTTGAGGGTGCCTTTCGCCTTGAGGACATCCTTCGTGACCGAAATGGTCGCGGGGAAGGAAATCGCGTTCGGCTTATCCTTGATCGTGATGGTGCCCGAAACCGTGTGGGTCGAACCCGGCGTCGTGGATTTCTCGACCTTCGTGATGACGAGGCTAGCGGTTGGGTACTTCGGCTTGCCGAGCGTACCCTTCGGGGCGTCCTTGGCGGGCGCTTCGTAGACTTCGAAGAAATCGCCGCTCATCAGGTGACCTTTGAGACCTTGCGCCTTGTCGCCCTTCAGGTCGGTCACTTCGAGCGTCGTCATGTCGATCTCGACGTTGCCGCTCGTGACCTCGTCGTTCTTC
This sequence comes from Bacteriovoracaceae bacterium UBA2428, assembly GCA_002343545.1. GTDB lineage: Bacteria > Bdellovibrionota > UBA2428 > UBA2428 > UBA2428 > UBA2428. The sequence goes on from DDRA01000068.1 coordinate 9,684, forward strand.
ACGACGAGCGCGCCGCTCTTGACCTTGATCGTGCCTTCGTGGCCCGATCCGGCGACGGCCGGCTTGTGGCCTTTCCACACGAGATTGGTGGCGGCGGTATCGACGTTGAAAGTCGCCGCGACGGCTTCGGCCTTCGTGGGCGCCGCTTTCTTGTTCTTGTCGTGCTTGTCGGCGTGTGCCACCGACAAAGCGAGGATGGAGGACAAAATGACGGAGGACTTCGAGATCACCGAGAACATGATAAGAGAACTCCTTTCAATCGGGCGAAGGCCCGTAGATACCTCCACGTTAGTGGGTAGGCCGTCAAAGACAAGTCGCCTTCGCGTGAGACTTTGCCACCTTTCGGCTTTCTGAAGCGGCGCGTGGCGCCCTACAATGAGCGAAGTGGGGAAGCACAACGACAAACTCCTGCTCGGAGGCTGCCTGGCCGCGGCGGCGACCCTCGTTCTTGGCCTCGAGCGTCTGCTTGAGCGGAGCTCCCTCCCCACGGCCCAAGGAAACCGCGTTCCCGCGTCGATCCCCAAACGAAAACCCGCTTATGTTCCCGTGAAGTTAAACCCCCAAAGCGCCTTCGCTTCGGTGCCCGGCCCTTCGCCGGATCCGCCGGAAGTCGTGGGCAAGTTCTGGTCGGGTTGCCTGCAAGGGGCGAGCGAACTCCCGACCGAAGGTCCCGGATTCCAAAGGATGCGCCTTTCGAGGAAGCGCGGCTTCGGTCACCCCAAGCTCACCGAAGTCGTTCGCGAGATCGCCGAGCGAACGAAACGTGAAGGTTACGGAGATCTCTTGGTCGGCGATCTTTCGCAAGCCCGCGGCGGACCCATGATCGGCGGTCATCGTTCCCACCAAAGCGGCCTCGATGCCGATCTTTGGTTCGCGACGTCGCGCGATTTCGGCGCGCGACGTCTCAGCCTGGGCGAACGCGAATCGCTGTCCGCCGTCGACATGGTCTCGCGAGACGGCCGGTCGCTGACGCCCGCGTTCGGAAGCGCGCAAAGGCGCCTCTTGGAATGGGCGGCGCGCGACGAGCGCGTCCAGCGCATTTTCGTGAATCCGCGCATCAAGAAGGCTCTTTGTCAGGAACCCCGCTACCAACGAGTCTACTGGATGCGGAAGATACGCCCGGCCTTCGGGCACAACTACCACTTTCACGTGCGGCTCGCTTGCCCGGCGGGAGATCGGCGCTGCTTCGACCAGCCGGAAACCGCGCGTTTCGAAAACGGCTGCGACGCCGAACTCGATTCGTGGTTCACGGCCGATGGCCGCCTGAAAGCTCCGCCGCCCGCCAAGGAAAGCCCCGACTTTTACGTCCCGCGTGAATGCCTCGCCCTGCTCAAGGCCGAGCGCTGAGCTTCACGAGCTCTTAACTCGCGTCCCCGCCGTCGATCGCGGTAGATTCGGTAGATCCGCGCATCCAGCCTGTAGTCTCCCGGCGCGAACGACGTAGCCTCGGAGGCGACATGATCCTCGATCCCCGCGAATCCCAGGCTCTCGTGAAACGCGCCTGCGAATCGAGGGATATTCCCACGCTGGCGCCGGTGCTCGGGCAAGCCAGACGTTTGCTCGGGGACAACCGCGCGAGCGCGCGGCAAATCGCGGATGCGCTTCGCCGCGACCAGGTCCTTTCCGCCAAGATTCTTCGCCTCGCGAACTCGAGTCACTACGCCTTCAGCGCCCCCGTGACCGACGTTCGGCGGGCGCTCCAGTTCGTCGGCGACGACACGCTACGAACGCTCCTGCTCGGGACCGGCGCCTTCGCCGACGCGCCTCCCCGCCTCGACCGCTTCGACGTGCGCGGTTTCTGGAAGCACAGCCTCGCGACCGCCCTTCTCGCGGAAAACCTCGCTCGACGCGCCGGATTCGCCGAAGCCGAAACTCATTTCACTTGCGGCCTCCTGCACGACATCGGGAAGCTCGCCCTCTACCGAAGCGCGCCGGAGGTCGTCGACGAAGTCGTGAGATTCGCGTTCTACGAACACGTTTCCTTCCTCGAGGCCGAGCAGAAGATCGGGCTTCCCGGCCATACCCTGGTCGGGGAACGCATCGCCGCCGCGTGGGGTCTGCCCGCCGTCATCCGTCGGACTTTACGTTACCACCATCGGAGCCCGCAGAGTTTTCGGGACTTCGACGACGTTTCGCGGCGATGCTTACTCACGACCGTCGTGGCGAATCGAGCGGTCAACCGGTCGGAGATCGGGTTTTCGGGAAACCCCAAACGTGAAGACCACGACCCGCTCGATCTCGATGCCTTGGCCGTCACGGTCGACGAGCTTCGCGAACTCGCACGCGAGGCGGCCCTTCAGGTCGAAGGCATCGAGTCGGAGCTTCGTCCCTTCTCGATGGCCGCCTGAACCTCGTCTACTTCTGCTTGAGCAGCAAAGACTTGATCTTCGCGGCGATGGTTTGCAGCGAGCGCAGCTTACGACCCTCGATACGGTAGACGAGCGTCAAGCGATCCTTGAAGGCCGGAGCGTCGGGCAGGCGAACGATGCCTTCGGACGGCGTTCGGGTGGCCACTCGCCCCGGTAAGAGTCCCACCCCCGCGCCGGCCGCCACGAGCGACGTGATGACTTCGAGGCTCGAGCTATGGATGACACGACGAAACTTCAATCCGGCGCGGGACATACTTTTCAGGAGGTGCTGCGTCTGCAAAAGATCCGGGTCGCAAATCAAAACGGCGTCGTCCCCCGTGACGTCTTGATGGCGCGTCGGCTTCCGCAAGGTCCAGAACGTCACTTCGTCGTCGAACAAAGGCTGGATGACGAGATCCGGATGCTCGACCGGATTGATGACCAGGCCCAGATCCAAGCGAAGGCTAATGACATCTTCCGCGATCCGGCGCGAAAGATCGTGCGCCAGCGAAACGTCCAGCTCCGGAAACTCCTTCAGCAGTTCGGGAAGCACGAAGGGCAAAGTGTAGAGCGCGACCGAAGCATGGCACCCGAGGCGATAACGCCCCGTGACCTCGTCCTGGTCCCGGCGCGCGGAAGAGGCTAACTGCCCCCACTCCTCGAGAAGACTCCTCGCTCCCCCGAGCAGCTTCTTGCCCGCGGGAGTCAGTACGACGCCTTTCGTGGACCGAACGAAGAGGGAAATTCCGACACTTTCTTCGAGTCGCTTGAGCGAAAGCGACAAGGTCGGCTGCGAAACGCCGAGCCGCTCGGCCGCCCTGGACAAATTCAAAGTTTGGGCAACTTCAATAAAGTAGAGGAGGTCTCCTGAAGCCGGAAGCATGAAAGCAATGTATCACGTTCTCGACTAGGAAAGTCGTTTTGCAGGGGCTAGTCTCCCCCGTCTCAATGGAAGAATCTGCACGATCCCGACCGAAAACGCCCGCCGAGCTCGTAAGGGAAGCCTTGCTGCGCGCGTCGATCGCGATCGGAATCGTCATCCTCGTCATTTCCGCCATCGGTTACCGCGTCGGCAGCGAGGTCACCCAATCCTCTTACCGCGAAACCTTGAGCGTCTACATCGCCGAACGCGCGGCGCGCGAACGATCTTTCTTTTCGCGCGCCGAGATCCAGCTCGAAGTCCTTCGCGAGAAATTCCTCGAGAATTACGACGCTCGCGTCGACGACGCCCATTGGCGACGTATCGCGCACCGGACCAAAGAAGGCGCTTGGCGGCCGCCGTTAGATTTCGATGCGAAATCGCGCTCGGGAGTTTTCGTCGCTTCGTTCGCCAAACTGACGCCGGAACTTCGGGCGAAGGTCTCGACCGCCGAGAGGGTCACGAGCCAACTCGGACCCCTCCTGCTGAACCCTTTCGCGAACGCCTATATTTCCTTCGCCGAGGGCGCGACCGTCGGCTTCTGGCCGATCGTCCCGCACTGGACGCAGACGATTCCGCACGACCATGATCTCGCCCGGGACCCCTACTTCGCCGCCGCGAGTCCCGCGAATAATCCTCAACGCAAGCTCGTCTGGACGGGAGCTTACAAGGATCCCGGCGTTCAACGCTGGATGCTTTCCGCCCTCCTTCCCATCTACGACGCGAAGGATCTTTTCGTCGGAGTGATCGGGCAGGATTTCTACCTGACGGATATGCTTCAGCGCATCGTCACCGAGAGTTTGCCCGGGGCTTACAACGTGCTGGTCCGTTCCGACGGCGAGATCCTCGCCCACCCCGGCTTCGGCGAGGATCCCGATGCCACGACGGGTCCGCTCGTGGTTCGGGCGGCGGACCACGAAGAAGTCGCCGAAGCGCTGGCCGCCATCCTGAAGGACGGCAGGCCCCAGGGGACCGTGGCTTTGAGCGATTCGCAGGCCGTCGGCGGCTTTGCGCGTCTCGATGAGGTCGGCGCCTACGTCGTTACCGTGATTCCGGCGAAGCAGATCGCTCGCCACGCTCAGCCCCAAGCTTGGATCGTCCTCATTTTCGGGATCCTCAGCTTGATCGTCGAACTCTGGATTCTTCGCCGACTCATGCTGCCGCTGGCCAAGCTCGTCGACCAACGAACGGAAGAGCTCCGATCGGCCAAGGCCAAAGGACTCGAAGCGGGTCGGCTCGCGACGGTCGGCGTCGTCGCGGAAGGGTTGGCCCACGACATCATCCCGCCCCTCTCCGATCTTCGGAGCGAGACGGACCGCATCGATGCCCGACTGGCGGCTCCCCAGTCCTCGATCGACGTCACGGGACTGCGGGACGCGCTTCGCCGCAACCAAGATTCGCTCGATCGTCTTTCGAAGGTCGTTGGCGGCTTTCAGAATTTTTCGCGACCCTCGACCGAGGCGCCGCTCGAGTTCGTCGCGGTGAAGGACATCGTGCGGGAAACGCTGGATCTCTGCCGAACTCGCTTCGAGAAATCCGGCGTCTTGCTCGAATACCCCACGCTTTCGAACCTCGATCTTTCGATTCGCTGCCGTCGTAGCCAACTGACGCAGGCCCTCGTGAACCTGCTCAACAACGGACTCGATGCCGTCGCCAACACAACGGATCCGTGGGTACTCCTCGAGGTCGAAGAGAGCGTGAATCGCGTTTATTTCAAGGTCATCGATAGCGGGCTCGGCGTGGCGCAAGAAATCCGGGCGAGCATCTTCGAGCCTTTCTTCACGACGAAAAATCGGCAAGGCACGGGTCTAGGGCTCGCGATCGCCCGTAATCTCGTCGAGTCCCAAGGCGGGCAAGTCTGGCTGAACGAAAACTCGCCGAACACCTGCTTCGTGATCGAAATTCCGAAGGTCGAGACCACGGCCTAAGCGCGTTCGAGCAGGTCCTCGAAGAAAGCGCCGAATTCTCCCGACTCGTGCCGCACGAGGATCTCCAAGATCCACAGTCCCGACGTCGGTACCTCCGTAAAGTCGAGCAGCTTTCCCTTGTGATGAAGCGCGTGCGGAAAATCCCCGACGCGGTGACCGCTCATCCGGGTGTCGAGCCCGAAACCCGGGAAGCGCTTCACGTAGTTCGCCGCGAACTCGTAAAGGCGAACACCATCCAGCCCGTCGCGAAGCCACGCTTCCGCCGTCGCCCGAAAGACCGCTTCGGCCACGCCACCGGCCTCGCGCATGGGCGCCGGGGGCGACCCCACGACGAAAGTACGACCGTAGTCCCCTTCGAAGCCCCCGAAGACGGGGCCGATGTCGACGAAAAAAATGTCGTCTTCCCGCAGCGTGACGTCGGGATCGGAGATCTCCCGAAAACTCTTCGTGGTGTTCCGCCCAAAGCGGAGTTTCTGGGGATGCCAGAAATTCTCGGCGCCCGCGCGCTCGAGGTGTTCCTTGAGCATCCGATGCCCATCTTCTTCGCGGCAGCCGGGTTTCAGGGATCGCGCGAACGCTTCGACGGCCTCGCGCGTAAGGGCTTGCGCGCGTCGGTGCCCCTCTTTCGTGTAAAGCGGCCCGACGCCTTCCGGACGCGGGGTTCCTAGTGAACCGCCAGTCCCCACCGGCCCTCCGACTTGGGCGTCAGTCCCTCGAAGCGGATGTTCAAGGCCACCCAATGGACCTTACCTAAAATCGCGGCCGATGAAACGAAGCCCCACACCCGACTATCCGCGCTGTTCATGCGGTTGTCGCCCATCACGAAGTACTTCTCGTCCTCGACGACGAACTCGCCGTCACCGAGCGTCGGCCCTTTCACGGCGGGCCAGCTACGCACTTCGCCGTTCACGAAAAGTTGTCCTTCGCGGATCGAGACGCGATCGCCGGGCACCGCGACGATCCGCTTCACGAAAGTCGTCGAAGGATCGACCGGGTACTCGAACACGATGATGTCGCCGGCCGCGGGCTTCGAGAGATCGAAGAGCGTCACGTTCGTGAACGGAAAGCGAACGCGGTACTGGCTTTTCGAAACCACGATGCGGTCACCCACGAGCAGGGTCGGCAGCATCGATTCGGAGGGAACGTGGTACCAGTCGAGCGCCAAAGATCGGAAAACGAGGAGCCCCAAAAGGGCCAGCAAAAATTTCCATTCCTTGGAGAACCATTCCTTGAGCTTATCCATCGAGGTTGAACACTAGGGGTCCCTCCTTGACTTTTCAAACGCCGCTCCCAGGTTTTTATCTGTAGAGACCACAAGCCTATTTAAGGAGGTGCTATGTCGAACTCTCTCGAATTCTGGGGCGGCCTGTCGCCGTTCCGCGCCCAAAGTCCGCTCGGTCGTCTCGTCGACGATTTCTTCGTTGCGTCCGATCAGGCCGCGCCGGCGCGCTTCGCGCCCTTGGCCGACGTCAAAGAGAACAAAGAAGCTTTCTTGCTTAGCTTCGACGTTCCGGGACTCAGCAAAGATGCGATCAAGATCCATCTCGAAGACGACACCTTGACGGTGTCGGGCGAAAGAAATCTCGCCAAGAAAGAAGACGAAACCAAGGTTCACGTCGCTGAAGTCGCTTACGGAACCTTCTCCCGCGCTTTCCGCTTCCCGACCGCGGTCGACGCGGAACGAACCGAAGCCTCGTACGAAAACGGCGTCCTCACGGTTAAGGTCGCGAAAGCCGCGACCGTTCAGCCTCGCCAGATCTCGGTCCGTTAGTCCCTTCCCCGCGTCCCGCTCCAAACCCTTGGGGCGGGACGCCCCCTTTCGCGCATTCTCAGCATCCATTCACCCCGTGTTTCATGCGCAATTCAACTATATACCGAACTATTACCCATATTTATCCGTATTTCTAATACGTCTTTGGCAATTCCGTTAAAACGGCGTTCGGAGGTTTTATGGTCAAGCAAAGCCGAATTTTCGTGATGCTCCTGGGCT
>DDRA01000068.1:16928-20172 GCA_002343545.1 Bacteriovoracaceae bacterium UBA2428
TAATTTTCGTGATGCTCCTGGGCTTCCTGGCGGCCCTGCCCGCCCTCGCTCGCGCCCCCCGCCTCGATCAGACGATCGAGATCCCGAATGTCGTCATCCAGCAACTCAGCTGCCGAACCCAGTCGTTGCGCTACCTCGCCCCCCGCAACGCGGCCAAAAATCTGGATATCTGCTTTATCAACGATCTTCCCGACGGCTTCACGAACGGTCTGCGACTCCAGGACGGCCACGCGGACCTTCGCACGACGCTCATGCGTCTGAAGCGAGAGCAAAAGCCCGTTTCGCTCGTCACGGTTCCCGACGACGAACATATCCCGTCGATTTTCGAGGCCCGTACACTTCCGTCGGAAGAGCTCATGGAAATCACGGAGATCAAGAACTAGCATCGTCCGCTTGAGACGCTACGAACTTTACGAAGCCGCCGTTCAAGACGCCCCCTCCGAAGCCGCGCTTCTCGATCGCATCTACCGAGAAGCAAACGGCCGCCCGGCGCGTCGGCTGCGCGAGGATTTTTGTGGAACTTTCTGGCTCGGCTACGAATGGGTGCGCCGGCACAAAGAGAATAGGGCGCTCGGCACCGATTTGGATTTCGACGCGCTGGCCGACGGTTTTCGCCGCCACGCCTCGTCCAGCGGGTTGCAAGGTTCGACACGAACTTCGCTTTACTGCGGCGACGTACGTACTTCGCCCAAGCTCGCCACGGACATCGTCTTCGCGGGCAATTTTTCGTACTTCGTCTTCAAGGAGCGCTCCCAACTGCTCGAGTATTTCCGGAACGCACGTGAATCGCTCGCGCCCTCCGGTCTTTTGATCCTCGATCATTTCGGCGGCGCCGATATACACGAAGCATCGACCGAGCTTTCGCGTCGCGATTCCGATCGCTTCGGCCGCTTCGAGATGAGTTGGCGGCAATCCGCCTTCGACGAGTTCACGGCCAGCTCCCGTTTCACGTTGAAAGCCCGACCCCGAAACGAGAAGCGCTGGACGACCCTGGGCGTCTACGACTGGAGACTCTGGTCTATCCCCGAAATCAAGGACGCGCTGGCGGAATGCGGCTTCACCCGGGTCTCCGTCTACTGGCAGAAAGACAATGGGCACTTCGCCCGACGTGAAAAGAGCGAGGCGAACTGCCTCAAGTGGCTCGCCTACATCGTGGCCGCGCGGAATTAGTCTCGAAGCCTCCAAATAACGCTCTTCGCCAAAGGCACTTTGTCAGGATTTCACGGATCCCGTTAACTTTCTGAACGACTTCCCGATAGGAGTCGAAGTGCCGGGATTAGATTACTTTCTCTATTCGTCGATCCTTATCTGCGTCACGAACGCAGCGGTCGGCCTTTTCACGCTCTACGCGGCGCCCAAGGGTCCGTTGAAAACGACGCTCCTTCTGCTTTTTTCGAGCGTTTCCATCTGGATGTTTTTCTGGTTCCTTTGGCTCAAAGCGGGCACCCTCGAAGAAGCCACTCTCTACTTTTCGCTCCTGTCCGTCGGCTCGAACCTGGGCGGACCCGCGACTTTCCATTTCATCGCCCTCTTCACGAAAAGCCGCGTCCCTAAGTTCGTTCACGTTTTGAACTGGTTCGCGCTTCTGCTCGTCAACATCGTTTCCGTATCGACCGACTGGGTGGCCGATCGCTTCGCCCCCGTCGGCCCCATCCCTTTCTATCCGCGCGCGAACTTTTTCTTACCCGTCGTCATCGCCTGGCATGGTTTGAATTCCAGCTCGGCCTTCTACATGATGTTCCGCGCCTTCAAGCGACCGCAGACCGCCCAAGAACGGCAACAACTCAAATGGGTGGTTACCGGCCTTACGTTCGCGTGGATCTGCGGACTCTTTACCTACGTGGGCTTCTACGATCTTCAGATTCCCCCCTGGCCGATCGTCCTCATCCTCGCCTACCCCGCCTCCTTCGCCTACGCGCTCGTCCGCCATAAGATGCTCGACGTCGAAGTCGTGCTCCGAAAGACGGCCGTCTTCTCGGGGCTCTTTGCCGCAACCGCCGCGATCGTCGGCACCCTCAACTACTGGCTACCGAAAGCGCTCTTCTCGACGCTGGGCATGAACGTGGGTGGTTACTGGTTCACGGTCGTTACCTTCACGGCGACTTTCTACGTCCTGCGGGGAATCCGTGAGCGCCTGATCAATCTGACGGACAACTATCTCTTCCAGAAGCCCGTCGATCACCCCGTCGTCATGACGAACATCGCGCGCATCGCGTTCAAGCTCACGAACACGAACCGACTCGCGGAGTTCATCGTGTCGGAAGTCGGCGCGGGCCTCCGGCTCAAAGGTTGCGCGGTCTACCTCAAGAACCCCAAGAAAAACACTTTCGCGCTCGCGGCCCGTCAAGGGAATCTGGAGGACGAAAGCCCGCCCGAGTTCACGACGAATCCCATCGTGGAATTCCTCGAATCCGCGCAACAAGCCTTCGGCTCGACGCTGCATCCGCCCGCGCGACGCGTGCCGTCTCCTTGCGCGCTCCATCTCGATCGCACCAAAGCCCGTTTCTGCATTCCGCTCCTGAACTTCCACGAGCTGCAGGGCTACCTGCTCCTGGGCGAAAAACAATCCGACGAGATCTACGACCCCGACGACTACGACCAGCTCGTTCCGCTCGGGCGCATGATCTCCGTCACGTTCTCGAACGCCTTCCTGAAGGAAGAGCTGGAGACCGCCCAACGCCAAGTCGAAGAGGCCAAGCACGACAGCCTCACCGGCGTTCTCGTCCGATCCGCTTTCTTCGACCGCTGCGAAATGGAGGCCGTACGCGCGCGCCGCTTCGGCAGTGGCTTCGCCATCCTCATGATCGACCTCGACCACTTCAAAAAGAAGAACGACACGCTCGGCCACCCGGGCGGCGACCAGATCCTGCGCGAAGCGGCTCGTCGCATCGCCGGCAGCTTGCGCGAGCAAGACTTCGTCGGACGCTACGGCGGCGAAGAATTCATCGTCTTCCTCCACGGCGTCTCCATCCAAGACGCCGAAACCGTGGCCGAGCGTATCCGACGGCGCCTCGCCGGCACGCCGATTCTCGTCGACGGCAAGCCGGTCGCGCAAACGGCGTCGATCGGCGGAGCGATTTGCCCGATCCACGCGAGCAAGATGGACGAGCTCATCGAGATCGCCGACCGTTGCCTTTACGAAGCCAAAGAAGGCGGCCGCAACCAGGTCCGCCTGGCCAAAGAAGAAAGCCTCCTTTCTTCGGGCACTTAACGCGCACTTGACCTTCCCACTTGGAGTTCCCAT
>DDRA01000068.1:20269-24105 GCA_002343545.1 Bacteriovoracaceae bacterium UBA2428
CCATTCTTCCAAAGAGGCATTCCCATGAGCAAAAGCGACCCCGCCGATTCCGAGACCATCGCGATCCGACGCTCCGAAGACGCGCGGAAAATCGCCGACGAAGCCTTCGTCTTGACGGCGTTAAGGGTGCCCTACCGCATCGAGCGGGAAGGCGACGAGCGAAGGATCGAAGTTCGGACGGGAGATCGAGACTTCGCGAACGAGCAGCTCGAACTTTACTCGCGGGAATCGGCGAACTGGCCGCCGCCACGGCCCGAACCGCGTCGAGATTCCGTACCCACGATGACTCTGATCGCCTTCAATCTCTTCATGCTGATGGCTTTCGGGCTTCAAGCCAGACTCGATCGCGGCGGACTCGTCGAAGCCGCGGGCGCCTCGGTCGACATCTTCCGGCAGGGCGAATGGTGGCGAGCCTTCTCCGCGCTTTTCCTGCACGCCGACGAGGCGCATCTCTTCGGAAATCTTCTCGCCGGTTCCTTCTTCCTCGCTTTGCTCGTTCCTCGTCTCGGGCAATGGGGAACTTGGCTGGGGATCGCGCTCGCGGGCTTCGGAGGCAACGCCCTGAACGCTCTCCTCTACGACCGGGTGGGTCGACTTTCGATCGGCTTTTCGACGGCGGTCTTCGGAGCCCTCGGCATCTGGACGGGATTCGAACTCATGTCGCGCAGCCTCTCTTTTTCCGGCGTCGCGCTTTGGCGACGGATCCTCGTTCCCGTCGGCGCGGGCGTCTTCATCTTGGCGTTCTGGGGATCCTCGGAAGAGTCCGACTACATGGCGCACTTCTGGGGCTTTCTCGTCGGCGGCGTCTACGGGTTCCTCGCCGGAATCTGGAATCGTTACCGCGGGCCCGCCCGTGCCGTCGACGTCGCTTCGGGAAAGGTCTAGGATTTCGGAATGTGGTCCGACGATTCCGACGAAGCGGACATTCCCCAGGAGCCGCCCTACCGATATAGCCTCGAGGAAATTCGCGCGGCCGCGGAAATCGTGGTCTACCTCGAACTCGAGCTCGGTCTCGACCCGCGGCGCTTGAGCGTCAGCGTTCGCGAAGGAACCGTTTACATCCAAGGTTCGGTCTCTAGCCCGGAGCTTCGCCAGGAGATCGAGCGTTACATTCCGACCCGACCCGGCGTGAAGGGGCTCGAAAGTTCCCTCACCGTTCGCGAAGACGAGGACGACTGGATCTGAATCTTGTCGTCGCAAGTTGGCCATGGTTTAAGCTTGGCGTGTCGGACGACCAAGCCAAGCTCCGGGAACTTCGCGAACAGATCTACCTTATTCCCTTCATCGAGTTGGAGCCCCACCTCAAACGCGGCGGGGTCATCTTGGTCGACGAGGGCTTGGATCTGGCCGAAACCGGGCTTCTCCTCGCGCGCGACGACAAAGCGGCGGTCGCCAAACTTGTCGAGGAGCACCGGCTCATGAAAGCCTTCCCGCTCGAGCTCGAAACGTGGCGTCGGGAAAAGCGTTTCTTCAATATCTTGATCGTCCAACCCTTCGTGCTCGCGCAGCATTTCGTTTCGCTGGCGCCGCAAGCGGCGAACTAGGGCGCGGCTTCCCCGCGGATCATGGCGAGGACGCGATCACGCACGGCCGACGGGATCTTTCGGTCGCCGCCCTCGGGTTTCTTCAACACGCCGAAGTAGATGTACATCGATCCCTGTTCGTCTCCGCCTTGGGTCGTTCGGATCGCCCCGGGAGGGTACCCGAAGTCCGACCATGGAAAATCACGGAACTTTTTCACGACGTCGATCTTCGACGAGATCTTGATGTGGCCGGACCCGAAGTCCACGAGGCCCATGTTGGCGGTCTCGGGATTCAAAGCGATTTCTTGGAAGAGCAGGCCGGGGTTCGGCAAATGCTCCGCCGTCCCGTCGAACACCACGTGATTCGCCACCCTTTCGAGACGAGGAAGCAACTTCTGCACGGCCTCGATCTCGCCCCTCAGGCGACCGACGTAGTTCCCCTGGGCCTGGAGATCGAAGATCCGGACGAGTCGCATTTCCTCGTCCGAGTAACCCGCGGCCCGCATACCCCCGACGAAGCTTCGATCGTTCAAGGCGATGGCTCGATCGACGCGAGTCGGCGTCCAGCCGATGAGATCCATCAGCTGTTCGAGCGAACTGAGAGCGTTGTAGCGATCGAGATCGCCCCAGACGTGGTGATCGATGATCCGTACTTCAAGCCCGAGCGAACGGATGTGCGTTTCGAGCTCCGGACCGGGATTCTCCACCAGCACGACTTCGCGGATTCCGGCCGGAAGCTCTTTCGGAAAGTCGGCTAACCCGACTCCGGCGCGGCTATTGGCATCCGCCTTCAGGACGTGAGGAGCGTCGACGGCCGCGAGCACTTGCTGGATGCGTAAGGCCTCGCCGTCGTTCTGCGGGATGACGAAGAGCGATCCGCGTACGCGATCCATGTCGACTTTCGCCCGGGCCGTCGAAAGCTCGGCGGCGGAGTAGCGAAAGTAAGGATCCATCGCTTCGCGGGTCGCCGGGATGAGGTCCGTCGCGCCGCCGAGGACCGCACGGAGCGGGTCGAGGCAGAGAGAATCCGCCCGAACGAAATTCATCGTGAGGCTGAGCGCAAGGACTATCGATGAAGCCGAGACTACGGTCGCCAAAGCCGTTCCAGAATAGCCCGGAAGGAACGCGCTCGGGAGGCAGAATTGTGACGTCTAGCGACGAACGTTCAAGAGAAAGGGCGAGCGATTCCCGTCGCAGGCCGCGACGGACGGTGTCTTTTCCTTTCCCCAAGCCAGCGGGTAAAAGAAACAACGGTAGGCCCGCGCGGGATCAAAGACACGTTCGATCTCGGCCAGTCTCTCCGTCGGCGACAGACTCCCGAACCGCGCCTCGAGCTCCGACTGCAGTTCCCCGAAGCGCCAAGCTCCCAGCGGTAGATCACGAACCGTCATGTCGCCTTTGATGACGCCCGAAAGCGCGTTGTAGGCGTAGGATCGAATAATCGCTCCGGCGTGGGCTTCTCGATCCGCTCCTCGCCGAGCGCTGCCCGGCAGCACGAAGTAGCGATCGCAGGATTCCGCGCGCGCGCGTCGCTTGAGCTCGTCCGCGCAAGTTTCGTCTTCGGCCGAGAAGTCGCTCGAGCGTGGCAAGACGTAGAGCGAAGGAATCTGCCGCCACGAAACCGGCAGAAGAAGCGTGAAGTTCAAAGCCACGGGAAGCCCCGCGAAAAGCGCCATCCAACGAGCCCACCTCGCTTCGGCGATGCCCAGAATCAAGAACGGCGCGATCATCGCAAAAGCGTAGAGATTTTTTCTCGCGTAGTAAGATATCCTCGGCAAAGGAAACTCGACTTGGGAGTTCACGACGTAGGAAGTCGCCGCCACCGCCACCACCGCGACGACATAGGCCGCGGCCAAAGCCAACCAAAAGTGCCCGAGTTCGCGCGCGTTCCATACGGCCGCGAGCAAAAACGAAACCGAGATCACGATCTGAATCCACGACGCGCCAGGGAAGCTCACTTGGCCGTGCAAGTGGGTCAGACGCGCTTGCGAGAACAGCAGGACCAACGAAACCGAGAGGGCGGCGAGCAACGCAAAACGGTTCCGCGCGAGGACCGCGAGGGCAGGTCCGACCCATATCGCTTGATCGGGATAGCAGAGGATTCCCAGCGCGAAGAAAAGCGTCGTTCGAAGAGGACGCGCCTTAGCATGGATTCGATCCGCGATGGCGAAAGCCAAAGCCCAAGCGTAGAACGGCCAAGCTACGAGCTGCGGCAGAAAGCCTTTCTCCGTCATCGATCCCGCGTAAAAAAGACCCAGCACGAAGAAAAGCGACGAAGCGATGAAACCGCGGCCGGGCCGACCCAGGACATGG
>DDRA01000068.1:24201-26064 GCA_002343545.1 Bacteriovoracaceae bacterium UBA2428
CAGGACATGGGCCGAGTAGCCGATGCCGGCGGCGGTGCCCAGAACCGAAAAATCTCGTAGAAGCAGCCAAGCCTTCGGGCCATCCATCAGAAGTGACAGCAAGGCTGCCAAGGTGTGCGATAAGAGCATTCCCCGGTAAGGCGGGGGAAACACGTCAAGTTCGCGCATTTTGAAAGCAAGCGCCAAGTGGACACCGTAGTCGGAATCAACCGAAGGAAGACCGGCGTCTTTGTCCAGGAAAACCCGAAACAAGGCGAGGAGGGCCAAGGCCAGCCACGGCCCCAAGCATCGAAGTTTTCCTAAGATGCTCAAAATCAATCTCTCTTCACGCGCTCGAACCCGAAGAACCCGCTCGCTTCGTTTGGACGCCCCGCGATCAGATCGGCAAAGAGACGGGCCGCGATCGCGCTGAAGGTGATTCCGTTCCCACCGAAGCCGCAAGCAAAAAAGACCCGGCGGTAGCGCGGCACCGATCCGAGGTAAGGCAGCGAATCGGGGCTCTCGCCGAAAGTGCCCCCCCAAGCGTAGGCGGGATCGAAAGAGAGATTCGGGAAGAAAGATCGGAAGCGAGCTTCGAGTTCCTTCGCCTTCGCGGGGATCCGGGCATCCCGCAGCTCCGCGTTCGGCGAAACGTCGTCGAGTCCGCCGATGAGGGCACGACCGTCCGCCGTCGTACGGAGATAAAGGTAGGGACGCGCGGTCTCCCATAGCAGAGCTCGGCCGTGCCAACCCTCCCACGACTCCATCGGCTTGCTGACGAGAGCGTAGGAGCTATGCAACTGCACCAAGTTTTCCGGCAGGTAAGCCGCCGCTTCGTAACCGATCGCGAATACGAGGCGGCGGCAGCGGATCCGATGACCGGCGGCCGTCGTTACTTCGAGCGCGTCGGCACCCGTGTCGTCGAAGGCGACGACATTCGTGCGATCGAAAATTCTTAAGCCCGCATTTGAAGCGTGGCGGAGAAGGTCCCCGGTCATTCGGTAAGGGTCCAATTCGAGCGCGTTCGATAAGATCGCGCCCGCACGCCGAAACGGAAAGCGTCGCTCGATCTCCGCCGCATCGATCACGGTGGAAGCGACGCCGAAGCGTCTCCTGAGCGCTACCTCGGCCTCGAAAGCCTGGGCGTCTTCGGGACGGGATGCGAGGTAATAGCTCTCGCGTGGGACGCACGGCCCGTGGCCAACCTCTCGCGCGTAGTCCCGAACGACGTCGAGCGCGGCGTAGGTCGACCGATAGACGCGACCCGCGAAGTCCACGCCGTGCTTCTCCGCGAGGTCCGTCAAACTGAGATCCGTTTCGTACTGAATAAGGGCCGTGCTGCCGCTCGTGCTCCCCGATCCGACGTCGAAGCGCTCGAGCAGTACGGTATCGTGCCCTTGTTTGACGAGCTCATGGGCAATCATGGCGCCCGAAATGCCGCCGCCCACGACGACGACATCGCAGCGGAGGTCACGATGCAAAGTCGGTCGATGATCCAAGGAACCATGATCGATCCGCCAAAAAGCATCGCGAGAGATAAGATCCATGTCCCGGAGCATAGTCCGACTTTGCGACGCACGCTCGGTTCACGTCGAACGGAAATCGATTTGATCTCGATGCGAGCCTTCCCTATCTTTTCGAGATGCCTGAACTCCCGGAAGTCGAAACGGCCCGACGACAGATGCACACTTCCCTTCGCGGAAAGCGGATCGCCCAAGTCGTCGGCGACCGGAATGATCGCATCGCCTTCGACCGCGAAAGTCCCCAACTCGTGCGTAAGGCGCTCTTGGGAGCGACGGTGACCGGCAGCGGACGACGGGGAAAATACTTCTGGCTCGAGCTCGATCGGCGTCCCTGGCCGGTTTTTCACCTAGGGATGTATCA
>DDRA01000068.1:26116-37753 GCA_002343545.1 Bacteriovoracaceae bacterium UBA2428
ACAGCCGGTTTTTCACCTGGGGATGTCCGGAAACATCGAAGTTCGAGGCGAAAGCGGCTTCGGCAAGAGCTGGGGAGGCGTCAAGTTGTGGTCCGAACGTAACCTGCCGCAGGACACGTCGGAGCTTCCGCGCTTCTGCCGCCTTCTACTTAAGGCGGAAGACGGGACCGATATCGCCATGACGGACCCTCGACGTTTCGGGCGTATCCGTCTTGCCAAAGACCCCGTGAGCGAAGCGCCGATCTCGTCGCTCGGCCCCGACCCGCTCGAAGAGTTCCCTTCGGTCTCGAAGCTTCGGGAAACGCTGCGATCCAAGCGGTCGCCGATCAAGTCGGTTCTCTTGGACCAAAGCGTATTCGCCGGCGTCGGAAACTGGATCGCCGACGAAATACTCTTCCAGGCTCGCATCTCTCCGCATCGGTCGGCGAGGTCTTTGAGCCCGACCGAGATCAAGCGTCTCCGCACGCGCACCCTCGGCATCATCCGAAAAGCGGTCGACGTGAACGCCGACTACGAGCGTTTTCCGAAGAGCTGGCTCTTCCACGATCGTTGGGGGAAACCGGCGGAGGCCTATACTTCGCGCGGCTTCCAGATTCAGCACGATACGATCGGAGGCCGAACCACCGCCTGGGTACCCGCCCTCCAGAAGTAGTGTGAAGATCGAAGCCGCGGCTCGATATTGCCGGGTGGCCGATCTTGCCCACCCTGGCTAACTTGGCCTTCGCTTTTTCGTGTTTCCGTTCAGCGCACGAATCTGTATCGTGGGATTCTCTGCCCTTTCTTTCTCCGCCTTGTGCACCTCGGTTACGACGCTGGAAGCCCCCAGGCAGAATCGTTGACTGCTTTCGAGGCTCTGCCATCCCGTTTCGCGGGAGAAGTTCCCCGTCAAGCTTTCGAGATCAATTCGGGGCGCATTCGTATCTCGCTCACTCGCCTTGGCACCAACCCCAAGGATCTCAAAGCCGGAAGGAAGTTCAGCCTTCAAATGAACGTCTCGCGGAGCTTTGGCGATAACGGCGGCAGCCGCCAGTTCAGTCCGTCGTAAAGCTCCCTTAGTCGACTTTACTGACGCCCGCGAAAGGCCAAGTCGTGCCATCCTTAGGAGATGACCCGGCTTGCTTTTCTTTTAACCGCAACTTGCTTCTTCCCTCCTGCCTTCGCCCAAGAGCGCATCCTCTTCGTGACCGCCGAGCAAAGCGGCGTCTTCAACACCGGAGGACTCGGGCACACGACTTCCAGTCTCGCTCGCGCCTTGAACGAAGCCGGGGAAAGCGTCGAAGTCGTCATGCCTTACTACTCGACGCTGGATTCCACGCTCAAAGGCATCAAAGACGAGAAGATCCGATATTCTTTCCGTTGGGGGCAAGGCGAAGGAGCGGAGAGTTTTCGCTTTGGCCTTTTCTCAACGACGAACCCACGCACGGGAACGCGGACTTACCTACTTAAGCCCCTCTCCCATCCAGAACTCTTCGAGAACGCACCACCACCGGGCACGCCAACCCGCTACACGAACTATTCATCCGAAGGGAAAGCCTTCGCCGCCTTCAACCAAGCCGCGGCCGAATTTGCCAAAGGACGTGACTATACGCTGGTCAATACCCATGATTGGCACGCGGGGCTCTTTGGTCGCTTCGCGCGAGAAGGCGGTTCCGACGTCAAGATTCTCTTCACGATCAGTAACCTCGGCTATCAGGGGCTCACCGATTTTTCGGCTTTCGGCCCACTCTTCCGGGACTCCGAAAAGTATCCCGGGTCTCCCTACGAGTTTCACGGGCGCTTTAACTTCATGAAGGCCGGCGTCCACGATGCCGACGCCGTCCTGACCGTTTCGCCTGGATACCTGGCCGACATCCAAACCCCGCGCTTCGGCCACGGGCTCGACGGATTCCTGCGAGCCGAGTCCAAACGCAAGCCCCTGCTCGCCATTCTGAACGGTACGGATCTCGCAAACTGGCGGCCGACGGATTTCTCGGCCGAGAGCCTGGACGGCAAACGCACGGGCAAGCTTGAGCTTCAGACCCTCCTTGGGCTCGACGCCGACTCCGAGCGACCGCTGTTTTGCCTAACTTCGCGTCTCGCCCACCAAAAAGGCTACGACTACCTGCCCGGCGCCCTGCGCAAGCTTCTCGACAGCGACAAAAACGCGCAGATCGTCGTCATGGGCGACGGCGACGCCCGCTATGTCGAAGCGATCGAGCGAGTCCGGGCCGATTTTCCCCAACGCTTCATCTACCGACCCTTCTCGGCGGAGCTCGAGATACCGATGACTCGATACTCGGATTTCTTCGTGAACGCCGCCTGGTACGAACCAAGCGGAACGAACCAAATCTTCGCTCTCGCCAACGGCACGCTCCCGCTGCTCTCTCGAACGGGAGGCCTTCCGGACTACGTGATCGAGGGAAAAACGGGTTTTCTCTACGACATTGCTTTCCACGACCACTCGGACTCGATCGACGTTCGCCAAAGCGAAAGGAACGTCGGTGAGGCCCTCATCCAAGCCGCCAAAGATTTTCGCGAGCGTCCCAAAGCCCATTCTGATCGGGTTCGGGCCGCGCTCAGCGTCGACCACAGTTGGAAGGCCCAGATCCCGCGTTACCGAGAAGTATTTCGGATCACCGAAGAATCTCGGCTCAAGCGCTTCGGCGGTAGCGGATGCAAAACGGCCCTAAAGGCCGTATTAGATCTCTGATGTCTTCCTTACCGAAATGTCCGAAATGTCGTTCTGAGCATGCCTACCCGGACCGTGAGCTCTGGATTTGCCCGGAATGCGCGCACGAATGGAGTGCGATCGCCGAGGCCGAAACCCCGGCGGTCGAAGACTCGAGCGTTCGCGACGCGAACGGCAACGTCCTTCAGGACGGAGATACCGTGACCGTTATCAAGGACCTCAAAGTCAAAGGGTCGTCTTCCGTCGTGAAGATCGGAACCAAAGTCAAAAGCATCCGCCTCGTCGACGGCGGCGATGGACATAACATCGCATGCAAGATCGACGGATTCGGACAAATGAATCTCAAGTCCGAGTTCGTCCGCAAAGCGTAGCCCCGCTCAGAACGTGATTTCGATCGAATCCGCGCTTCGATTGGCCGGACCGTGATAGACGGCCTCGACGTTGTTGCCGTCCGGGTCGATCAAGTACGCCGCGTAGTAACCCGGGTGATACTTGCGCATTCCGGGCGCGCCGTTGTCTTTGGCGCCGACTTCCATCCCCGCGCGGTGAAACTTACGAACTTCCTCTTCGCCGTCGGCCTGGAAGGCGAAGTGCATGCGACCCGTGAGCTGACCGCCGGCCGCCGGGCTGTCCGCGGTCGAGACGAAAAGCTCGTCGGCCCAGAAGAATCCCGGTCCCTCGCCACCCATCTCGATCCCGAGCGCGCCCAGCACGGCCGCGTAGAATTTCTTGCTGGCTTCGAGATCCCGCACGATGATCTGAAGGTGATCGATTAAGCGGCCGCGATAGAGCCTGTTCGTTTCCATGCTTTGATCCTAAACTTCTCCGTAGGGTCGTTCAACTCAAGGAGCCTTCGATGGCGGATCTCTCACCACTCACGAAAGCCATCATCGCGGCGATCCGTAGGGTACCGCGCGGACGTATCGCCTTCCCGCTAGAGAGCCTTTCGTTCGAACGACAATGGCAACGACTTCGCCGTGAAGGCGTCGAGGTCGATCCCGCGACCGGCCAAATCGACCTCAAGCGATTTCAGTACGCATCCCATTCTAAGGGCTCGCGACCGGCGGCAGCTACTTCGACTCCAGAACGGCGGGCGTATTCCCGCCGGGCAAAGACCATAGCAGGAAAAACGCGATCGCCACGATGACCGCGACAAAGGCCCAAATGTTTCGACGTTGAACGTTCGGCAGCTTCTCTTGCATACCCGATTGGTCTTAGCGGAAAGTCGCGCTCGAACGGACCGGAACTTGTCGCGTGTCTAAATCTTAACGGCGCCGCGCTTGGGGTATGATGCCGCCATGTCGATCTTCGGTATCTTGCTTTCGCTCGCTCTCCTCATGTGGGGAGCTTATCGGGGCCTCAGCGTTATTCTGCTCGCCCCGGTTTTGGCCGTCACGGCCACCTTCTTCGAAGGCTCCGTTCCGCTGCTGCCGACCTACACCGAAGTCTTCATGAAGGGGCTCGGAAACTTCCTCGTGACTTATTATCCGATTTTCCTCCTGGGATCGCTTTTCGGGTCGCTCATGACGGACTCGGGCGCGGCCTCGAGCGTTTCGCGGGGGCTCGTGCGCGCGATGGGCAAGAAGCACGCCCTCTGGGCCGTCATCCTCACCTGCAGCCTTCTCACCTACGGCGGGGTATCGGCTTGGGTCGTCGTCTTCACGATGTATCCGCTCGGTCGCGCCCTTTTTCGTGAAGCCGATATTCCGAAGCGCCTTCTCCCCGGGGCGATCGCGACGGGCGCCATCGGCGCCCCCATGGTGACTTTTCCCGGCAGCATGCAGATCCACAACTCGATGCCGATGTCGTACTTCGGCACGACGCTTTACGCGGCTCCTTTGTTGGGAATACTCTCGGGATCGGCCATGATGCTCCTTTGCTGGCTCTGGCTCGACCGGCGAGCCCGCGACGCCGCCCGGAAGGGCGAGGGCTACGGCAAGCATCGCTTCGAAGAAGGCAAAGAAAGCGCCCCGCCGCCCCTG
Source organism: Bacteriovoracaceae bacterium UBA2428 (assembly GCA_002343545.1). GTDB lineage: Bacteria > Bdellovibrionota > UBA2428 > UBA2428 > UBA2428 > UBA2428. The sequence continues at coordinate 30,767 of DDRA01000068.1, forward strand.
CGGGAGCCCCCGTTCTTCCTGGCGCTTCTGCCGATCTTGCTCGTGCTCGTTTTGGTTTACCTCTTCTCCGAGGTCTGGATGCCCCGCTGGGACCTGGCTTACCTTTCGCAGGAGATCTACGGTCGCAAAACTCCCCAACAGGTCATCGGAATGTGGTCCGTCATCCTGGCGCTCCTCACGGCCGCGGTAGCGAGCGCGCTCTTCTTGCGACGTTACTTCCGCGATCTCTCCCGGACGCTGAGCGAGGGGGCCTTGGGGAGCCTGCTGCCTTCGCTCAACACGGCCTCCGAAGTCGGCTACGGCGCGACGATCGCGAGCCTCTCCGGATTCGCGCTCATCAAGAATTCGCTCCTGAGCTTTTCCGCCGGAAGCCCCTTGGTTTCGGCCTCCCTGGCCATCAACTTGCTCGCCGGCATCACGGGTTCAGCCGCCGGTGGCCTCAGCATCGCCCTTAGTTCTTTGGGCGAAACCTACAAGACCCTCGCGATCGCATCGGGCATTAGCCTCGAGACCCTGCACCGGATCGCTGTGATCGCCTGCAGCGGCCTCGATTCACTCCCGCACAACGGTGCCGTCATCACCCTTCTGACCGTGTGCGGCCTCAGCCACCGCGAATCCTACAAAGACATCTTCGTGACGACCGTGATCGTTCCGTTGGGCGTTTTGGCGATCTGTTTGATGGTTCTCTGATAGAAGGGGCGTCGACGTGAGAATCCGAAGCCTGGATAAAAGCAATCTCGAGACCGTTCTGCCGCTCCTCAGCGCGTCGATCGGCTTTGACGTCGGCCTCGAGGACGAAGTCGCGTGCCTCGAAAGCGGCGGCGGCCTGGGCGTTTTTTCGGTGGATCCCCAGGGGAGAGCCGACGCGTTCATCCGCTGTTTCTCCATTTCCTCCGAGCTAAGGCTCATCGAAGCCTATCCCGTCTCGGCCATCGACGGAGGCCCTCTCTTCGAGTCTTTCTACCGACAGATGGAAGCCCTGCCCGCGCAGACTTTTCGTTTCGACGTGAACGGCGACAACGACGGCCGAGCCGCTTTCTTGCGGCGCAAAGGCTTCGTTCGCGAAAAGATCTTCTTGCGTTACCAACTGGAATCCTTTGACGCTTGGACGGGCGACGGATTCGAAACCGAGCTTCCCGCCGCGGCCGACGTCTCCCGAGTTTGTCGACTCATGAGCGAGTTACATCCTTACGTCGAAGAGCAACTCGCGAAGAGTTTTGCGGCCGCTTACTGGCGAGTCGCCCGGGACCCCCAAAGCCGAGCCGTTGTGGCGGCGGCCCTCTTCAATCGCCCCCAAGATTCTTCGGGTCGATGGGAACTCGTCGAGGTCGTCGTCGATCCCGAGCTTCGCGGCCAAGGATTGGGCACCCGTTTCCTTGGCTCCGTCCTTAGCGAAGTCCGCACGCATGGCGCCACGAGCTGCTACCTCAAGGTCGAAGCAAAGCGACTCGCCGCCAGAAGGTGCTACGAAAAACTCGGGTTTCGGCCCGTGCCCGAAAAGTCCGAGCGCTGGATGTATCTCCCCCCTCGGATCGAGCCGTCCTACTCTTTTGATCAGAACTTGCGCGACGTTCTCGACTCGGTCGAATACGCCGAAAGCTACGTCGAGGCCCAAATCGCCTTCGCCAACGCCACGGACGATCCAAAAGTTCAGGTCCGCGCGCTGGGCCAAGCGGGTTCTTACTTAAGATGCCTCGGACGCCTCGACGAAGCCGAGGACTGCCTTCGTCGCGCCCTCGAGCTCGTCGATCGGCATCAACTTGAAGCTTCCTTCCGAATCACGAACCAAATTCGCCTGGCTCATGTCTACCAATGGAAAAAGAAGTTCGACGTGAGTGGACCCCTCTTTCAAACGATTCTTACGGAATGCCAGTCGAATCCCCGACTCGCCGGCTACCTTTCGTTCGCCTGGCAGCACCTCGGTAAGCACTGTTTCGACGCCGAGAACTACGAAGAAGCCGCGATCTGCTTTGAAAACGCCTTACGACTACGTAAAGGTGATGGAAGCCCTCCTGATCTCATCCAAAGTTCCTCGGTGGCTCTGCACGAAGCGAAATCCCGTTTGCGGTGAACGTACGAAGCTCTCGTCACGAAGAATCCTGTGAGCTCCGCCACGTGATATCCTTACCAGGTGAACCCTCAAACGACCGTACATCCGGGCGAGACTCTCCTGCTCGACGAAATTCAGAGGTCGGGGCGCCGCACCCTTCACTCACGCGGAGACTTTCTCTACCGCCAAGGCGAGGAACCCGAATCTTTCTATTACCTCGAAGACGGACTCGTTGGTCTCGTCACCACGGGCGTCTCGGGGCGCGATCACCTCGTTCGTCTTTTTCGAGCGAGACAGTTTTTGAGCTATCGCGCGCTACTTGGGCATGAGCCCTACCACGCAACGGCGAGGGTTCTGGATCCTTCCAAAGTTTCGCGGATTAGCGCCGCTCGGTTTTGGGAGCTCACCGCGCTCAAGCCACGGATCCTCGAGTTCCTCGCGCAAACCATGGCCCGAAATCTTCGCAGAGCCGAGCTGGCGATCGGCGCGGCCACCGACCAATCCGTCACGGCACGCGTCGGGGAGAGCCTGGTCTACCTCCTTGAGGAATACCCCGAGCACCCCTGGACCCGCCAGGAGATCGCCGAGTACGTGGGGTCCACGACCCCCACCGTTTTTCGAGTCCTCGCCTACTTAGAGACGCGAAAACTCATCCGGGTCGAGCGAAGAAAGATAGTGATTCTCGATAGAAAGGCCCTTCTATCGCTCAACGAAGAGGACTAGTGCGACCGACATATTCGAAACCGCGACGATCTGAGATCTTGGAGACATGACGGATATCAAGCTGCCAAGGATTATCGACGTCGACCAACTCCGAGCCTTCGCCGAGCAAAGTCCCGATCGGGTCAAGGTGCTCTCGATTTGCCCGGATGTTTCGACTCAAAGCGGGCCGCTAACGACCGTCGCGAGTCTCGAAGAACTCCGAGATCTCGTGTCGGCGTCGCCCGAGATTCTTTTTGCCCTGGCTTCTACTCCGCAATCCGTCGCGAAGGATTGGGTCGAGTCCACGGGAGACACGTTTTCGAACTTGGTTGCTCTCGGCGCTTCGCCGGTGGAGTGGCTTCAATCCCAAGTCCCCGGGGCTATCCAAGAAATGACGGCCATCGAGGTCTATCGATCCAAACCGAACGCAGATTACATCGACGTTCGCGGCGCCGACGAATACCACGGTCCTCTCTCGCACATCGAAGGCGCCCGGCTCGTTACGCTGGGGCCCGATCTGGAACACGAACTTCTTGCAAGTTGCGATCGAGAGCGTCCCGTTATCTTTATCTGTCGGAGCGGCGCACGCTCGATGCGTGCCGCCCTCCTCGCGCGCGAGTTCGGATTCACCCATCCGATCAACCTCAAAGGAGGCATGATCGCTTGGAACGAGGCGGGACTTCCCGTCGCAAAGGCGAAGTCATGACCGCGAGCTTCGGCTACCTTGCCGCCTGGGGCATCGGACTGGTGCTTGGCCTCATCGGTGGCGGGGGGTCCATCCTAACCGTGCCGGTTTTGGTTTACCTATTCGGGATGAGCGCCTGGGATTCGACCGCCCACTCCCTCATCATCGTCGGAACGACGGCTTTCGTCGGGGCTATCCTCGCCTACGGACGGCGTGAACTTGATCCCGGGCGGGTTCTTTTCTTCGGCGTTCCGGGAGTCCTCGGGGTCTTCTCGACTCGTCGTTTCCTGATGCCACGAATTCCCGATCAGATTCCGATTGGTCCTTGGAACCTCACGAAGGGAGAAATCGTCCTCTTGGTCTTCGTTGCGCTCATGCTCCTCACGGCCACGCAGATGATTCTTGGCAGGACGAAGGAAAATTCCGCGAAAAGTTCCGGCTACCGTCCCGGCATTCTCATGGGGCAAGGAGTCGCGGTCGGTCTCGTGACGGGCTTTGTCGGCGCGGGAGGCGGCTTCTTAATCGTTCCCGCCCTCGTCCACTTTGCGGGGCTTCCGATGCGCTTGGCCGTGGGCACTTCGCTCGGAATCATCGCCTTGCAGTCCCTTATCGGTGTCCTCGGAGAATGGGAACACCTCTCGCAACTCAACTACGCACTCGTCGCGAGCGTCGGCGCACTCGCGATCCTCGGGATGCTCATCGGAGGTCGTTTTCGATCGCGCGTCGATTCAAACGCGCTTAAAAAATTCTTTGGATACTTTGTCTTTGGGATGGGGCTCCTCATTGTCTGGCAGGAGCTTATTCGATGACACCGCGTGATCGACACTTTTTCCGCATGAGAAAGGAACGGCTTCAATGACCCAAGTCAAGGCCTTCTACGACAACGAAACCGCGACGTTGACCTACGTCGTCTTCGACGCTCGGACCCGAGATGCGATCGTTATTGATCCCGTCCTCGACTACGATCCCGCCGCGTCGAAAACAAGTACGCAAAGTCTCGACGCGCTCGAAAGCTTCCTGCGCTCAGAGAGTCTCAAACTTCATTTGAGCCTTGAGACGCATGCCCACGCCGATCACCTCTCGGGCGCGCAAGAGCTCAAAAAGCGTTTCCCCGAAACGGTCATCGCGATCGGCCGTCGAATCGTCGAGGTTCAGGACGTTTTCAAGAAGGTCTATAACCTTCCGGAGACCTTTCTCCCGAACGGTTCTCAGTTTGATCGGCTTCTGGAAGACGGCGAGCGACTGGAGGCCGGAAGCTTGCGCGTCGAAGTTCTCTTTACGCCCGGGCACACTCCGGCCTGCGCCTCCTACCTTGTGGGTGACGCGGTCTTCACGGGCGACGCCCTCTTCATGCCCGACACGGGCACGGGCCGTTGTGATTTTCCGAAAGGCGACTCGGGCGCGCTCTACGATTCGATCCAAAATCGGCTCTACACCCTCCCCGATTCGACCCGTGTTTTCGTCGGCCACGACTACCGCGCGAACGGGACCCGGGAAGCCCGCTGGGAATCCACGATCGGAGAAGAAAAAAGAAAGAACATTCAGCTGAAAGCCGAGACCTCAAGACAAGACTACCGCTCGCAACGAGACGCGCGCGACGCCACGCTTTCGGCCCCGCGCTTGTTGCTACCGAGTCTCCAAGTCAATATCGATGCAGGACATCTCCCCGAGCCCGAAGATAACGGGACGAGCTACCTCAAAATTCCGATTCGCATGGGCGCCCCCCGGAAAAAGGCCTAGAAGGAGCGGCTATGAACTACGCGAACGAAATCATCGGTGGCTCGCTCATCGGCCTGGCCTCGGCAATCCCTCTGCTGAGCGAAGGTCGGATCGCCGGCATTAGCGGCTACGCCGCTTCGGCGCTTCGGCCGACGAGCCGAGAAGGACGAACAAGTCTCGCGCTCATCGTCGGGCTCGTGATCGGCGGAATTTTGTGGCGATGGGGAGGCGGGGAGACCTTTCGGCAAGGTACCCCGGCTTCGCTACCGCTCTGGATCGTCGCCGGCTTCCTGGTCGGTTTTGGCTCGAGGCTCGGCGGCGGCTGCACGAGTGGGCACGGCGTCTGTGGACTCGGGCGCATGGCTCCGCGGTCGGCGGCATCGGTTGGGATTTTCATGACGGCCGCCATCGCAACCGTGCTTCTTCGGACGAGAGGACTCGCATGATTCTTTATCTGCTAAGCGGCGTGGTTTTCGCGTTGGGTTTGTCGCTTTCGGGAATGACAAACCCGGCCAAGGTCCAAAGTTTCCTAAACCTGGGTTCGCCGGATTGGAGTCCCGCTTTGATCTTCGTGCTTGGAGCGGGTGTCGTCGTCTACTCGATCGCATACCGTTGGATCCTTGCGCGACAAAGGGACCTCGGAGGGAGGGACTTTAAAGCCCCGACACCGAGACCCATCGATCGTAAGCTCGTCCTTGGATCCACGCTCTTCGGAGTTGGCTGGGGATTGGCGGGGGTCTGCCCGGGTCCAGCCCTCGTGCACGTGGCCGACCTTGATACAGGGTTTCTCACCTTCCTATTGATGATGTTCGTTGGTTTCGAAACACAAAGGAGATTCGCATCATGAACAAGAACATTCACCCCATCGAACGAGGTGTCCGCGTCGTCGGTGGCGCGGCGCTCACGAGCCTCGCTTTTTGGGGGCCCAGCAATGCCTGGTTCCTGCTCGGCATCGTTCCGATCCTAACGGGGCTCGCGGGTTGGTGCCCTCCCTACGCGCTACTCGGCATCAGCACCTGCCCCGCCAAAAAAAAAGTCGACTAACGACGAAGGGCCCCGGCAAATGAAAAGAGCCACGGAATCTTTTCGCCCCCCCATCGTGTCGAACTTCGACTGCAGCCACACCGTGCCGATGATCTCGATTCCCCAGCTCGCTCCGGTTCGTATCGTGGCTCCCGAGACGAGCGTGACCTTTTCTTTTCTTCGGGAGGACTAGCCCTCATGCGACTCTTCAAAGGTTCGGAAGTAAAGCCATTCACGGCCGCGAAAGGCGAAACGGTCATCCAGTACACCGGCAGGCTCGACAAACATGGCCGCTCCAAGTTTCACTCGCTGGCCATCATGATTCTACAGCCAGGCCTCAGCTCGGACCCCCACGCACACGAAATCGCGGAAGAGTCTTTTCTTGTCATCCGCGGGAACGGGGTAATGAAGGTCAACGAAGACTCGTTCGAGGTTGGGGTCGGCGACTGCGTTTTCGTCGAGCCGGGAGAGCGACACACGCTCGTGAATACCGGAACCGAACCCCTCGAATGCGTCTTGGCGACCGGACCGGCCTGGCAACCCACGGACTCGATCTGATGCGATCCCCGCGACTTTCCCATATCGAGATCAACGTCTCCGACTATCGAAAATCTATTCGATTCTACGACCTGGCCCTCAAGCCGATCGGATGGGAAAGGCTCGTTTGCACTTCGGAGTTTACGAGTTACTGCGACGGATTCTCGAAACTAATCCTGAGTCCAGCGGCGGCGTCTTTCGTCGAGCATGGCTTCCATCGTAAACGGGTTGGGCTCAACCACATTGCCCTCTATGCTCATTCCAAGGCGGA
>DDRA01000068.1:37886-38670 GCA_002343545.1 Bacteriovoracaceae bacterium UBA2428
TTCCAAGGCGGAGGTCGATTCCTACTACGATCAGGTTCTCATCCGGAACGGCATCGCTTCGCTTTATCAGCGGGGTCCCGCCGGAGACGACGACTACTATTCCGTTCTCTTCGAAGATCCCGATCGCATGAAAATCGAGTTGGTCTACGCGCCCCGCTACTGCCAAAAAGATTCTTGGCCGAACAACCTCGAAGGCGATTTCGATCCCTACGACAACGAAACCTAGAAATCGCTTCGATTCTCAGATTCTGAAAAGATCGATGTTAAGGCAAGCTAGCTCTTCGGCGGGCGATTGCTTGACGCGCTCCGCGAAACGCGAAATGAGGTCGAGGATGTCTTGCCTGACGGAGACCAAGTCCGAAGCTGAGATCGAGATGGGGGCCGTGAAGAACAAATCGTTTTTCGGCGTCTTCATCGACTCGATAGCCTTCAGACGCCAATCAATCTGGCGGTGACGAACCCAGGCGCTCCCGGCGGGCAGATGGGTGGAGGCCGGCCCCATTTCGAACTTCGCTCCGCTCCGAACGACAAGAGAGCGTTCGACTAAGAAATCGAGGATATCGCGCACACGCTTGGGTTCGAGCCCGAAGCGTTGCGCGATCTCGTCGAGGCTTTGGTAACGATCGAGCGATGTCGCTAGACGAACGGCCGAGTATTCCCAAGACGAATAGAAAATGGCGCGGTCGGCTTCGTCGAGATCGCGATCGACCTTGAGACGAGTTTTTATTTGAAGCGCCTCGAGCGCGAGGGGGGCGGGTTTGACAGTGATATGTTTCGTAGAACG
>DDRA01000175.1:0-1825 GCA_002343545.1 Bacteriovoracaceae bacterium UBA2428
GCATCTCGACGAGAAGGTCGCGCGGCTCCAGCTCAAGAAACTCAACGCCAAGCTCACCGTGCTGCGCCCGGACCAAGCCAAGTACATCCACGTTCCGGTCGAGGGGCCGTACAAAGCGGATACTTACCGCTACTAAGAAAGCACGCGCCAGGGATGGCACATGCGTCAGAACGAAATTTCCAAGCGGTCGATTTGGATCGGGCGAGTCCTCGGCGGACTCGCCGTTCTCTTCTTGCTCTTCGACGGGGGCATGAAGTTCTTCATGGATAAGCTCCCGCCCGAAGCGCTCGAAGCGGGCGCGGCGCTGCAGTGGCCGATCGAGCGCATGCCGACGGTCGGCGCGATCCTGCTCGTTTGTTTGGTGCTTCACGTCGTGCCGCGCACGGCGCTCGTGGGCGCGGTCCTCTTGACCGGCTACCTCGGCGGCGCCGTGGCGAGCCACGTGCGGGTGGCGAACCCGCTCTTCAGCCACACGCTCTTCCCCATCTACGTGGGAATCCTCGTGTGGCTCGGGCTCTACCTGCGCGACGCTCGCCTGCGTACGGCGCTTCGCGAGTAGGGTCTAAGGCAAGGCCTTCTTCACGAAGGCCGCGATGGACTTCGTGAAGTCCTTGCGCGACTTCTTCCAGCTGTAGAACATGTGGCCGCCCGCGTGGTGCTCGAGGGTCACGCGCGCGCGATGCTCGGGGCTCAGCTTCATCAGGCTCACCAAGCGATCCGACGCGAAGTACGGCGTGATAAGGTCAAAGTACCCGTGCGTGACGAAGACCTGCATGTGGGGGTTGAGGCTCATGCCGTAGCGCAGATCGTCGGTCGCGCCCGTCGGCGGCTCGAAGGCGTCCTGCTTGCGGTCGGACTGCCAAGCGGAGTTCACCTCGAGGTTCAGCAAGCGGTAGTCGCGGTCGCTCTCGACGCCGATCCACTCGCGCAGCACCGAGTTGATGCCCGAACAGAAGACGCGGTCGATCGAGAAGAGCGTGGGTTCCGGACCCTGGTAGGAATCCCGGTCGGGGAACGGATCGAAAGCCGTGATCGAGGTGTCGTAAAGTCCGCAGACCCGTCGCTCGTCGCGGAGTACGTGCCGAACGAAGTCCACGTGCGAGACGCGCGCGTCCTTGCGTCGGACGTAGTCGAGATCGAGGCCGCTCAGCTCGGCGTAGCGCTTGAACACGCTTTCCTTCTGCTTGTCGGCCATGAGTCCCGCGCCAACGTAGAACTTCGCGAGCTCGCTCGTCGCGAAGGCCTCCGCGAGCTCGAGCGCTTGCGCGAGCGTCATGGTCTTCTTCGCGAAGAGGCCCTTTTTGTGGTGCCACGCCGAAGCGGCGAAGCTCGGGAAGACGTCGACCCAGTGGTGCAGGTCGTAGTCGCTGCCGAAGAGCAGGTTGATCTCGAGCGCGGGCGAAATGAGGATCGCGCCGTTCAGCCCGATGCCGTAGCTCTCTTGGAGCTTGCGCGCGAGCTTGGCCACGCGAAAGCCGCCGTAGCTCTCGCCCGCGATGAAGGCAGGCGAGGACCAGCGCCCGTACTTCGAGAGGCAGCGCTGCATGAACTCGCCGAGCGACTCGAGGTCGCGCGTGATCTGGTAGAACTCCTTGTTCTCCTCGGGCTTGGCGTCCTTGTCGGCCGGCTTCTTGATCGTGCGGCTGAAGCCCGTGCCGATCGGATCGACGAAGATGAGATCCGTGAACGCGAGCCAGGAGTCCTCGTTGTCGACGAGCTGCATGGGCGGGGGCGGGATGTCGCCGTTGTCCTCGAAGCGAATGCGTTTGGGGCCGAGCGCGCCCACGTGCAGGTAGGCCGAGGCGGCGCCGGGGCCGCCGTTGAA
>DDRA01000175.1:1960-2325 GCA_002343545.1 Bacteriovoracaceae bacterium UBA2428
GCCGGGGCCGCCGTTGAAGACGAAGGTGATCGGGCGCGTGCCGGGCGCGGCGCCCTTGCGCAGGTAGGCCGTGTAGAACATCTCGGCCACCGGTTCCTCGTTCTTGCGCAACACGATCCAATCGGATTCCGCGGCGTACTCGCTCGCTTTGGCGCCGCCGCCGCCCCACTTGAAGCTGCGCTTGGCGCCCTTCGGGGGAGCGTGTTCTTTCGGCGTATCTTTGTCTTCGGTCTTCGCTTGCTTGCTTTTCTCGGGGGTTGCCATGCCGCGAGTTTAACGGCCGCGTCGCGAAAGCACCACGCGCTTGGCGCGCCGCCGCGAAGCTTTCTGAGACTAGGGGGCGAGGGGAATGGGGCGTCCGTAAC
>DDRA01000175.1:2400-4266 GCA_002343545.1 Bacteriovoracaceae bacterium UBA2428
GGGAATGGGGCGTCCGTAACAGTCGAAGCCCGGCGCGCTGCGGAAGGCTCCGTTGGGCCCGTCGCAGCATTCCTGTTGCAGGGGTTGTCCGTTTGCCGGGTTGTGTCAGGTAAAGCGGTGGTTAAAACCGCGCGTCGTGCGTTTGGCGCAAAGGGCGCCCTGCGGCTGGCAATCGTGGAGCTGCCACGTCACGCCGCCTTGCGGGTCGACGTTCACGAAGAAAGAGGTCTGGGCGTTCTCGTTTACCCGGTGGGTATCCGGATAATCCAGCCCGACGAGTTGGTTGCCGCCGACCGAGAAGTGCGTGCCCGGCGCCAAGCGGGCCGTCTCTTGGCCGGCCCGGAAGGCTGCCTTCGTATCGGTGAAGACCTCGCAGGTCACGCCGTCGTAGCAGACCGAGTGGGCGTCGAGCGCCGCCGCGAGAAAGCGCGCGATCGAGAAGGGGGCGCGCGTATCGTGCGCGGAGCCGTGGAAGGCGCCGTAGGCGTGGATGCTGTCGCAGGAGTAGGGCGCTTGAAAGACGGAATGCCTCGCGTTCGGCGCTTCGCTCACCTTGTAGGTGTAGACGACGTCGCAGCCCCGACTCGCATCCGAGGCAAAGTCTTGCATCTTTTGCCGACAGGCTTCCGCGCTTCGCGATTCGTTGTTTCGTAGGCACACGCAGCAGCTTGCGACCCGAGGACGGTTCCGCGGCGCGGCTCCTGTCGTGAGAACGAGCAGCTTGCGCACCCAGCGTTCCTGGAAACGGTAACCGTCCACGCTCTCGGCGGGCATCTGGTTCCAGTGGGTCGCGTCCGAAACGGGAGGCTCCGCCACGACGGCCGGATCGGCGGACGACGCGGCGGCGACGAAGGCCGCCACGGCGAGCACGAAGCTTCTGAGGGGCGGGAGCATCGTGTTCGCTATCGGTCTTCCGCCCCCCCCGGCCTTAATGAAAACCGGGCCTCAAGGGTCCTTACCAAGGAGAAGATTGCGTTAAGACGCGCTCCGTTCGGCCGTCCACGGTGCTTTGGCCGCTGCTTGCGCGCGGTCCGCCAGGCTCGCGGCATCAGAAACGCCTGTCGTCGCCATGAAGTCTTCCTATTACCGGCGCGGGCGTTTCCGCGCTAATGCTTCGGCGTAGGGAGACGGACGATGACGCAATTAAAGAATAGAAAATGGGCTCTTTGGACCTTCGCGGCCGGCTTGGCCGTCGCGAGCGCTTCGGCGCGGGCCATCGAAATCAACTCGGTTTCGAGTCCGTCGTGGGTGAACGGCCAGGGCGCCGTCTTGGACACCTACGGCAATCTCGCGGCGGCCGTGCGCGCGGCTTGCCCGGGCAAGAAGGGCGTCGCCACGATCAACTGGATCAACATGTCGATCCACACGGGCTCCGAAGGCATGCGCCGTTGCGGCAAGATCACGCTGGACCCCGCGCTCGACAAGTCCGGCAACGACGCGCTTCTGCTGTGCTACCCGCAGCTCGAAGTGACGGGCGACGTGACTTGCCCCGACGCTTGACCCGGAGCGCCCGAGGCAGCAAGCTGAGGGCGTTCTTTGAAAAGTTGGGGGCGCCGGGTTTCGACGGGTGCGTCGGGGCTCAGGTGGCGCGTCGAGTGGGATCCGGTCACTCGTAAAACTCACGGATCAAAACACAAGTGCTAACGACAACGTTGCACTCGCTGCCTAACCTAGTTAGCTAGCGCGGTCGTCCCGAGCTTCGGTCGTTGAGCCCGGGATCGACTGTTATCAATGACGACTGCTTCGCACGTTTGCGGCTTTGCGTGCGATTAAGACGAATGAGCCGATCGTGGCGGGACACTGGGGGCCCTGGCAGAAGCTCGCCCCTAAACTAAGCAAGGGAAGACACGCGGGGCTTCATCCTGG
>DDRA01000150.1 GCA_002343545.1 Bacteriovoracaceae bacterium UBA2428
CACTTGGATTTCTCCACTGAACAAAACTTTGGCTGAGGTGTCCATACCGGGCGGCAGGAATACCTTGTTAAGATGGAGGTGCGACTTATGGCATCGAACCTTGCCGCGCAGCTTCACCCCTATCTTTCTTACCTCCTCATGGGGCAGCTCGCTCTATTCGGCGGCGCGATCCTCGTGGGCTGCGTGCTCGTCTTCCGTCGGCTCTTCTCGCGGAAGCCCGCGAAAGACTTGGGCGACGACGCGAGCCGCGTCGCCGAAGAAATCAACGAAGAGATCCGCCGTTTGCGCGCGCTGCGGGATCGTCTCTCGCCGGACTTCGCCGGCGAAGGGGACGAGCCTTCGGTCGTCGCGGTATCGGCACCTTCGGGGGCGGCGAATTCGAGCGGCGCGGATCGCGACGCCATCGCGAAGGAAGTCGAAGCCCAGTGGTCCGGGCGCGTGAAGGAACTCGAGTCGCAGTTGGCACTCGCGGCCGCGGCGCCCGCTTCCGGCGCGGATCCGGCCGAAGTCGAAAAGCTCAAGTCCGAGAAGACGGAACTCGAGATGAAAGTCGCCGGGCTCGAAAAGGTCATCTCGGAGTACCAGATCTTCGAAGAAGACTTCGCGCTCGTTAAAAAATACAAGGAAGAGAACGAGCGGCTCCGCGCGGCGGGCGCCGTGCCCGCCGAAGCTCCCGCCCCCGCCGGTCCCAAGATGACGGAGCAGGATATCGCGAGCCTCTTCGGGGACATCGCGGGCGACGCGGCGAAAGAGAACCCCGCTCCCGCCACGCCGGATCCCGTTCCCGAGCCGGCTCCCGCGCCCGTCGAAGTCGCGCCGAGCGCCGACGCGAACCCGCCCTTGGAGCAATCCGAACTCGAAAAGCTCCTCGCGGAAGCGCAGAGCGAAGCCGATCAGAATGCGCTCCTCGAGGACACGCCTTCGGCACCCGCGGAAACGACGACGATCGCCGCCGCGCCGGCCGCGAGCGAAGCCGTTCCCGAAACGTTGGTCGAAGCTCCGGCGTCGACTAACGCGGCGACCAAGCCCGCCGGCGTCGACCCCAGTCTCGAGGCCATGGCGATGGAGATCGACGAAGGCGACGCCGAAGCGATGTCCGAAGCCGGTGGCGACGACGTCATGGCCGAGTTCGAGAAGCTCCTCGGCGAAACGGGCACGAAGTCGTGATCCTCGGAAGGGCATTCGCGATCGCGCTCCTGGCGACGGCCTCGCTCGCGACGGCCTCGACCGGCCCTTCCGACAAGGGGCGACGCTCCGCCCGTCCGGCGAAATCCGCGTTTCGCGCCGACGCGAAATGGCGTCTCGGTGACTTCCTGGAACTCTCGCGTCGCGATCCCGATCGTCTCGTGAAGCTCGGCAAGGCTTACTTCAGCGAAGATCGTTTGCGTCGTTCGTCGCGCGAAACGAAGCTCGTCTTCGAGTGGCAGGATCGCATCGCGATCGTCGGGGCCCTCTCGGACTTCTTCGACCCGGCCGCCGAAACGGCCTTGGGCGCGCGTCGCGCCCACTTCCGCAAGGAAGCCAAGGCGCTGCTCGTTCGCGCCGTGCTCGACGACACCTCTTTGCTCGTGCGCGACGCCGCGGTCGAGGCCATCCGTCGGGTTCAGCGCATGCAGCCCGGACTCAACCGCGATTGGCTGGCCCCGCTCGTGAAGGCCTTCGAGGACGACCGCAACGTGATCGAGGGCGAAGGCCTTTTCATTCGCGAGACCATCCTGACGGCCTTGCGCGAAGGTTCGCATCCGCTCAGCGCGGCCGTGCGTCGCTCGGCCCGGCGAGATCGCAACCCTCAGGTTCGTGAACTCATCAAAGCCTGGGATACTTCGGCGTACGGAAAGCTCTAGCTAGGGGCGATTGGCGCGGGAACCGACAGACTTGCGTTTGAGCGCGTCCGCGATCCGCATGCGCTGCCGGATGCGGTAGAGGATGACGTTTTCCTCGATCTGGTCGGTCGGAAGTCTCTCCCAGTCCGTGAAGATGTTCTTGTACTGGGCGAGCTCCTTGGTCACTTGCACGCGAATGGCGGGTTCGCCCGTCTGGGGTACGATCCCCTTCGAGAGCTTGATCTTCAGCCGGTAGCGGACTTCCTCGAGAAACTCGTCGCGGTCCGGATGCTCGTAGAGCTCGCGGTTAAAGCGGAAGTCGGACCACTCCGTCTGCAGCAGGCCCGACTCGCGGGTCGCGACCGTGATCGAATAGATGTCGAGGACGCGCACCGTCGCGTTCCAAACGGTTTCGAAGTTGCCCGGAATGACGGCCGTGAAGGGAAGGTCGAGCGGCCGGGGCGGCGGCTTGGACGACGCGCAGGCCCCCACGAGGAGCAGGGACAAAGCCATCGCGGGAAAGCGTAAGCGGAAAAGGCGCCGATCCATGCTTCCATTCTAAGGCAAGGGCGCCCAAACCCCGAGTCGGTCGATCCGCAAAAGACGACGTTTCTCCGACGTGACGAGCCGGCGCGTCGACTCGCTCGTGGCGTCGCGAGGAAGCTCGGCTTCCGCCTGAACCAGGATGAGAACTTCGGGCACAAAAAAGCCCGGACGGAAGACCCGCCCGGGCTTTCGCCGCGAGAATGGATTCGCGATCAGGGCAACATGACGAAGCGGATCTCGGTCGCGAAGGTGAAGAGTTCCGGCTCTTCGTCTTCGATCGAGGGCGCGTCGACGGGTCGGTCGGTTCCCACGAAGAGGAGCACGATGTCTTCGTCGGCGCTCAGCGCGGTCGAAAGGTCGAAGCGGCCGGTGGCCGCGCTCGTCCAAGCTTCGAGCTTCTGCGTGCGCTGAAGCACGCGGCCCGGGCGCTCGTCACCGCCGAGCGAGCGCAGGACCTTCGCGCTCAGGAACGGCGAAACGCGTTGGGGCAGGACCTTGGCGTCTTTGCCCGTACGAAGGACGGCCATCCAGCCGTTCCCCGCGATCGGGGTCCAGCGCACGGTCGAACCCGTCACGGAAGCGTTGCGGATCGGCTCGGGCACGCCTTGGACGGCGTAGGCTTGGCCGTTGCTCGGCACGAAGTGGCCTTCGATCGACTTGATCTTCTGGCCTTCGCCGTTCGTGATGCGCGCGAAGTAAGCACGCGTCGGCGCGCCTCCGAGCGAGGGAGCCGTGGCGAGCTGGCCTTGGGCCGCGGGCGTGCCCACGATGTCCGTCAGCATCCAGCGCTTCGCGGGAGTCTGCTGAAAGTGCAGCGCGACGTCGGCCGTGTTCGCGGGCGCGGCGTTGCGCGTCCAGCGGTAGCCGGTCTGCTTGCGGAAGCTCTGGTTGAGGCCCAGCGTGATCGCGCGGTCGCCGGCCCAGGCGCGGTTCGGCGTGATCGTGTACTGGGTCATCGAGACGAGCGGGATCATCTTCGAGAAGGGGGCTTTGTCCTGCGCAAGCTTGATCAAGTCGGAGAGCTTCGCGTTGAAGGCGAGCGCCATGAGCTCTTCGTCGCGGCCCGCCGGACCGTAGAACCCGAAGCTCGGCTTCTCGATGGTGATCGGCAGGATCCCGTAGCGTTCCTTTTGCTTGGGGATGTGCAGGTTACCCGGCATCTTGACCGTGAGGGGCCCCACGGAAACTTCTTCGGGCGGCGCGAGCAGCGTCTCGAACTGGAACTGCAGCAGCTCGCTCGAGCGGATGGTCGGCAGCACGAGCGAAGCGCCGATGATGTCGTCGCGGTCCTTGAGACCGGCGTAGCCGGTCACGTTGCCGGGCACGCGGGCGAGTCCCGTCACGAAGTCGTAGTGTTTCGGCGCTTGGTAAGACGCTTGGGCCGAGCCGACGATGGCGATCGCGGCGGCCGCTAGAATGGACTTCTTCATCCGTATGGTTCCTCCCTCGGAATGGGAAAAACTCTAACACGGAAAATCCGGGAGCGTTTTTGCGCGGCGGCGTTCCGCTTCCAAGGCGGAATGCTTTTCGGCCTTTCAAAGTCTTTCGAAGCTCGAGGACGGCACAAGATCTCGCGCGATCTTCGGGGCCCTCGAGCGCTTGGCCGCCGTCGTGGGAGCTCCGGCGGCCGCGAAGTTCCGTGCGGGGCGTGGCCGCTCGGCAGGCAAAATCAGGGGAGCCGGCTTTAGTATCAAAATCCAGGACTTAGGAGGGTCCCTGGGGATGCCGACGAAACGAAAACTCGTCAATGAAATCCGCGTCTTGCGTTCCGAAAATCCCTCTGTTAAGTCGCAAGCTTCTCAATCGAGAAGTTCACCGATGCCTGGGTAGCTCAGATGGTGAGAGCGGCGGATTCATAACCCGCAGGTCGGCGGTTCGATCCCGCCCTCAGGCACCAATTGTCAACGTGTTCGAACTCGTGGATTCTCCCCGCCTGGTGGTGGG
>DDRA01000169.1:0-381 GCA_002343545.1 Bacteriovoracaceae bacterium UBA2428
GCGGACGGGTGTCTTGCAACGCAGAGCAGTGTCGCGTGACGCCCGTTTTGTCGGAGCGGCTCGGACTCCAAGGAGCCTTTCTCGACTTCTACGGCCGCCACGCCCGAACCTTCCCCGCACCCTACCCTTTGCTGCCGCTCGACCGAATCTACTTCCGAAACCTCGCGCTCCAATCCTGCGAGCACGGCAGCGGCCAGGCCTGGAAGGGCCTCTCCGACCATCTGCCGCTGCTCGCCGACTTCGCGTAACGCGGAGCTAGTCGCGGTCGCGGATGAGCGTGTCGCCCAGGTCCATGCGCGCGCGACGCTCGAAGAGCCGCAGCTTATCGATCTCGGCCCGGCGCACGGCCTCGTAGACCGTGTTGATGGAATAGGTCACGTT
>DDRA01000169.1:539-1483 GCA_002343545.1 Bacteriovoracaceae bacterium UBA2428
CGTGTTGATGGAATAGGTCACGTTCAGCTTATCGAGGAAGCTCAGCATCGGAAAAGCCTCGTTGATCTCGCCGAGCGCCTTCAGCAAACCCTCGCGGCGATCCGCGATGGAGTCTTGCGAGGCCGCCTGGATCGCCTCGAGGCTCGCCTCCGAGAGCGCGAGCTCGAGCAAGGTCTGCGCGTGCGCCTTGAGCGAGTTCGTAAAGACCTTCGTCGCGCGCACGGCCTTCTCGCGGGCCGCCTGCAAGTTCGCGGGCTTCGGCGCCTTGAACAACATGACGGGATGGTCGCCCCGACGATCCTCCGGCCGGGCGAAGCTCAAGTCGCCCGTTTCCAACAAGGTCAGCAAATAGCCGTGACCGTAGAAGTCCTCCGTCTCCAGGATCCAGCCTTCCGCCGCCTTGTCGCCGATCACGATCCGATCGTGTTCGACCAAGAAGGTGCACATGTAGAAATCCGACGGGCGAAGTTCGCGAAAGCTTTCGATGATGCGAGCGACGTCGCCATCCAGGCGCGCAACCGGCGAGACGAGCGCCTGGCCGTCGCAATCCCGGATGCGGACCGGGAATCGGATCTTGAGGAAGTCCCGCTTCGACATGAGCAGCGAACGAAACGCTTCGTTCTGGTACGTCAGCTCGATCTCCCACGACGAGCCGTTCGGCGAGAGACTGCGGATGGCCAACGAGGCCTTGGTGCGGGAAGCGATCTTCGGGACCGGTATCTTCGTTTTTTCCGCGCAGACGCTCTCGACCCTTTCGAAAAGACTCGCGCGTTGAGCCCGAAGCTGCACGACTTTCTTTTCGTGATCGGCCCGCGCGAACGAAGTTACGGGCGGCTTCGGATCCGGATAGGCTTCCGAAAGCGAATTCCGGAACTCTTTCCTCAAACCGTCCCAAGCCACGAATGACCGGCAAGACTCGTTCACATTCCGGAGCCCCGGGCGCG
>DDRA01000169.1:1600-7442 GCA_002343545.1 Bacteriovoracaceae bacterium UBA2428
GGGGCGCGGCGCGGCGCCCGTCACTTGGCGGACCGCCTCGCCGACCGACAAATTCGCCGACGGCATCGAGGTCCAATAATGCTGCTTGAGTTTCACGGGCCCCAGCGCGATGTGGTACTGAAAGCGCTCGCTTCCGTACGTATCGGAATAGGCCCAATGCGGAAGGAAGTTGGCCTCGTAAGCCAGGCCCGTGTTCGTGTTCGCGTTGGCCGGGGCCATGGCCAAAAGGGAAAGTCCCAAGATAATCTCTGCACGGATACGACGCATCATTTCGTCACCTTTCCTGGTCTTAGCTTTTTATTCGTAGCGTTTAATGAGCGTGTCGCCCAAGTCCATGCGCGCGCGACGTTCGAAGAGGCGCAGCTTGTCGAGCTCCGCTTTGCGCACGGCTTCGTAGACCGTGTTGATGGAATAGGTCACGTTGATTTGGTCGAGAAAGTTCAAGGAAGGAAAGACCTCGTTGATTTCCCCGAGCGCCTTGACGAGCTCCGGTTGGCGCGTGGCGACGGAATCTTCGGCGGCGCGGGCGATGGCCTCGGCGCTCGCCTCGGAGAGCGCGAGCTCGAGGATCGTGCGGGCGTGGCCCTTGAGCGATTGGGCAAAGCGTTCCGTGGCCCGGACGGCCTTCTCGCGCGCCTTGGCCCGGGCCTCCGCGGAAGCGGCTGCCTTCGGCACCGGAAAGTGGAAGAGGGGATAGGTCGGAAGCTCCTCGTACTTGCCCGGCTGGCTACGAAGCCGTTGGGGAAGCGCGAGCCCGAGTTCTCCGGTACCGAAGGTCGTCAGCACGAAGTACTTCTCGTCTTCCAAACGGAAGAGCTCCCAGCCCTCGGCGGCCAAATCGCTCAGGACCGTCTTTTCGTGCTCGAGGAGGAAGTTGCAGGTGTAGAAGTCCGAGGGACGGAACTCCCGGAAACTCGCGATGATCGACGCGATGTCGCCGCTGAAGCGGGCCTCCGAAGCGACCAGCGACTGTCCATCGCAATGCCAAGCCCGGGCCGGGATTCTCACCTTCAAGAAATCCCGCTTGGAGACGAGCATCGAGCGAAACGCGGGATTTTGGTAAGTCAGCTCGAGCTCCCACGCGGAGCCGTCCGCCGCCAGCTGCCGAATCTCGAGGCTAAGCTTGGTGTCGCTTTCCGCGCGCGGACGATTCTCGTCCCACCTCGTGCTTCGGAGGCTGAAGAGCCCGTAGTGGAGACCCGCCTTGACGTCGGTCGGCCCTCCGTTGAATCCGTAGCGAACCCGTTCGCTCATTCGCCAGAGCTTGGGTTTCATCGTCGTCTGGTAGGTCAATGCACGCACGGGCGCCGCGCCGAGGCTCGCGAGCAAAGTCAGGGCGATCGTCAGCTTTCTTTTCATAAAAACTCCGCTTCTCTTTAGGGGGCGACGATGAGGCCGGGATTCTGGGTTTGGATCTCGTAAGCGTAGGGACCCGAGTCCTCGCCGGTCTCAAAAACGCGGCAGCGACCCTTGTCGAAGAGATCCCCGTCGGGGCCGAGCCGGAAGTCGCGCAGTCGACCCAGGCACGCGAGACGCGCGTCGCCTTCGTCTTGGAAGCGCCGGCTCACGATCCCGCCCACTTGGTAGTCGCTCCGGAAGGCGCTCTTCCAAGGGAGGTAGCGGCGGTCACCGACGCCGACGATGCTCACGCCGTAGACCGAGTAGTCACGCGTGTTGTACACCGTCTCGGGCACCAGCTCCCAGGTCCAGACGGGACGCGAGCTGTAGTACGAAGAGCTCGAAGACGATCCCCACTCCGCGGAGCGGCTCGCGTAGGCGCTCGCCGCGGCGCCGACGCGCTGGTAGCCGCGACGGCTGAAGCTCGAACGCGTCAGCGAAACGTCGACGCCCGCCGAACCGCTCGACGACCCGTAGCTCGAGCTCGAAGAAGTCCCGCTCGAGACCGCGTAGCCGAGCACGACCGCTTGGTAACGCCAGGCCGTCGAGGTCTCGACTTCGCTCCAGCCCCGCTCGTGCACGTGGCAGAGGACCTGGTAGTAGGTCTGGCCGTAGCGCTCCCGGTACTGGCGACAGAGGCGGGTGACTTCGCCGCGATCGAGTCCCGCGCGCCCTTGCACGCGGTAGGTGTAGAGCTCGATGGGCTCGAGGGCCTTCGTCTCGGAGAGACGCGCGAGATCGGCCTCGAGAAAGCCGCGCGTAAAGTCGTAGCGCTCGAGGTCCATGCCGAGCAGCCCCAAGACTTCGTGGAGCGCGAGCGCGAGTCGACTCGTGTACCCCACCCGCGGATCGCGCCAGAACTTGCGCGAGACGTAGATCTGCGGCGGCGACATCTCGGGGTGGTTCGTGGCGTCCTTGGGCTGGAGCTTGCCCGTGACGGGGTCGCGCAGGAGGATTTCGTCCTCGGCGTCCACGTTCATCCGCGACATGACTTGGGCCAGCCGATCGCGGTCGATCTCGCGCAGGTAGGCCGGGTTCGAGTCGAGGATCGTCAGCACGTCGTAGGCGACCCGCACGAACTCGATCGAGATCGTGTCGCCGCCGTTACCGACCTCGCGCACGACGGCGGGGGCCGGCCGCGCGAGCGCGAAAAAGCCGAGCGCGAGGAACGCGCGGCCGAGGGCGGGGATCTGTTTCATACGGGTTTCCTTTCGTCCGTGGAAGAATTCGAGGCCGCCCCGTCCAGGGCGAAGAGTTGCATCGCGAGGCAGTAAACGCGGGACTTTTGCGGCCCGAGGCCGAGCGTCTCGCCGAGCTCGCGGCGGAATTTTTTGAGGAGTTCCTTGGCCTTGGGCAGATCCGCCGGGTCGATCGCGAGCGTGATCTGGCCGAAGTCGCGCTCCTCGACGCTTTGGGTTTCGAGCGCGTCGAGGGCTTTGCCCAGGATCTGGCGATGGTTGCGGCGGATGGCCTCGGACGGGATGCCCGAAGTCGAGGCCGTAAAGTCCTCGCTCGGCCGCAGCCGCTCGCCGACCCGCTCCAGCAGTCCCACCTTTTCGAGGCGCGCGAGCGTCGCGCGGGCCTCGACTTCGCTCAGGTTCAGACGCGCGGCGACTTCGGTGGCCTCGCCCGAAAAACCCTTCGTCTCGAAAAGCTCGAGCGCGGCGAAGTGCTGCCAATCGGCGACGACGTCGAAGAAATCCGACGTCATTTCGCGGTACTCGCCGCCGACGAGGGCGCCGCCGCCTTCCTGCCAGGCCACGATCTCTTTTTGGGCCTGGGCGCGCTCGGCCCGACCGCGGGCGTGTTCGGCCTTCACGAGGGCCCGGAAGAGCGTTGCTTCGGAGTCGCTCAGGCCTAAACCCTTGGCGAAACGGGTCGCGAGGACGTCCGAAAGCCCCCGTTTTCGGTTCAGGACCTCGCTCAGGGTGGTCGCGGTGGTGCCCAGATCCCGGGCAAAGGCCCGCAGGCTGTACGCCGAATTCCGGCGGCGGCGGGCCGAGAAGCCCGTCATCAGCCAGCGGCGGTAATCGATCTGGGGACTCATGGTGGGTATATGTGCCCGACCCCTGCGCAGTGAGTCAAGAATTCGGGGAACATAGCGTTACCTCAAAAAGGTAACAGCCCTTTTCATGTTCTTAGTTTTCGAAATTTAAAGCTTTGAAGCGCCGCGTCTATAGTCTATAGCGATCCGGTGCAAAGCTTTAGCGACCTCTCTTTAAGCCCCGAAATCCAACGCGCCATTCAAGAACTCGGCTTCGAAACGCCGAGCCCCATTCAAGCGCAAACCCTCCCGATCCTGACGGGCGAGAAGACCGACTTCCTCGGCCTCGCCGGAACCGGTACCGGCAAAACCGCCGCCTTCTCGATCCCGCTTCTCGAGCGCATCGACGCGACCTCGAAGAAGGTGCAAGCCCTCGTGCTCTGCCCCACCCGCGAGCTCGCGCTGCAGGTCTCGGGTCAAATCAACTTACTCGGTAAGTACAAAGGTCTGCGCAGCGCGGCCGTCTATGGCGGCTCGAGCTTCGGCGACCAAGTCTTCGCGCTGAAACAGAACCCGACGATCGTCGTGGGCACGCCCGGTCGAGTCATCGATCACTTGGACCGCGGCACCCTCGCGCTCGACGGCGTGCGCACGCTCATCCTCGACGAAGCCGACGAGATGATCTCGATGGGATTCAAGGACGAGCTCGAAGCGATCCTCGGTCGCGTCCCGCGCGAAGAAGCCAACACATGGCTCTTCTCCGCCACGATGAGCCGCGAAGTCCGCCGCGTCGCCGACACCTACCTGCGCGCGCCCAAGCAAGTGCAGATCAACAAGAAAGAGATGCTCTCGGAGAACGTCGAGCAGCTCTATTACGTCACGCAGGAATCCAACAAGCCCGAGATCCTGTGCAAGCTCATCGACGCGGCCGAAGACTTCTACGGCATCATTTTCTGCCAAACGAAGGCCCTCGTCATGGACCTCACCGACTACCTGAACGGTCGCGGCTACAAGGTCGACTGCCTGCACGGCGACAAGGACCAACGCGGACGCGAGCGCACGATGCAAGCTTTCCGCGACCGCAAGGTCCAGATGCTCGTTTGCACGGACGTTGCCGCGCGCGGCCTCGATATCGACGAGCTGCCGCACGTGATCAACTATGAACTGCCGCGCACGCCGGAGGACTACATTCACCGGATAGGGCGCACCGGGCGCGCCGGCAAGCCCGGCACCGCGATTTCGCTGGTCTCGGCAAGCGAGGTACCGTATCTGGTCGACATCGAGAAACTGATCCGCCTCCAGGTCGAGCAGGTGATCGTCCCCGGTTTCGAGCCGGAGTACGATTACTGCTACCCCCCTGGCGACAAACGCACCCATCACCGGCGGCCGAGCGCACCACCATCCGCCGCGAGCGCACCGTTCGCCAGTGCGCGCAGCGATCGAGCGACGGGTCGTGGCGCCCAGCGCGAGGGAAGCAGCCGATCGGGGAACGGACGCATGGCACACGTTGCCGCCGACGGCTTCGATTTCAGCAAGCCCTACGAGAGCCGCGACACGCTTCCGGTGACCGCTGCAACAGGCAGCAACGGCGGCAAGTCATTGGCGCACAGCGAACAACCCCACAAACCGCGCCGGCCGGTGGCCGCCCTACTTGGCGGTCTGGGACGCAAGTAGGCCGGACGCCGACACCGGTCTGGCCGCCTCCTCGGGCAACACTGCTCCTGATTAGCAATGAAAGTCAGCNNCACCGCATCGGCCGTACCGCGCGTAGCGGCAAGTCCGGCGTGGCCATGAGCCTCGTGACGCCGGCCACGCGCCGTCTCGTCGAACGCATCGAGTTCGTGACGAAGAGCCGCATGACCCAGGGCAAGATTCCCTCGAACAAGGAAATCGGCATGAAGAAAGTCGCGGCCGTGCTGCCGCGCTTCGAGGCGCAAGCGCAACACGCGCGCGCGGCCGAGCTCCTGGGCGACGAATGGAAAAAGATCATCGAAACGATGCCGCCCGAAGAGCTCGCGGCGCGCTTTCTCTCGATGCTCGTGCCGGAAGCTTTGGCCGAGCCGGAAAAGAAAGTCTTCTCGGGCCATTCCGAGGAGCCCCGTCGCCCGGCGCGCCCCTACCGCGACCAACGCGGCGGCGATCGCCCCTTCCGTCCTAAGCGGGACTTCCAGGACCGCGGCGGCTTCAACAAGGATCGCGGTGGCTACCAAGCCCTCGACCGTGACGGCGGCTTCCAGCCCCGCGAAGGCGGCGGTGGATTCCAGGGCCCGCCCCGTGATCGCGAGTTCCAAGGCCCGCGCGAAGGTGGCTTCCAAGCCCGCGATGAACGTCGCAGCTTTCAAGGTCGCGACGAGCGCGGCCCCCGTCCCTCGGGCCCGCGCGGTCCGTGGAAGAAGGGCCCCCGTCAGAGCTTCGATCGCTCGTAGTCCGCGATAGATTCAAAAGACGAACGGCCCGCGA
>DDRA01000169.1:7581-16721 GCA_002343545.1 Bacteriovoracaceae bacterium UBA2428
TCCCTTTCCGGGTCGCGCGGGCCGTTTGCTTTTTCCGACGCCCACCTTATCCTGTCCACATGCAACCGACTTTCGCGCTTAATGTTTGGGCCATGCTCGCGGCGATCGTCGCCGGTTTCATGATCGGTGGGCTCTGGTATGGGCCCCTTTTCGGGCGCGCCTGGGTCAAAGCCATGGGTTGGACCGACGCGAACATTGCGCCGCCCACCCCGGCCGAGATGCGCAAGGCGATGCTCCTGCAGATCCTCGGGCTCGTGCTCATGGTTTACGTCTTCACGCACTCGCTCCTCGTGTGGATTCCCTCGTCTTGGGGCGGCGCCGATGCCGGCGGCCCCGCTTACGGCGTCATGGGCGCCTTCTTCACGTGGATCGGCTTTTACGTTCCGCTCCAGCTCAACAAAGTAGGCTGGGAACGCCGCCCGTGGAAGCTCTTCGCGATCAACGCCGGGCACGACTTCGTGCAGCTCATGATCCTCGCCCAGATCCTCGTGAACTGGCGCTAAGCCGGCGCCGTTGGGGCCGCGCCGGCTTGTCCCAAAAATCGTTTACAATCTTTTCCGGCTCCCATTTTTCGAGCGCCGAAGAGATCATCGCCGGGCTCAAAGTGAGCCCGCGAAAACATTGGAAACGAGATTTGGGACACGCCGCGCTCGCTCGGGAGCGGATTTGAACTAA
Source organism: Bacteriovoracaceae bacterium UBA2428 (assembly GCA_002343545.1). Lineage (GTDB taxonomy): Bacteria > Bdellovibrionota > UBA2428 > UBA2428 > UBA2428 > UBA2428. The sequence goes on from DDRA01000169.1 coordinate 8,257, forward strand.
ACGGGCGCCTCGTTTAGCCTCGGCGGCCGATGAAACACTGGGTCTTCGACTTGGATGGCACGCTCGTGGACTCCTTTGGGCCTTACTTTGACTACGTGGGCGGGCTCATCGCGCGGCCGCTCAGTCTTGAAGAACGGCACGCCGCGGTTTCGCACTCGCCCGTGGATTTTATCGGCCGCTACCTGCCGGCCGAACGCGTGTCCAGCGCCATCGAGACGCTGCGCGCGGAGAGCCGCCGCCACGCCGAAGGCATCCGCGCTTTTGAGCACGTCGAGGATTCCCTCGAGCAGCTGCGCGCGAGCGGCGCGAAGTGCGTCGTCTGGACGAACCGCGACCTCGCCTCGGCCGAGCGCATCCTCGAGATCACGGGCCTGCGCGCGCACTTTGGCGTCGTACTCTCGGGTGAATGCGCCCCCCGTAAGCCGCAGACGCCGGGCTTCGAGCGGTTGCGCGCGCACTTTGGCTGCCGTCACGACGAGATCCGCGTCGTGGGCGACCACGACGACGACATGCTCACGGCCAAAAATTCGGGCGCCCGCGCCGTGCGCGCGAGCTGGCACCCGCACTGGGCGCATCCCACCTGCTCGATCTCCGAGCGGCAATTCTACTCGACGCGCGAATTCCACGACTGGCTCCGCCACGGCGTGAACGAAAGGACTCTCTAAAAATGGGCCAGAACCTCGTGAGCGGCCACCGCCTCGAAAAATCCGTGGCGGAACGCACGCTCTTCAAGGACATCAGCTTCGGCGTCGAAGAAGGTGACCGCATCGGCCTCATCGGTCCCAACGGCGCGGGCAAGTCCACGCTGCTCAAGATCATCGCCCGTCAGATCAAGCCCGACGCCGGCACGCTCAGCTTCGCGCAGGGCGTGCGCACGGCCTGCCTCGATCAAGTGCCCACCTTCAAGCCCGGCCAAACGCTCTTCGAAACGCTGCTCGAAAAAACGCTCGACCCGGATGACGGCGAGACGCTCGCGCGTGCCTACGAGTTCGTCTCGAAGATGGGCTTCCGCGAGGAAGGCTACGACGAACTCACGCCGATCGAGAGCTTCTCGGGCGGCTGGATCAAGCGCGCCGCGCTCGGCCGCGAGCTTATGACCGAGCCCACGCTGCTCTTGCTGGACGAACCCACGAACCACTTGGACGTGGAGAGCATCGAATGGCTCGAGGAGTACCTGGCGGGCCTGCGCTGCGCCACGCTCACCGTCACGCACGATCGCTACGTGCTGAACAACGTGTCGAACGTCATCTGGGAACTCGACCCGCGAAACCCGCAGGGGATCCTCGTGGTGAAGGGCGACTACGCCGAGTACTGCCGCATTCGCGACGAACTCATCGAGTCGCAGAAGCGCCAGGAGCGTAAACTCCGCAACGTGTTGAGCCGCGAGACGGAATGGTTACGTCGCGAGGCCGCCGCCCGTACGACCAAGCAGAAGGCCCGCATCGGCCGCGCCGAGAAGCTCATCGACACGATGGACTTCGTGGAGAACCGCAACCGCGAGCGTAAGGTCGACATCGAGTTCCGCGCCGTCGAGGGCGGCCCCAAGCGCCTCGTCGACGCGCGCAAGGTCTCGAAGGCCTACGGCGATCGCCAGGTCTTCTCGAAGCTCGATCTGACGCTCATGGCCGGTCTTAAGCTCGGGCTTTTGGGGCGCAACGGCGCGGGCAAGTCCACACTCATCCGCGTTTTGCTCGGCCAGGAACAGCCCGACGAGGGCGAGCGCATCGAGGCCGAGCACCTGCGCGTTTCGTACTTCTCGCAGAAGCGCGACACGCTCGATCCGAACCAAACCGTGCTCAAGACGCTTTGTCCCGAGGGCGACTACGTCAAGTTCGGCGGCGGCTACATGCACATCCGCAGTTACCTCGAGCGTTTTCTCTTCTCGGACGACTTTGCCCGCAAGAAGGTCGGCTACCTTTCGGGCGGCGAGCAAGCGCGTCTGCTCATCGCGCAGCTCATGCTGACCGAGGCGAACCTGCTCGTGTTGGACGAACCCACGAACGACCTGGATCTCGTGACGCTCTCGATTCTCGAGGAAAGCCTGCGCGACTACCCGGGCGCGCTCGTCATCGTTTCGCACGATCGTTACTTCCTCGAGCAGGTCTGCGACCGTTTCATCGGCCTGCAGGACGGCGTCGCGACGGAAGTCGCGAGCCTCGAACAATGGCGCCGCGTGCGCACGGGCATCACGACGCGATCCGACGCCAAGGGCGCGAGCGCGTCGAGTTCCGGGAGCGGCGCGACGAACGCGGCGCCCGCGGCCAAGAAGAAGCTCAGCTACAAAGACCAACGCGAGCTCGAGACGATGGAAGCCACCATCCTCGAAGCCGAGAACAAAGTCCGCGAGCTCGAGGAGCACACCCGCCAGTCGACCGGAAAAGCCGATCGCTTTGATCGGCTGGCCGAAGCCCAGACCTGCGTCGAACAACTCTACGCCCGCTGGGCCGAACTCGAGGCCATGACGAAAGGCTGATCCGCCCCCGCTCGTTCCGTTCAGGTTTTGCCGGAGGAACTCCGATAAAATGGAATGAAACGCGCTTGGCTTCGAAGCCTCGGACTCTCGGCATTTCTCGGCTCCCTCGCTCCCGCCGCGGCGGCTCCCTCCCTGGAATGCCGAAGCGTGACGGGCATGCCGGGCGCCGAGGACCTGGCGTGGAGCCCGGCCTCGCGCACGGTTTACGTGTCTTCGCAGGACCGTCGTCCCAAGGTGCCCACGCCCCGCGGCGCGCTCTTCGCCTGGGACGCCGAACGGCCGCTCTCGGAGCCGCGCGCGATCCAAGTCCCCATCGAGAACTTCCACCCGCACGGCATCTCGGTGTGGCGGATGAACGGCTACGACCGGCTTTTCGTGGTAAACCACCCCGTCGATGCTCCCGCCCGCATCGAGGTCCTCGACGTGAAGGGCGATCGCGCCCAGCTCGTCCGCAGCGTCACGGCGCCCGCGCCCTTCAGCCCGAACGACCTGATCGCGGTCGGCCCCGACGAGTTCTACGTGGGCTCGGATCACGGCGTGGAGGGGTTGCCGCGCCAGCTCTGGGACGATCTCACCGGACGACGGCGCGGCTACATCCTTCACCACGACGGGCACGACTTCGCCCGCGTCGTCGACGGCATCGTGTATCCGAACGGGCTTCTCTACGACGCCCGCACCCGTCGACTCTACGTGGCCTCGACCATGGGCCAAGCCGTGCACGTGTACCACCGGGCGGCGCCCCGGCAACTGAGTTACCTGGGCGGCTTTCGGGTGCCGGGCCTCGCCGACAACCTGGAGTGGGACGCCGCGGGCGAGCGCATCCTCGTGGGCGCGCACCCCTCGACCGCGCGCTTCCTCGCCCACGCGGCTTCGGCGTCGAGCCGAGCCCCGAGCCGGGTTGTCAGCCTGGACCCCGTGAGCGGGCACGTCGAGAGCCGCTTCGAGGACGACGGCCGCGCTATCTCGGCCGTCTCGGTCGGCGTGGAGACGCCCTACGGCGAGCTCTTCGTGGGCGGCGTCTTCGATCCTCGCGTGCTTCGCTGCCGAACACGCTAAATTTTTATTTAAATTCAAAGATTTACAATGTCGGCCGACGCCAGTTGACGCATAGCGTTATTTCGGGTAGATTCCGCCGTCGTGCCGAGTTGCATCGCTGGCCAAGGCGTCGGGCCTGGGGCAACCTTGCCGCGACTAAAAGGAACCCCGTCGGGTTCCAAGGAGCAAAAATGAATTCCTTCCGTCGTTTCTCTTTGGCCCTCTTCTTGGGCCTGACCTCCACCGTAGCCATGGCCCAAGTCAGCGATCGCGCCGCGGGCGGGAGCTTCGGCTTCCTGGAAGCCGGCTCGATCGTCGTCGACTTCTACGCGGACTTTGCCGGCCTCTCGCGCGTCGAGACCCGCTACCTCGTCCTCGACATGAAGCGCGGCGACGGCCGTCCCTCGTCGATCGACCTCGTGAAGTGCCCGCGCGGCACCTGCTGGGAGCGCGCGATGTCCGAGCGCCTGCGCAACGTGCCCACGCTGCGTGACTACGTCGGCCAGCGCTTCGGCGCCGAGCGTTGGGACGCCATGCGCTCCGACATCAACGCGATCCTCGCGATCCAAGCCCGGGAACTCGCGGCCGGTTCGAACCGCATTTGGTCGAGCCCGCAGACGCAGCGTCGAGTCGTGGGCTCCGATCCGGGCCCCAATCGCTCTTTCTCGATCGCGATCGTGGACGAGTGCCCGATGCTCCGCGGTCTCTACGACATCGACGGCCTTCCCGGCGGCAAGGTCGCCGAGTACCGCCGCATGCTGAACCCGGCCCACTCGCAGCTCGACCGCGCGACGTTCGAACGTGCGCGGGACCGCGTCATCGCCGTCATCCGCACCTACGTGCGCGATAATTTCCCCGGCAAACTGAACTAGAACCGCGTACTTTAGCGGGATTTTCTTCGCGAAGCCACCTAAGGTTCAACGCGCTCGATATCCTCCGAAACCTTCTCGATCGCGATGTCCCACGGCGTGCCGCGCGAGTTCCACGAGAAGAAGATGTCGTCGCCCCATTTGAAGAAGCTTCCGTGTACGCTCGCGAGCGCTTCGGCGTCTTCATAGTAGACGCTCTCAGCCGGACTCAGCTCCCAAGGCAACTGGCTCGCGTCGGCCGGATCGTAGACCCACGCGGGAGCCTTCACGACGTCCGTCGGGGCCCCCCCCACGTCGACGCTCACCGTCGTCGCGTAGGTGAGGTAGATGCGATCCTCGATCACGAACATCCGCGTCCAACTCGAAGCCTTCGCGTAAGTCTTCAACGGAAGCGTCCCGCCGCCGCCATCGTCGGCGCCGATGTAAGAAAACTCGTCTTCTTCCGGATCGTACACCCCCATCCGGAAACGCTCGTAGACAAGATTGGTTCCCTCGAGCCAAGAGAAGTAGAATTTTCCGCCAACGGGCACGATGTCGATACCGCTCATGTCGTAGCTCGTGCTGTAGCCGAAGATCCCGTTGCCATTCGGCACCGTGATGTAGGTCCAGGCCGGGTTCGCATCGTCGTTGTTGTAGACCTTGGCCCGCGCGACGAACTTGCTGCCGTTATACTCCGCCCACGCAACGATGAGATGATCCCCATCCGAGGCGGCCATCTGGCTGAACGCGTTCTGCGAACCGCTCTGGTTCAACGTCGCGTTCACGTTTCCGACGCCGCCATCCACGCGGACCCAGGCGGGCGAGTCCCAGTCGTCATTGAAGACGGCCACGCGCGTATTGTTCCGGGAGCCGTTGTGCCCCTGGTAAGCCACGTAAACCTTACCCTGGTGCTCGAGCATCCGCATCGAGTCCACGAGCGAAACGTTTACCCCGGTCGCCGAGCCGTTGTCCGCGTTGACCCAGGCGTAGGTGCCGCCTCCCTGATCCGCGTAGGCCTTCACGTGCAAGCGGTCGTAGGAATCGTAGCGCTCGTTCCAAGCCACCATCAAGCGACCGTCGTGCTTCAGAAGTTGGATGCGCATCCCCGAGACCGATTTCGCCGAGTTGTAGTTCAAGCCCGCGGTCGGGTCGGTGACGAGCTGAGTCCAGCCCGACTGATTGATATTTCGTTTCGCCACGCGCAGCTGGTACACGGCGGAAGCGTTGGCTTCGGCCCAGGCCGCGTAAAGGTCGTCGCCATCCACGAGAAAAGTCGCCTGACGAGTGCCACCCGTTCCCTCGGGATCAAAGCGCAGACGAGAAGAGGCCTCCAACTGTCCGGCCGCGGCGACGACGTCATCCTCGCTTCCGCCCCCGTCATCATCGTCCCCTTCGCCCTCGTCCGCAACCGCATCACCGGCGGTCTCGTCGCTGGCGCCGGGCTCGGCCCCGGATTCGTCTCGCGCCTTCGTATCTTCGGACTTCGCCGCGTCGCCAGCCTTAGAGGCATCCACGAGAACGAGTGGATTCACCGATACCGAACAAGCGTTGAACACGAGGCCCAAAAGAACCCACACTCCCAGATTTTTGAGTTGAACCTTCACCTTCCCAGTGTGCCCCAAACGACAATACGCCTGGGTAAAGATTGCGCAAAGACAGGAGTGGGCGCCGAGCTCTAAGCCCCGTGAACCCGCTTCGCCGAAGCTCGTCGCGCCTTCAGAACGCCGACCACGGCCGGCAGCACGGAGACCGCGATGATGCCGAGCATGAGCGCCTTGAAGTTGTTCTGGAAGAAGGGCAGCCGGCCGAAGAAGTAGCCGGCCCACAGGAAGCTCGTGATCCACACGAAGCCGCCGAGCACGTTGAAGAAGAAGAAGCGCCGCGGGTTCATGTGCGCGCCGCCCGCCACGAAGGGCACGAAGGTGCGCAGGAACGGCGCGAAGCGCGCGAGCACGATCGCCCAGCCGCCCCACTTCGCGAAGAAGGCTTCGGCCTCGGCGATGTGTTCGGGCTTGATGAAGCGACCTCCGAAACGCGCGACGACCCGGTCGAAGGCGTAGCGCCCGACGGAGTAGTTCACGGCGTCGCCGAGGATCGCCGCAACGAGTAAGCTCGGATAGAGGATCGAGATGTCCAAGAGCTGTTCCGCGCTCACGGCGCCGACCGCAAAGAGCAGGGAATCCCCCGGCAGGAAGGGCATCACGACGAGGCCGGTCTCGCAGAAGATGATGCCGAAGAGAAGCACGTAGGCCAGGGTCCCGTATTCGGAAATGAATTCCCGCAGATGGCTCTCGACGTTCAGGATCCAGTCGAAGCCCGTCACGACGAGCGAGTAGAGATGGGAAAAGAATTCGGCCATGCGAGAAGCTTAGGGGCAGTGCCCGCCGGGACCAAGGGGCGCGGGGCGCCGCGGACAAAAAAAAGCCCGGGGAGCTTGCGCGCCCCGGGCTCGTTTCTCGCTTTAACGAGGAGAACTTAGTTTTGCGGGATGAAGCTCGCGAGTTCGGAGATGAGCGTCACGTCTTCGCCGCGGCAACCCGATTCCGTGCAGCGGTTCGACACCGAGCAACCGCCCCGGCTCACGAAGTCGCGTTCGCCGCGAACGAGGATGCCTTCGACGAGGCCCGTCGTACGGTTGAACACGGCGCTACCCGAGTTGCCGCCGTAGGTGTCGAGGCTCGCCACGAAGAAGCCGCTCTTGATGCTGCGGACCGTGCCGCCGAAGGCGACTTTCGTGGGTAATCCCGAGGGGTGACCAATCACGCCGACGTCCGTACCCGGCGCGACGTTGCCACGACGGTTGATCTCGAGGGGCGTGTGGCCTTCGACCGGGCGATCCAAGCGGATGAGCGCGTAATCGACCGTGTTCGTGTAGACTTGCTTGACGAGTTCCTTGCAGCCGTAGACTTCCGACGCGGGAACTTCGTTCGGGGCTTCGTTCGCGCTCTTCATCGCGTATCCGAAGACGAACTTCGTCGTGTTGCATTGCGCGAGCGATTCGACGCAGTGGCCGGCCGTCATGATGAGGTCCGGCGCCACGAGCGAGCCCGAGCAGAAGCCGCCCGAGGGCTGATTCGCGTAGGGTTCGTCCGCGCAGACGTTCATGACTTGGCGGAGGGTGCGGCTGTTGATCTTGGCGGTTTCGCCTTGGACGCTGACGTCGCGCGCCTTGATGAGCGCCACGGTCGAGTCGGCGAGATCGAGGGTCCGAGCGTCCGTGACCTCGTAAAGGTCGCGACGATCGTCATCTCCGTAGATCACCTTCGGCTCGAAGCGAAAAGCGGCTTGCGCCCCGAAACTAGCGGCCACCACCGATATCGCGGACAGGACCTTCAGATTGATCATGGATTTCTCCCTCCCGAGGGGCAGTTTTGTGGAGAAAGTTCCCTTTGGGAAGGGCCCGACGTCCCGAAAGGCAAGATGTAAGAGGATTTCAGATCGAATCGTGACGAGCCGCGACGCGAGCGAAACGCTCCATGATCTCGGCCACGCTCTCGATCTTTTCGATGCCCTCGACGCTCTTGCCCGCCTGCCAATACTCTTCGTAAACCTTGGGTTTGCGGATGCTCCGGCGCAAATCGTGAAGCGAGCGGACGGAGTAGTAAAGGCGCGCCCAGTGCTTGAAGCGGGGATGCTTGAGCATCCAGCGCGCGAGCGGGCCCGCTTTGAGTCCCACCTTGTCGATCTCGGGCGTGCGGATGATCGCGACGGGCACGCCCGTCAAACGCTCCGTCAGTACGACATCGTCGGCCTTCGCGCGCAAGATGGCTTGCTTGTAGGCGTCCGAGGCTTTGCATTCGCGGGTCGCGATGAAGCGCGTGCCCATCTGAACGCCGTCGTAGCCGAGCGCGAGCATGCGCGCGAAGGTCGCCTCGTCGCCCACGCCGCCCGCGCAGACGAGCGGCTTCCCGAAGGACTTGAGGTCCTCGAAGAGGCGTTCGGGCGGGAGCGTGCCGGCGTGGCCGCCCGCGCGGCCGTTCACGCAGATGAGCCCGTCGACGCCGTGGCCGAGGGCGCGCTCCGCCCACTTTCTTTCGGTGACGTCGTGGTAGACGATGCCGCCCGCGGCGTGGACCTTGTCGACGACCCAGCGCGGGTCGCCGAGCGCG
>DDRA01000119.1:0-17280 GCA_002343545.1 Bacteriovoracaceae bacterium UBA2428
GCACGTTGCCCGGCCACTCGTAGCCCTTTAACCAGTCGAGCAGCTCGGAAGTCAGGTCCGCCAACGGACCGCCCTGCTCCACGGCGTGCAGACGAACGAAGAACTTGGCGAGCTCGGGAACATCCGTCAGGCGCTCCCTCAAAGGAGGCACGTGAAGGGAAAGAACTTTCAGGCGATGATAGAGGTCCTCGCGCAGCTTGCCCTCGGCCACGAGCTGATCCGCGTCGCGGGCGAGCGAAGCGACGATCCGGGCCGGGGTCCGGATGGACTCGTGTCCACCGACCCTCGTGAACGTTCTCTCTTCGAGAACGCGCAAGAGTTTGCCTTGGGCGGCCAGACTGAGCTCCGCGACGCCGTCGAAATAAATCGTGCCCGACGCCGCCTCGTCGAAGCGCCCGGGGCGCACGCCGTCGCGCTCAGCCGCGCCGAAGAGCTCCGACTCGATGGAATTCTCTTGTAGATGCGCGCAAACAACCTTCACGAAGGGCTCGCGCGAGCGCGGCGAGTTCTGGTGCAGCAAGCGAGCGACCAAGTCCTTACCGGAGCCGTGTTCTCCCAAGACCAGGACGTGGGCCGAACTCGCGGCCGACCGCTCGAGGTCCGCCTTAAAGGCCTGGGCCAGAGAGGAAGATCCGACGAACTGCGCCCGCCCTCTTAATTCCTGCGTCAAGCGGAGGTTCTCGTCCCTCAGGTCGAGGACCGAGCAGATGTTCTTGAGGACCACCAAGAGTTTCTCGAGCTCGAGCGGCTTCTCGAGGAAGTCGTAGGCGCCGAGGCGAATGGCTTTCAACGCCAACTCGATGTTGCCGTGGCCACTCATCATGACGACGACGGCCTCGGGAAAACGCGACTGCGTTTCTTGGAGCAACTCGATGCCGTCCCCTTCGGGGAACCAGACGTCAAAGAGCCCGATGTCGAAGGTGCGCGTCTCGAGCAACTTCATGGCCTCGGAAGGCAACGAAGCCGTGACCGTCTCGAACCCTTCGTCCTTGAGGGCGAAGGCCAACGAGGACTGGATATCCGCCTCGTCATCGACAATTAAGATTGAACGTGGACGACGCGCCACCATGATTCCCCTTTTCACACGCCCGAGGTCGGAAGTTCAAGGACAAAGCGGCCACCCGGCCCGGCCTCGCAGCGAATCCGGCCGCGGTGCTCCGAAGCGATACGACGAACGATCGCCAGACCTAGCCCCATCCCGGAGGCTTTCGAAGTCACGTAGGGATCGAAGATCTTCTCGCGCATCTCGGCCGAGATACCCGGCCCGTTGTCGACGAAGTCGACGCGAACGAAACCTTCCCTCGCGTCGAGCCCCAACTCGACCGAGAACTCGGGCGTCGCCGTGCGCGCCTCTTCCATGCTGTGGAGCGCATTATCGGCCAGGTTGACGACCAAACGGCGGATGTACTCGGAATCCGCCCGCAACCTGGGAAGCGGGATCCCTTGATCGCGAACCACGAAACGGAATCGGACGTCGGGATGCGTGAAACGATAGTCCTCGAGGATGTCCGCGAGGAAAGTCGCCAGATCTAACTCGCGGAACTTCGGCTCCGGCAACTTGGCGAACTGGGAGAACTCGCGCACCAAGTCCCGGATCACGCGCACCTGCTTTTGGATCTGCTCGACGCATTCGCGGAACACGGGACCGTCCCGCTCGTCCTCGCGCATGCGTTCGCCCATCCGGCGCTGAAGACGATCGACCGAGATCTGGATCGGCGTGAGAGGGTTCTTGATCTCGTGGGCGACCCGACGCGCGACTTCCTGCCAAGCGGCCAGACGCTCGAGGCGTGCGGCATCGGAAACGTCTTCCAGAATAACGAGCCAGCCCAGCGGAGAACGCCCTTCGTCGATGAGGTGAATCCCCGTCGCGCGAAGCGAACGGACGGCGCTTTCGCGACCCGAACCGGTGACCTGTTCGAAGATACGGTCCACGGGCTTGCCGGCGGCGACCTCGGCTTCTTCGAGCCAGTTCTTGGCCTCGTCCTCGCGACCGAGGTCGGGAAAGACTTCCCGCCAACGACGCCCGACCCCATCGCCGAGACCGGGCTCGCGATCGACCGCCGAGAAAGGCCGCGCCTCGGAATTGAGGCGCTGCACTTCTTTGTTCATGTCCAGAACCACGACCCCGCGGCGGATGCTCGACAGGAGCGTTTCGAGGTAACGCTCCCGTTCCTCGAGTTCGCGCACGAGGGAGATCAATTGGGCGTTGGCCTCTTCGAGTTTTCGGCCCCGCTGCCCGACTTCGGAGGCCATGAGGTTGAACGCGGACTTCAGTACCTCGAGGTCGGCCGTCGCACCGGCGACGAGGGCGCCGCGCGTCGGTCCTACGGTCGGGATGCGGTAATCCCAGCGCCCTTCGCGGAAAGCCTCGGTGCCACGGAGCAGATCCGACACGGGATCCGTAACGGTTTTCGCGAGGTAGAGACCGAACCAGGACACGACGAAAAGCACGAGCACGAACAACGTCAGAAGAATGAGCGTGTAGTTCGTCTTGAGCGAGTCTTTGAAAAGCCGGATCTTTTGGTACTCCGAAAAAGCGGAGCGCAACTCGGCCATCCTCGTCTTCAGTCCCAAGGGCACCGTTTGGCTCAGCACGAGTACCCCGCGAGAGGCGCCGGAATTCAAGGGCGTGAACTGCTGGACGAGATCGGCGTCGCCGAACTGACGGATGAGCTGGAAGGACTCCCCGCCCAAAGCTCGCTGCAGAGACTCCACCGCCGCCCGGGGGACCGACCAATCCGCGACGCCTTCCGCCAAGGCGCGGGCGGGCGGGGTCGCCAGGTCGGAGTAGAACTCCAATCCTTCGATGGGAATCCGCGCGACCGCTTCGGCCAAGACTTTTGTCTCGACGGCGCGACCGCTCTCGCGGAGCTGAGTCGCGAGCTGGGTCCCGAAGAACGACAGGTTTTTCTCGATGCCGCCGTAGTGGACCTCCGTGATGGCTTGGGCGTCGTCCAAAGCGGTCGCGACCTGCGTGCCGAACCAACGATCGAAACCTTGCCGGATAACCACCGAAGCGCCGACGAAGAGAAGCGCGGACGGCACGAGCGAGAACGCGAGCAGCGACGTGACCATTCGCCAACGCAGGCTGCTGCCGAGTTTTCCCGTTCGCCGTGCGAGATAAGCGCGAGTCAGGTTCCGGGCGACTAGGAACACGAGGAACATGATCAGGATGACGTTCAGATGCAGGAGACCGAAATAGAGGAGGCTCTGGACGAAACCGTACTCGAAACGGCGATTCGTCAGGAAGACCTGCAGCAACGTCGAAACGACGAAGCCAAGCGCGATGAAAATGGCGACCCGTCGCTCTCGACGACGCTTGCGCTGCTCAAGATCGGCGCCGTTCCATTCCATAGCGGGAGAGTATCAGTTTGCCGGGCCGAAACCTATATCCGGCGAAACGCTTAGCGAACGAGAGTTTGCCCGCGGTAGAGACGCGCCTTAACGAGGGCCCCGGTTCGAACGGCTTCCTCCACCGCCCGCAAGTGCATCGAGTGTCCCGCCTTGTGGACGGTCACGCGTCCCAGGATGGGCGCCCCCAAGAGCGCGAAGTCGCCGACCGCGTCGAGAAGCTTGTGCGCGGCAAGCTCGTCAGGAATCCGGAGCCCCCCGACGTTCACGACGCGGCCTTCGTCGATCAAGATCGCGTTCGCGAGGCTTCCGCCGCGGGCTAAATTTCGGGCGGCGAGGCTTTCGAGCTCGTGCCGAAAACCGAAGGTACGGGCGGGCGCGATCTCGCGCGCGAAAGCCTCGAAGGTTTCGAGCGGCTTGGACCAATCGAAGGTAAAGGATTTCTGCTGGTAAAGCCCCGCGCCGAAATCCACCGAGCAGGCGTATTCCGTTCGCAAAGGCTCGAGGGGCTCGAGCGGGCTCACGATGACGGACTTATCACCGTCCTCGAGGACATAGCTGCGGACGGGAAGCCATACGGGACGCCATTCCTCCACCATGAGGGAATCGCGCATCATATCCATCCAACCGCTCGCCGAACCGTCCAGCACCGGAATCTCGAGCGGCGCCGATTCCAAGCTGCGTTCGCGCACGGGACGGACGCGCAGCCGCAGCGAGGGAAAGCCCGCGGCATGCGCCGCCGCGAGAAGGTGTTCGATCGTCTTGAGTTCGAAGCGTAGGCGCGAAGGCCCGCGCAGGACGATCGACGTGGAACGCGCGGTGGCGCTGAGACGAGTCCAAAGCGCGGGCGCTTCGAAGTCGTTGGCTTCGAAGGTGCACACGAAGGAAATCGGAGCCTCCGTGGCCGGCTGGGAGCGCGCCGCTTCGAGCGACACCTCGAATTCTTCTCCGGTATGAATGCCGATGCCCCGTACGCCAGCCGGCCAGCTTCCCGTCATCGCGGCGTCAGGAGACCCCAACGCAGAATTTGAAGCTCGGCTCTTCACTCCCACATTTCACCAAATCCCCGCTTTTCGCGAAAGCAAAAACTCTGGCAAATAGCTTGAATTTTTGGCCTTTTTCAAAAGACGTCGCGGCGTTTGAACCACACCGGCGTGTCTTTTTGGCAACACTCAAAAGAGAAGCGGGTCTTCGCGGGTCGCCTCGGGGGCGCGCAATCCCAGATGGGAATAGACCTTGTCGGTGGCGATGCGTCCTTTGGGCGTCCGCAACAGGAAGCCTTCTTTCAGCAGGTAGGGCTCCACCGTTTCTTCGAGGGTGGAGCGATCTTCCGAAAGCGAAGCCGCCAAGGCTTCGACGCCCGCCGGCCCGCCGCGAAAATTTTCGCAAAGGATCTGAAGGTAACGACGATCCAACGGCTGTAATCCGACCTTATCGATATCCAAAAAGTCCAAGGCTTCGTGAACGGCCTGGGCACCGACGCCACCCGCACCCCGGCTGCGCTTCACTTCCAAGACATCGCGGACCCGCGCCAAAAGGCGGTTCGCGATGCGCGGGGTGCCGCGCGAGCGACTCGCGACGGCTTCAATTTGTTCTTCTTCGAGCGAGATCCCGAGCAGTTTCGCCGAACGGCGAAGAATCGCCTTCATCTCGCCGAGATCGTAAAAATCGAGATTCAAGGAGATGCCGAAGCGGTCGCGGAAGGGGGCCTGCAAACGACCGGATTGGGTGGTCGCGCCGACGAGCGTGAAGCGCGGCAAGGGAACCGTCACGGCCTGGGCTCCGACCTCTTTCCCCAAAACGAGCTGGATTTGGAAGTCTTCCATCGCGGGGTAGAGGGTTTCCTCGATGGCCCGGCCCAACCGGTGGATCTCGTCGATGAAAAGGACGTCGCCCGGTTGGAGGTTCGTCAGGATCGCGAGCAAATCGACGCTCTTTTCGAGCGAGGGCCCGGGGGCGAGATGCAAACGTCCCCCCATTTCTTCCGCCACGATATGCGCGAGCGTCGTCTTGCCGAGTCCGGGCGGCCCCGACAAAAGCACGTGATCGAGCGTCTCGCCGCGACCGCGGGCCGCTTCCATGAAAACGGTCAACTTGCCCTTGGCCGCCGCTTGGCCGATGTAGTCTTGCAGCTTGCGAGGACGCAGCACGTTCTCCGAAGGCGCACCGACTCGAGAAGCTTCCGGAGCTTCTTCGCGATTCAGGTCTTCCAACGGAAGCTTGGCTTTTTCCTTGGTGATTTTTCCGTTCGTCATCTTCAATCCCCGCTCAAGGATTCGCGCTGGGCGGACGGGCTTTCGCGCGTCCCCAAAGTTGGAGCATTTTCTTGACCAATTCGGCGACCGGAGCCGCCTCAATTCCGGGTTCGGCGGACTTCAGCTCTTCGTAAAGTCGTAGCGAATCTTGCGCGCGCAGCCCCAAACGTTCCAGGGCTTCCGAGACGCCGAGGGGCAGAGCCGTCAGCGCCGGAGCTTGCGAAGCGCGGCGGGATTCCGGTGGCGCCCCGATCGCGCCGACGAAGAGCGGGAGGAATTTTTCCTCGTTAAGCTTGAGACCCGTGCGCAATTTTTCCAGCGTCTTCGGGCCGACGCCCGAAATTTTAGGCAACGCGCCGCTGACGCGAATGATTTGCGAGAGCCCGGACTTTCCGAGCGAAGCCAAAATCTGCCCCGCGGTCTTCGGGCCGATCGAGTCCAAATCCGTCAACTGAAGAAAGAGGGCTCGGTCTTCGGGCGTTTCGAAGGAGAAGAAGAGCTCTTCCGTCTCTCGAATGACGTGAGCGATGAAAACCGGCATCGCTTCCGTGGAGGCGCGCAACCGATCGCGCAGAGCGGAAGAGGGAACTTCGAGAACCCAGCCCATCCCGACGCTATCCTCGACCGCGACCTGGGTCTCGGACAGGCGCCCAGGCTGATTCCATTCCTGAGGCGCGCGGACGCGCATCGAAAATCTAGGCCCGACCGGATAAGCCATGGATGCGCGCTAACCTCCCCTTCTCGAGCCACGCGGAGTACGCGATCGCGAGAGCATCGTAAGCATCATAGGGTAGCGCCTCGACAGTCAAACGGGAAAGGCCCGGGAATCGGAGGGCAACCCCCTTCACGACGGCCGACTTTTCCGCGGCGCCCGATCCCGTCGCGAACTTTTTGATACGCGTCGGGGAAATCTCGACGATGCGTTCTTCCGCCTGATCCAGCCCTCGGTGCAGGGCGAGCCTCACGACGCCGCGCGCCTCGGAGAGCTGGAACGCCGAGGCGACGTTCCGAAAACTCACGGCTTTTTCGAAACCGATCCATCGCGGGTTCCAGCGCTCCGTGAGAGCCGAGATTTCGTCAAAGAGCTTCTCCAACCTCGATCCCAAAGGTGGCCGATGACGCCCCGAGACGAGCTCGATGACGCCAACTTCCCGGACTTCGAAGCCGCTCTTCGAAGACTCGAGGACGGCGAATCCCGTCCGCTGCGAGCCAGGATCGATGCCGAGGATGATCACGCCGAGCTCCCGAAGCGACCGAAAACGACGCCGATCAGGAAGAGCACGGCGCCGAATCCCAACAAGGTCAGTTCCTGCTTGGGATCGTTGGAACTGAAGCCACGCCAAAGTGCGTAGGGCAAAACGAAAAGCCCCATGAGCTGGAAGCTTCGGCCCAACATCCACAACGCCGATTTCATCTGAACTTAAGGCTACCATGGCCACTTCGCTTTGGCGCGATTAGCGTGAAGGCATGTTTTGGTTCAGTTTGGTGCTGTTTTCGCTTTTCGCCTTCGTCTGGATCTACGACGAAAGGAACCACCACGCCAAGCGGCGACTGGATCGGCGGGAACGGCTCGGGCTCCTGGGGGATCTCGTCGGTCTCTGCGTTATCGGGATCTACATGTGGTTCTTCCCCTACTCGCCCGGCTCCCGCTGGATTGCCGCGGGCCTCATGCTCGTGACTTGGCTCGGCGCTTCGAAAGAAGATTGGGGTTTCGATCGTATCCTGAATCACCGCGAGCGGTGGCTGCACGGGCTCATGCAGTCGCTTCTCGTCCTGGCCTTATTCACGCTCTTCGCGACGTGGCCCTTTCTGGACGGCGCCCCGCTTATCGTCGGATGGTTCTTGCCGTTCGACACCGACCATCTTCGTTGGAGTTTGGCGCTTTGGATCGTCCTTTGTCTCGGAGGGGTTTCGTACCAATTCCTGCGTCTAAAAGAACTTCGAGCGTCCCCCGCGCGGCTCGCCTCGGACGCTCCGCTCGAAGTTCGCGAAGCCACGCCTCAAGACGCCCCCATGATCATGGAATTCCAGTCCCGCATGGCCCGCGAAAGCGAAGGCCTCGCGCTCGATCCGAAAGTTCTCGGTCCGGGCGTGCAAGCCCTCTTCGAAAATCCCGCACGGGGCCGTTACTACGTCGCGACCGAAGGCACGAGCGTCGTCGGCTGCTTGCTCGTGACCCAAGAGTGGAGCGATTGGCGCAACGGCACGATCTGGTGGATCCAGAGCGTCTACACCGCGAAGGAAGCACGAAAAAAAGGGGTCTACCGCGCCCTCTATCGGCATCTCCAAGAGCAAGTGGCGCGCGACCCCACGATCAAAGGTCTCCGCCTCTACGTCGAGAAAGAGAATCTACCGGCCCGCCGAGTCTACTCACGCCTCGGTATGAGCGAAGATCGCTACATCGTCTGCGAATGGCTCAAAGACGAAGACGTCCGGCACTAAGACTTGAGATTCGCGTAGGCCTTCTCGTCGAAGCCCACGAGGACCCGTTCGCCACCGACCAGCAACGGACGCTTGATGAGCTTGCCGTGCTTCGCCAAGAGCTCGATGGCTTCGGCTTCCGACATTCCGGCCCATTTCTCGGAGATCTTCATCTCGCGGTAAAGCACGCCACTCGTGTTGAGGAATTTTTTGAGCGGCAATCCGGATTTTTTCACGTAGGCCGCCAAGTCTTTTGCCGACGGCGGGCGATCGACGATCGGAATCGCCTCGAAATCGATTCCTTTGGATTCCAGGGCTTTCCTCGCTTTTCGACAACTCGAGCAGGCGGAATACTCAAAAAACCGGTATTTCATGCCGCTTCTTCATAAGGTCAAGTCGACTTCGACGCACCCCGACCGAGCGCGCGCCAAGGGAAAATCGCGACGCAAGGCGGCGACTCCTTGGAAAGCCGCGTTTCACCCCCTAGAAGAAGCCCATGGCGCAAAAGTACACATACTTTTTTGGACTCGCTTCCGACGGAAAGAACCTGACCGAGGGCAAAGCCGACATGAAGGCTCTGCTGGGTGGCAAAGGAGCCAACCTCGCCGAGATGGCCAATCTCGGCCTGCCGGTTCCTCCGGGATTCACCGTCACGACGGACGCGTGCAACTACTATTACCAAAATCGCCAGACCTATCCCGACGGAGTGAAAGAGCAAGTCCTCGCCGAGCTTGCCAAGATCGAAGCTTCGCTCGGCGCGAAGTTTGGCTCGGCCGAGAAACCGCTTCTCGTGAGCGTTCGTTCGGGAGCCCGCGCCAGCATGCCCGGCATGATGGACACGATCCTGAACCTCGGCCTCAACGATCAAACCGTTAAGGGACTCGCCGCCCAGTCCGGCAATCCCCGCTTCGCTTGGGACTGCTACCGGCGCCTCGTTCAGATGTACGCCGACGTCGTGCTCAACGTGCACGTCTCGCAGTTCGAATCCTTGCTGGACGAGCTCAAGGAGAAGAAGAACGTGAAGCGCGATAGCGAGCTGCGCGCCGAAGATCTCGAGCAACTCGTCGAGAGCTACAAGCGCCGCATCCTCGAAGAGACCGGGCGTCGTTTCCCCCAGGATCCGCTCGAACAGCTCTGGGGAGCCATCGGCGCCGTCTTCGGCTCGTGGATGAGCCCGCGCGCGATCCATTACCGCAAGATGGAGAACATCCCTGAGGACTGGGGAACCGCCGTGAACATTCAGGCCATGGTCTTCGGAAACATGGGCGAAGATTCGGCGACGGGCGTCGCGTTCACGCGCGATCCCGCGACGGGCGAACGCCGCCTCTTCGGCGAGTTCCTGCTCAACGCGCAGGGCGAAGACGTCGTGGCCGGCATCCGCACGCCCCAGCTGCTCGCGCTCGAGCAGAAAAAACGGGGCGGCCCCGGTTCGGAGCTCCCGACCCTCGAAGAAACGATGCCCGAAGTCTTCCGTGAGCTCGTGGCGCACCAGCTTCTCCTCGAAAAGCATTACCGCGACATGCAGGACATCGAATTCACGATCCAGCAAAAGCGCCTCTTCATGCTCCAAACCCGCAACGGCAAGCGTACCGCGCAGGCCGCCGTGCGCATCGCGGTCGAGATGGTCGGGGAAAACCTGATTTCCAAAGACCAGGCGATCTTGCGCGTGGACCCCTATTCTCTCGACCAGCTTTTGCACCCCCGCCTCGATCCCGCCAAGAAAGGGAAGCCGATCGCGAAGGGCCTGCCGGCTTCGCCCGGCGCCGTGAGCGGAAAAATCGTCCTCTCTTCGTCCGAAGCCGAAAAGCAGAAGGCGAAGGGCGAACGGGTCATCCTCGTCCGCCACGAAACCTCGCCGGAAGACATCCACGGCATGGACGCCTCGGTCGGCATCCTGACCGCGCTCGGTGGCATGACCTCCCACGCAGCCGTCGTGGCCCGCGGCATGGGTAAAAGCTGCGTCGCCGGCTGCGCCGACATCCACATCGACTACAAAAACAAACGCTTCATCATCGAGCGCGAGGGTCTCGTCGTCGCCGAGGTCAAGGAATACGACGTCATCACGATCGACGCGAACTCGGGCGAAGTCTTCCTAGGCGAGATCCCGACGATCAGCTCGACCCTCGACAAGGATTTTGCGACGCTCATGGAATGGGCCGACGAGCACCGTCGTCTGCGTGTCCGCGCGAACGCGGACACGCCCCACGACGCACGGGTGGCCCGCCAGTTCGGCGCCGAAGGTATCGGCCTCTGCCGGACCGAGCACATGTTCTTCGAGCCCGATCGCATCGAAGCCGTGCGCATGATGATCCTTGCCGATACCCAAGAGGACCGCGCCCGCGCCCTCGAGAGCATCCTCCCGATGCAGCGCATGGACTTCGTGCAGCTCTTCCGCGAGATGAAGGGACTGCCGGTCTGCATCCGTCTGCTGGATCCGCCGCTCCACGAGTTCCTGCCGAATTCCGAATCCGATCTGCAAGGGCTCGCGGCCAAGCTTAAGACCTCACCGGAGCGCATCCTTAACAAGGCGCGCAGCCTCCACGAAGTGAATCCCATGCTTGGGCACCGGGGCTGCCGTCTCGGGATTTCGTTCCCCGAGATCTACGAGATGCAGGCCCGCGCGATCGCCGAAGCCGTCGTCGAAGTTCACCGTCTGACGGGCGAAGTCGCCGACGCCGAGATCATGATCCCGCTCGTCTTCGACCAGAAGGAGCTCTCCTTCCTGCGTGACCGGATCGAAAAGCTCGTCACCGAAGTCTTGCGCACGGGCGGTCTCGGAACCCCGCTCAAGATCGGCACCATGATCGAGATCCCGCGCGCCGCCTTGACGGCCGATCGCATTGCTCAGACCGCCGACTTCTTCTCCTTCGGTACGAACGACTTGACCCAAATGGGGTTAGGCCTGTCGCGCGACGATAGCGGGCGCTTCTTGCCCGAGTACCTCGACAACGGCCTCATGAAGTACGATCCCTTCGCTTCGATCGACCAGGATGGTATCGGCCAGCTCGTCCAGATCGGCGTCGAGCGGGGCAAGAAGACCAAGCCCAACCTGAAGTGCGGCGTCTGCGGCGAACACGGAGGAGATCCTCGCTCCATCGAGTTCTTCCATCGTGCGGGCCTCGACTACATTTCCTGCTCGCCCTTCCGGGTGCCGGCGGCTCGCCTCGCGGCGGCCCAGTCGGCCCTCCGCAAGGCCTGAGCTTCGATCCTTAGCTAGACCCCGGAGACAACTCGGCCCCCCGCCGAGTTGTCTCGTGTTTTCTGTAACTTAGGGTTTCGACCCGGCGTTTACAAAAGGCAGGTCATTCATTAAGCCTATGGCCTTCGGGGGACTCGTTTACGGGAGGGAGCCGTTAGCTGTGAAGATCCTTAGGCTCGAATTATTCGGATTCAAATCGTTCAAAGACCGAACGATCGTTACTTTCGACCAATCCATCACCGCGATCGTCGGATCGAACGGCTGCGGAAAATCGAACGTCGTCGACGCCCTTTATTGGGTCATGGGGGACATGTCTCCCAAGCACCTTCGCGGCAGTTCGATGTCGGACGTCATCTTCTCGGGTTCCCGGGATGCTTCCGCCATGGACATGGCCGAAGTCACCCTCGTCTTGGAACGTGATCCCGAGAAAGATCCCCAGCTTCCCCCCCAATTCGAGAACTCGCTCGAGATCCAGATCACCCGTCGTTACTATCGTAACGGCGAGTCCGAGTATCTGATCAATAAGACACCTTGCCGCCTGCGCGATATCCAAGAGTTCTTCATGGATACGGGCATGGGTGCCAAGGCCTACTCGATCATCGAACAGGGCGCGATCGGCCGTATGGTCGCGCAGAAGCCCGAAGAACGCCGCGTCGTCATCGAAGAAGTCGCCGGCATTATGAAGTTCAAGGCCCGTAAGGCCGAGACCGAGCGCAAGATCGAGAACTCCCGCCTGAACCTTCAGCGGATCGACGACATCCTCAAGGATCTGCAGAAGCAGATCACAACGCTCAAGCGCCAAGCGGACCGGGCCGAGAAGTTCAAGCAACTCTCCGAAGAGCTCCGCAGCCTCGAGATTCGCGTCGGCGTGCGCGAGTGGCTCGAACGCCACGACAGCCGCCAACGCGCCCTCGCGACGGTCGAGGAGCTTCGTCTCGAGGTCGCCGGCCTCGAGACCCAGAACACGCACGCTCGGCAACGCCTCGAGGAACTTCGCCAAGAGCTCGCGATCCTCGAACAAGAGGAATCCACGACCCGCGAGACGGCCCGCAGCTCGGAACTCGATCTGAAGGGACTCGAGGGCGAGGGCTCCAATCTGGAGAGCCGCCAAAGCAGTCTGAACCGTCGCCGTAACGACGCTAGTAGCCAAGTCGAAAGCCTCGAGACTCGCGTCAGCGACTTGGCGACGTTGCTGACCTCGCTCGAAGAGCGCATCGTTATCCTGTCGGAAGAATCGACGCGGATGGCGACGGACATTGAAAGCCGCAAGGAAGAGCTCGAAGCTCGTCGCGCGGCCGTCGAGGAAGCTCGCGAATCCACCCAGACCGAGCGCCGCCGCCTGCACGAGTCTGAACTCGAAGCGACGCGCCTGACCGCGCAACTTCAGAGCACGCAAAAGCAGCTCTCGCAGCTCAACTCCAAAGAAGACTCGCTTAAGCTTCAGATCGAAAGCTTGGAATCCGACCTTCGCGTGAAGGAATCGGAACGCCAAGCCACCCTCGGACAGCTCGAAGCGGCTTTCGCAACCCGTTCCGACCTGGAAACCGAGAAGAACGCGGTCGATCAAGAGTTGGCTCAGCTCGAGTCCGACAAGGTCGAGAAGCAAG
Source organism: Bacteriovoracaceae bacterium UBA2428 (assembly GCA_002343545.1). Taxonomy (GTDB): domain Bacteria; phylum Bdellovibrionota; class UBA2428; order UBA2428; family UBA2428; genus UBA2428. The sequence continues at coordinate 12,834 of DDRA01000119.1, forward strand.
CCCGCCGCGATACGCTCCAACAAGAGCGCACGGTGACCCGCATCCGCAAGGAGCAGCTCGAGGCGCTCGAGCGCAACCTCGACGGCGTGGACGCTACGGCCAAGGAAATGGCCCTCAAGCTCCGCGAGCAAGGCGTCACCGAGACGCTATTGGCCGACCGGGTGAAGGTCCCGGCTTCGCTCGAGAAGGCCGTCGAAGCGACCCTCGCTAAGCACCTGCAGCGCGTCCTCGTTTCGAGCGTGCCGGCCGCCGAAGAACTCAAACGTCACCTCGGTCGCTCGGAAAGCCCGCAAGTCCGTCAAGGACGGGCTTCCTTGTGGCTTTCGGCCTTCTCGGACCTGAACCGCTCCGCGCGCGCGAAGGTCGACTTCCGCACGCTCTACGTCTCGGTTCCGTCCGAAGCTTCGTCGCCCGCCCCCGAAGTCGCGATCGCGGCTTCGGAAGGGCCGGAACTCGCGGAAGGACTCTTCCCCATCGCGGTCGAGAATACCGAAGTCGCCCCGATGTGGGCCGCTCCGGAAACGACCTCGTACTCCGAAGTCCCGGGTCCCGATGGGCTCGTCGCTTCGGTCGAGGTTCAAGCGGCTCCGGCGCCGGAAGCCGTCGAAACGCCCCGCTCGATCTCGGTCCATGACTTCCTCATGAAGCACCCCGACGTCATCGGCCCCATGGACCAGCTCCTCAAGTCCGACGGCGAGACGGCCGACTGGCATGCACTGACCGAAGGCACCTGGGTCGTCCGCAACCTCGAAGTCTTGAAAGACATCCTCGATCGTCTCGAAGGGCTCCCGCTCAACTGGGTCACGCTCGATGGCGATGTCTTGACCGCCGACGGTTTCCTGGATCTCTCGGCTTCCGAGCAAGGCGCCGAGGGTTCGGCCGCGGTCGGCCTCGTCCAACGTAAGCGCGAGATCCTGGATCTTCGCCGTCTGGAAGAGGAACAATCCCAGCGTTTCCAGATCGCGCAGGACGAGTTGGATGCCTGTATCCACGCGCTTTCGGCCGCCAAGGACAAATTCCGCGCCCTCACGCAGCAGCTCGCGGCCCTAAACCCGGATGTCGAGAACTACTCGCGCTTCTTGCGCGAAGTCGAAGCTCGCGTCGCGCGTTTGACCGAAAAACGGAGTTTGCTGTCCGAAGACCTCACCAAGACCTCGACGGACATTCTCGAGCTCCAAACTCGTATCGAAGAGACCACGGCCCTCCTGCACGAATGCGAAACGCGCCGAACCGCCGTTCAGTTCGAGGTGGAGCGCCTGGAATCCGATCTCCATATCGCGGTCTCGGCCCAGAAGGACATCGAGTCTTCCGTGGGCGAGCTTTCGCAGAAGCTGAAGTCCGTCGACCGTGAGCTCGCGGACGAGCAGTCCAAGCGCGCCGCGGCCGAGCAGGAACGGGTCCTCTCCGAAGCCCGCAAGACCCAGCTCATCGAGGAAGTCGACCAACTCGTGAGCGAAGTCGCCGAAGTCACGGCCAAGCTCGAGGAAGTCAAAGAGCTCATCGCGTCCCAGAGAATGCGGGTGGAAGAAGCCCGGCTCTCGGAGCGGGAAGCCGCGCAGAAGGTCGACACGCACAAGGAAAGCGTCGATCAGGTCGTCCGTCTCGTCGAAGAGCTCGGGCACTCGCGCCAAAAGACGGCCGACAAGGTCCGTGACCTCGAACAGCACCTCGCCGTCAACGACGTCGAGATCCGCACGGTTTCGGAAAAGCTTTCGACCCAGTACCAAATCGAGCCGGAAGCCATGGAAGGCGACAAGCTCCAGGAGCTGACCCAAGGCGACGACATCGAAGAGCTCGCCGATCCTACGAGCGCAAAACAACGCGCCCTCCAGCTTCGCCAGAAGATCGACGGCCTCGGCAAGATCAACATGGTCGCGGCCGAAGAATACGACGATTCGTCCCGTCGCTACGAATACCTCTTCGTCCAGCGCCAGGATCTCTTCGACGCGATCTCGCAGCTCGAGGAAGCCATCAGCCGCATCGACCAAGAGTCCCGTACGCGCTTCGCCGATGCTTTCAACGCGGTCAACCAGGCCTTCACGTCCACTTTCCCGCTCATGTTCGGCGGCGGTCAGGCGGAGCTTCGGCTCACCAACCCCGACAACATGCTCGAGACGGGCGTCGAGATCATCGCGCAGCCGCCGGGCAAGAAGCTCCAGTCGGTCACGCTGCTCTCGGGCGGCGAAAAGGCCCTCACGGCCGTTTCGCTCATCTTCGGTATCTTCTCCATCAAGCCCTCGCCGTTCTGCGTGCTCGACGAAGTGGACGCCCCGCTCGACGACGCGAACGTGGGCCGCTTCAACAACCAGGTGCGCGAGATGTGCAAGATCTCGCAGGTCATCATGATCACGCACCATAAGAAGACGATGGAATCGGCCGACGCCCTCTTCGGCGTCACGATGGAGCGTCCGGGCATTTCGAAGATCGCGAGCGCCAAGCTCACGGACATCGAGCGTTCGGTGAAAGAACTCCGCGGCTAAAGCCCTGTTTCAGCGCGCGCCCGAAGCCCCGGCTCTCATTCGAGAGTCGGGTTTTTTTTCCTAGATCTCGACCCATCCACGAGCGACGTAGCGATCGTACATTCGATCGAAGGTTTCTCGCCAAACGCGTTCATCCGTTTCGGCGCGCTTTTTGCCGCTCAAGCCGTAGCGTTTGCGGTGCGAAGCACTAAACCAACTCTCGATTTCGAGCGGCAACGACAAACTAATGCCCCCCTTTTCCGCCGCCATGGCGATCATCTCCCCGGGACCCAGCTGTACGCGGCCCGAGACCTGCCGACGTCGCTCCATATCGATACGACCGCGTGCGAGCTGCGGTAGCGGTTCGCCGAACTCACGCCCCCTTTTTGTGACGAAACGAACCGTCAGCAAGACCTCCCGGTTCAGCCACGGAGTCTCCACGAGCGCCAAACCGTCTTGGGTCTCGAACAACTCCTCGAGAGTCTTCAAGAGGTACACGATCAGATATTTTTCCGCACCACGGGCTTTGACGCCCGCAAGGCGACCTTCTTCCGTGACCCGAAAACGGCATTGAACGGAGCCCCGCTCGTGTTCACGATAAAGATTGGCTTCAAAACGAAGCGAGCGGTCCAAGGCTTGCGCCAACGGTCGCAAAGGAGAGCGCACCGTCACGTGCCCGCCTCCGCCCGAGGCATCTCGCTCAAACCCGAGCTGAGGGAGCACCGCCGACTCGTCCGGAACGTCGCCGCGGCCCGCGTGGGTTGTTCCGGTAGGAGAGTTTATTCCCTCCCAAGGATCCGGACCAAAAAGGCCACGAATCTGGGCGTCGCGTCGCTCCCGAGACTTCGTTCCGCCTTTCGCCACGCGGAGCTTCGGCACGAGCTTCGAAGGCCCTTGCGCGGTATCGCCATCGCCCTCGGATCGAAACTCGATGCCCGGAAGCACGGCCACTTCCAAGGCGGGAATGGCGGTCGGCGAGGGACGGGCAAGCCAGACCCAACCCAGTCCAATTGCGAGCAGGTGAAGCCCAAAGGCCAGGCCGAAGGATTTCAAACGCACAAAGTTTCCCGTCTAAAGAATGCGGCTCTGCACGTGCGCCGTCGCGTAGATCGCGAAGATCCCCGCCGGGCGGTGGTTACCCGACCGTTTCCATCCCCCGAAGGGCAGCCGCGCCGAAGCTCCCGTGGTCGCGCGATTGAAGTAGACGAGACCGCAATCGACCGAGTCCGCGAGCTCCGAAAAGCGCGTCGCGCTCTCGACGAATAAGGAAGCGACGAGTCCATAGGCGCTCGAATTGATCGCGGCCACGCCTTCTTCTTCCGAATCCACCGGACAGAAGAACACGTCCGGCCCGAAAATTTCGTGGTTCTGGTAGTTCGATTTAGGATTCCAGCCGGCCACGCGATGCATGGACGGCGTGACGTAATACCCCTTCGGCAAGGGCTTACGGTTCATCCGCGGAACGCCTTCCAGCTCCTTGGGCCGCATGATCGCATCCGCGCCCTCGCCTTCGGCGATGGTGGAATAGCGCAAGAAGTTATCGCGCGAGGCCGACGAGATGATCGGTCCCATGAAGGGTTTCGGCGAATCGTCGAAGGGATGCGAGATGACGAGTTCCTTCGCCCGGACGTGGACCGCCTGGATGAGCGGATCTAGCAGGGCGCGCTTCACGTAGACGCGGGAAAGGGCCGTGCAACGCTGCCCCGTCGTCAGAAAGCTCGACCGAATCAAGGCCTCGGCCACCCGGTCCAAGTCCGGCGCATGCCAGACGAGCGCGCCGTTCTTGCCGCCCATCTCCAGGGCCAGGATCTTGTCCGGCTTGTCGACCGTCTCACGACGGATGCGCACGCCCACGTCGTAGCTGCACGTCGCCAGGATGCCGGCCACGTCCGCGTGACGAACCAGACGGGTCGCGATTTCTGCGTCGCCCTGGACGAGTTGAAAAACGCCGGCGGGAATCCCCGCGGCCTCGAAGGCCTCGGCGTAGA
>DDRA01000119.1:17420-17741 GCA_002343545.1 Bacteriovoracaceae bacterium UBA2428
CGGCCTCGAAGGCCTCGGCGTAGATCTGCCCGGAATAGGGCGTCTTTTCCGAAGGCTTGAAGATACAAACGTTCCCCATCAGGAGCGCCGGCACGAGCTGGCCGTGGGCCAGGTGCAGAGGAAAGTTGAACGGCCCCAGGATCGCCAGGAGGCCGTGCGGTCGCCAACGGATTTGGCCGCGCCCTTGGCCCGTAGCGAGTTCGAACTCGTCGTCCCGGACCAATTTGAGCGCCTCGTCGACGGTAACGCGAATCTTGCCACCCAGCAGGGAAACTTCTGTGGCGGCTTCTTCGAGCGGCTTGCCCGTTTCGAGAGCGATCA
>DDRA01000119.1:17830-19511 GCA_002343545.1 Bacteriovoracaceae bacterium UBA2428
CCCCCAGACGCTCGGCCCGCACCGCGATTTCCGCTCCGATCCGCTCGCAAGCCGCGATGCGTTTCGAAAGGGGGAGCGACTTCCAACCCACGAAAGCCTTACGTCCGGCCGCGACGGCTTCCTCGACGGCCTCGGGCGACATACGCACCGCGGGCAAGCGCCAATCCGTGTTCGCCGGCGACACGACCTCGACCGTGCGGGCCGTTTTCTCGGGAAGCCGCCATTGCCCATCGACGTAATTTCCGCGCGCGTGCACGGCTTCCTTGAGGACGCTTTCAAGTGCGATCATTCTTCATCTCCAGAAAGTAGCATTCCAAGCCATCTTCCAAACCGAGCTCCCGCTCGACCTCGGGCGAGACCGAAAACTCCGTCCCACGAATCCGGATCGCCGTCTTTACCGAGCGAGCCCCCTTCTTCGAGAAAGCCAAGAGAATCCCTTCCTGCGTCGGGGCGTCTTTCAAATCCCGTTGGGCTTTCTTGACGAGCTTCGATCGACGAACCGGATCGATCTGGGAAGTCTTGGCCCAATAGTGCGGACCGCCGTCGAAAGGATCGATCATCGAACGATACTTGAACCCGATGGACTCGAGCATCCGGCGAACCCCCTGGGTCTCCGGACCGACCTGGCCGATGGCCTCGCGGCCTTCGCTCGAGAGCATGCACGTATAAATGTCCCCCTCCGGGAACAACGAAGTGATGAACTCCTTGTTTCGACGCGAAAGGCGGTCGGCTTCGTCGTATCGGAGGTTCGTAAACTTCCGGCCGACTTCTTCCCAGATCGGCGACTCGCCCCGTTCGTTGAAAGGAGGCATCAACTCGACCAGAACCTCTTCGCGGAACTGCGGCCTGCGCGCCGCCATGTAGACGAATCGCGAAAAGCTCAGGAGCAACCCGAGTTTATCGGGGTGGCTGCGATAATCCCGCTGCAGGACGAGCCCACCGATCTCGGTCGGACCGTCGTAGTCGAATCCAAGCCGCAGAACTTGGTGAAGGAATCCCATGTGCAAGGACTTCGAAACCTTCCGCTTGGGCAACACCATGAAGAAAGTGTGCGGCTCTTCGGGCGTGCCGTGCTGCGCGACGATCATGCTCGATCCCACGACTTTGCCGGTCGCACGATCCTCGAGCACGAAGTAGTACTCGGCGTCCCGCGCGTCCTTCAGCTTGCCGCGAAAGCTCTGCGTCGACTTCGCGATCTTGCGCGCGAGCAAGCCCTTGTCCCGCGGCAAGTTCAGGAACACGCCGGTGCCGGCGAGCGCGAGCAAATCGTCGACGTCGCGGGCTTCCGCTTCACGAACGAGAAACATTCGAGAACTCCTCTAGGGTCTTCTCGACGACGTCCATTCCCAACTTCCATTGCGCATCGGTGATGACCCCGACCGGCGGCAAGAAGCGAATGTACGTCGTTTCCTTGCCCGCGCTGAACCCGATGACCCCGTTCTCAAAGAGACGCGCCAGGAAGTTCTTTATGGTATCCGCTTTACCGTCGAGCACCTTGAACGCGATCATGCCGCCGGTGATTTGGACGTCACCGAATCCGTACTTCTCGCCGACGCGCGCACGCCGTTCTTCCCAGTCTTGGCGAACGAACTCTTCGAAACGCTGAACGCGCCCGTTCGGCCCCAAGTAGTTTCCTCCGAGGAGCATCTTCAAGATTTGGATTCCGAGCGCGAGCGAGACG
>DDRA01000140.1 GCA_002343545.1 Bacteriovoracaceae bacterium UBA2428
GTAACCGTGGTCCGGGAGCATACGTGAGGTCCTCTGCACCCAGCTGCCGGCCGGCCCCTTGTCGCACTGGAAGTGCGCGTAGCAACGCTTCTCGTCGCAGGACATCGAACCCGGCAGCGACTCGCCGCCGGCCTGCTCGCAGGTGAGCGTGGTGCCGTTCGGCTGCTTACGGTCCTTGGCCTGGATCTCGAGCCCGTTGACCTTGTTCACGCAGCGGCGGGCGCCGCCGTTGAAGGGGTTGTACTCGGCGCCGGGCACGTTTTCGAGCTCCTGCAGCTTCTGGATGCAGTCCTTACGCAGGTTGCTCCAAGCTTCGGTCGGGCACAGGAAGTCGTAGAGGACTTCGCGGAACTCGGCTTCGTTCTTCGTGACGAGTGGGCGGGTCGAGACCCAACCGCGCAGCGAGCGCGCCATCCGACGGTAGCAGTCGTCGGTGCGCAAGCCGTCCGGACCGACCGGGGAGTCGTAGTTACAGAAGAACTTGTAGAAGCCCAAACCCAGCGAGTAGGAGCCCCAGGCACCGTTCGTGTAGGGAACGTTGTCGGGCTTCATGCGGATGCAACCGCCCTCGGGCGTTTTGCCCCCCGCGGCGTTGTAGCAGTTGACCGGGCGGCCGAACGAGAGGTCGTTCGACTGGGCTTCGGAACCCGTCTTCGGGAAGCGATCGCCCTCGTGGTAGAACTGCCCGCTCGAGTGCAAGCGCTGCATGTCCGTCGCGGTGAGCGAGCCCGACACGGGGATCGACCACATCTTGGAGAGCGCCGAAGCGCCTTCCAAAGCCGAGTTACAGCCGTAGAGGATCGCGTAGGAGTCCTTCGTGAAGTTCGGCTTCAGCTTGGCGATGCCCGTAGTGTGCATGCCCATCCGTTCGCCGTGCAGGGCCAGGCCCGTGCGCGCGCCCTGGTGACCGAAAAGGTGCATACTGTCGATCGCCTTGAAGGTCAGGAGGAACTTGACGAGGTCCGCGCCCGAAAGCGCGGTTTGGTCGAAGAGGCCCGGGCTCGGCTCGCGGAAGAGCAGCAAGCCGGCGCCGAAGATATGCTCTTCTTCGTTCGCGCGGAAACGCGTGTAGCGCTCTTGCGACTTCAGCTGAACTTCCGATTGGAAGGCATTGTACTCGCGCTGCAGGTCCTGCGCGCGGAACTGGGCTTCGCGAATCCGGCGGTCGAATTCCGAGCGGCCGAAGAAATCCCGGCGCGCGTTCTGGCTCTGGGCGCGAAGCTGCTGAACCTCGAGGTTCGCGGCGTCGATCCCCTTCTTGATTTCTTCGAGTTTCTTGGCGTCGACTTTGCGGACGCCGCCGGCCTTCTCGCGGGCCACGAACATGACGATCTGCGAGTCGGGATAGATGGCCCGATACAGCTTCGCCGTCGAGGCCGCCGCTTGCATGGACAAGTTGCCCCTCTGGTCGAGCAGCTCATCCGCGATGCCCACGATAAAGATGTGGGTCGGCTTGTTAGGGTTGACGGCGCGCAGTTGCCCGTCCGCATGCGGTACGGAGCCGATAAAATAGCCTTGCGCCCAAACGGGTAGACTCAGGGCGCAGGCCAACGCCAATGCGGGACGTAGGAAATTCTTCAAATGACACCTCCAAAACTCGAATCACGGGTCTGGGAGCAAGAGGCGTGCACGGGGGGCCGCCGCGTCAGCTACGCTTAAACGTAGACCTCGTCCAGAAAGCGCCTCGTCAAAGCCTGATCGGGACGTTTTTTGTTAACGCCCGTCGCGATATAGTCGGTCGTCATATGATCTGGAAAACTCCGAACTTGACCCTGGCCGGCCTCAATCAACGGGGCCAAGGAACCCTCGTTTCCACGCTCGGCATCGAGATCACCGAAATCGGTCCGGACTTCCTGCGGGGCCGCATGCCCGTGGACGCCCGCACCATCCAGCCCATCGGGCTATTGCACGGGGGCGCCAACGTTGCCCTGGCCGAAACGCTCGCTTCGATCGCCGGCAATTGCGCCGTGGACCCCAAGACGAGCTACATCGTCGGCCAGGAAATCAACGCCAACCATATCCGCTCCGTGCGCAGCGGCTGGGTCGAGGGCACCGCGCGAGCGCTCCACCTCGGATCGCGTAGCCAGGTCTGGGAAATCAAGATCGAACAGGGCGGCAAACTTCTTTGCGTGAGCCGCATGACGGCGGCCGTGCTCGACAAGGCCACCCCGTGAAGATCGGCCACGCGCGCATCGAGGTGCTCGACCTCAGGCTCTCGGTCCACCTCGGTTGGACCGACGAGGAACGCGCGCGGCCCCAAGAAGTCTCGATCGATTGTCGGATCGACTTTGCCCGGCCTCCGGCGGGAGCCGCGAGCGACGAACTCGCGGATACGGTCTGCTACGGAGAGCTCTGCGAGCTCTTCCGGGCGAAGGCCGCCTCGCGTCCTTTTCGTCTTATCGAAGCGCTCGCCCGTGCGCTCGCGGAAGCCGCGCTACCGCGTCTCGGCGTGGGCACCCGCTACGAGATTTCCGTAACGAAGCTTCATCCGCCGGTCGACGGCCTCAAGGGCGGCGCCCGCTACACGGAAGGCGGCACGCTTTGAAGTACGTCCTGGGCCTCGGATCCAACCTGGGCCCTTCCCTCGCGACCTTTCGTCGCGTCGTTCCGGAGCTGGCGCGCCTAGGCATCCGGACCTTAAGGCTTTCCCCGCTCTACGAATCCGAAGCCATGCTGCCCATGGGCGACGACCGGCCGGAATGGCGGCGCCCCTTCTTGAACGCCGCGATCCTCTGCGAAAGCGACCGGGATCCGCGAGCGCTGCTCGCCGCGGCGAAAGAATGCGAAGCGTGCCTCGGACGCCAGTCCCGCGAGCGCTGGGCGCCGCGCGAGATCGACATCGACATTCTCTGGTGGGAAGGCGGCGGCTTCGACGTGCCGGAACTTCGGATCCCGCACGTCGGCCTTTCGGCGCGTCCCTTCGCACTACTGCCGGCGGCGGACGTCTGGCCCCCGGCTTTCGCGGCCGATCTCGCGTCGCGGAGCGAATGGAAGAACGCCAAGATCGACCGCGTCCCGTACCGCACCCGCCGCGCGCGCAAGAGCTGGACCGAGATCGTGGGCGTGCTCAACGTCACGCCGGATTCCTTTTCGGACGGCGGGATGTGCTTCGACCCGGCCCAAGCCCTCAAGCAGGCGCGGCGCCTCGTCGCCGACGGCGCAAGTATCTTGGACGTCGGGGCCGAGTCCACCCGCCCCGGCGCCCGCGCGCTCGAGCCCGGCGAGGAATGGGCGCGCCTCGAACCCGTGCTCATCGCCTTGCTTCGCGAGCGGCACGGAAGTCCCGAGCCTTTCCGCGTCTCCGTGGACACACGCCACCCCGAAACGGCCGCGCGCGCGCTTCTCGCCGGCGTCGACTGGATCAACGACGTGAGCGGACTGCAGAATCCCGCGATGATCCGCGTCCTGCGCGAAAGCGATTGCCCCATCGTCATCATGCACAGCCTGAGCGTGCCCGCGGATCCGTCGCTCACGCTCCCCGAGGACGAAGACCCCGTCCAAGAAATCGAGCGCTGGACGCACGACATCTTGGAAGCCCTCAAAGACGCGGGAATCTTTCGCCGCCGGCTTATCCTCGACCCGGGTCTCGGTTTCGGCAAAACGCTGCCGCAGAACTGGGAAGTCGTGCGCCGGCTCGCCGAGCTTCATCGCTTCGAGTTACCGCTTTACGTGGGGCACTCGCGCAAATCTTTCTTGGCCGCCGCCACCGATGCGCCCGCGAGCGGACGCGACTTGGAGAGCGCCGTGCTTTCGACCCGCCTCGCGGCGAGCGGAGCCGCTTACTTGCGCGTCCATGACGTCGCCGCCACGGAGCGCGCGCTCGCGACGTGGGCGTGGAGCGACGGCGTCGTGAGGCTCCATGACTGACGCTTGGTACGAACGTTACCGCGCCTACGTGCGCGAGCTCGAAGGCACCGGCGTCTTCCCCGAAAAGGAGCCCAACCTGCGCGCCATGCGCGAAGGGCTCGCGCGCCTCCAACTGCCGCTGCGGCCCGAACGCACGATCGTCGTCGCCGGCACGAACGGCAAGGGCACGACGTGCGCCGCCCTCGAGGCTCTGCTGCGCGCGGAAGGCCAGCGCGTGGGCTTCTACAGCTCGCCCCACCTCGTCGAGACGACGGAGCGATTTCGGCTCGACGGCGCGGACCTCTCGCCCGAGCTTTTCTGCCGCGCCTTCGAGGCCGTCCGCGACGCGGGTCGCGGCTTGCCGCTCACGCACTTCGAGATCCTGACGCTCATGGCGGCTTGGCTCTTCTATTCGGGGCACGCGACCCGTCCGGTCGACTGGGCCGTCTTCGAGGTCGGTCTCGGCGGGCTCTGGGACGCGACGAACGCGATTCCGCACGACTTCGCCGTCATCGCGAGCCTCGGCATCGACCACGAAAAATTCCTGGGCCGTGACCTCGTTTCGATCGCGCGCAACAAGTTCGGCATCGTGGGGCCGGGAGCCCGCGTCGTGCACGCCCGCTTTCCCTCGCCCGAAGTGCAAGCGCTCGCCGCGAGCACGGCCGCGCAAACGCAAAGCCGCTGGAGCCAAGCCCCCGCGGCAAGCTGGTCGCCCGCGGCCGCGACGAGCGTGAACGAATCCTTGCGCCGCCCCGCCCGCCTGCGTACGGCGTGGGGCGAATGCGAGGCCCCGTTACCGGGCCAACGCGGGGCCGATAACCTTTCCCTCGCCGCCGCGACTTTCGAGGCGATCGGCTACGACGCCAAACTCCGGCTCCCCGCGTTGGCCGCCATGCGGTGGTCCGGCCGCTTCGAGGTCCTTCCGCTCGAAGGCGAGCGTCTCTTGGTCTTGTCCGGCGACCACAACGTCGCGGGCCTCGAAAGCCTCGTCGAAATCCTGGATGCCTACTCACTCCGCACCCTGCGCGCCGTCGTCGGCATCAGCCAAGACAAAGACGCCGACGGAATCCTGACGCGCCTCACGCAATCCCGCGCCGTCACCCTGCATCTCACGGAAAGCCCCTTCAAGGGCCGCCGCTTAGCCGACTACGGCCCCTGGCTCGACCGCGCCGCCTCCAGCAACCCCGACCCCGCCACCGCGCTCTGGCAAGCGATCGACGCCTCCGCGCCGGGCGAAGTGATCCTCGTCACGGGATCGCTGTATTTGGTTGGCGCGGTGAAGCACGAATTCGTGTATCGATCTCCAATTAGAGACAAGTAATCAGCACGACTCATCGCGCCAACTGTCTAATGTTTCTATTGAAGCGCGACGATAGAGAAACATGGGGTCCACTCAACGACGCATGGAGAGAATTGAGGATGCAAGTTCACAGCATCCTATTCATTGCGTTTTCCGAATTGGACCACGGCAGATAGCCGCAGATATAGTGAACTTTCATTTCAATGGAGCTTGTTTACGGCTTCAAGCATCAGATGTAGAGAGTTTCCAACAAGCGCTTAAGCTCGGAATGCTTCCCGAACTCGATCTGCACATTGGTTTAAGAAGCATCCGAGAGACGGTAGGATATCGACTTTGTTGGGAGGCCTTGCAAGACGAACATACCGTCGGAATTCAATTCGCCAGCTCGATACGACAATGGGTGGAACGAGACTCCAGATTTCCCACGCATCCATCCATACGACCCACGCTGGTAGTAGCCGATCCCTTAGATCCTAATCGGCAGATTTTTCTAGCGGTGGAGAACTTTTCCAAACATGGAATGCAGGTATCCACGTCCATCTCTAACAAGCACTTACTACCAGGAATGGCATTACCCAGCTCATCATTGCAAATTCCCGGGCAGCAAAGCCTCTTGGTTGATCTCGAGATTCGAAACACTCGCCTAGACAGCTCTAATCCAGACCGCCCGTCTCTCATGGCTGGCCTCTCCATCACGAACGTTCCAAAAGAATTTGGCCCCAGCGTAAAAGCCTATCTGACTAGTCTAGGCCCAACCGTTAATGCCCCATCTGAAGAGCATCAGGCCGAAGGCGATCTAAGAAAAATAAATGAAACTTTCGAAGGCAAAGAGATAAAGTCATCTCTTTCGTTCAGAATCGTAAAAACCGCCAAAGACTACGAGCAAGTTCTCAAACTACGATTCCTCGGCTACTCCAAACATGGAAAAGTTAAGCCCGGACAAACCTGGAAAAGCCAAGGAGAGGGATTAGAGAGTGAAGGGGTCATAATAGCGGCGTATGCGGCCGGAAAAGTTGTAGGCTCCATGGAGCTGCGCTTTTGGGACGGAGACAAGCCGTTTAGATTCATTAAAAAAGCCGACCTCCAAGAGAATCAGAGCCTAAGAGGCCGCAACCTCGTCGAGGTCAACAAACTAGTTGTTCATCCCGACGCCCAAGGCAGTGACATCGTACTGGGCTTGATTCAAAAAATTCACAGTACGCTGCTCACCCGTGGCACCCCTGACGTAATACTTTGCGCAACTGACAAACTAGTGCCTTTGTATATGCGAATCGGCGGAAAAAAAATTGGACTCCGCATTCCTCACCCAACAATCAGCTCCGAATTCCTAAACCTCATGATGATAAAGAGAGACGTTTACTTAGGCGTTGACCGCTTTAATCCCTACGCATGGGAGCAAATATACGGAACCGTTCATAATGCGTATGCAAGGTACGGGAGCGTCAATGCCTATGATCTGTCAGTTAGCAGGCGGATAACAAAAAAGATCAGCGCTTTCCTTCACAAAGGCAAGAAAGCCAAAGGAACCAACACATCGCGAAGCACCGAA
>DDRA01000178.1:0-369 GCA_002343545.1 Bacteriovoracaceae bacterium UBA2428
CTCGATGATGGTGACGGCCAGCGCGAGAACGAAGGTTCCCATCGGTTCGCCGACGCGGATGGCGATAACTTCGGCGTGGTGAACCGAGGCCTGCACGCAGGCGAAGAGTCCGATGGCCATCGGCGCGATGAGCCAAGCGCCCGGAAACAGAAGGGCGAAAACGAAGAGAAGCACCCCCACGAGGGGAGCGAGCCAGGACCAAATGGGAAAATGCTGAGGCGTCGTCATCGAGCGCGGACCCTAGCAAAGATAAGCGAGATTGGGAAACTTTGGGGCTTCGGTCGCGGCCGCTTCACGCTCCTCGAGTCGGGCTTTCGGGCGCGCGCGAGATCTCGAGTTGCGGCCGGCCGAGCGAGAAGCCTTTGGCCG
>DDRA01000178.1:493-3852 GCA_002343545.1 Bacteriovoracaceae bacterium UBA2428
GGCCGAGCGAGAAGCCTTTGGCCGCGAGGGACTCCAAAGCTCGGCGCTGAACTTGGTCACCGATGACGTACTGCGCGCCGTAGTCGCGAATCGCGTAGATGAGCTTGAGGCTGATCCAAGAGTCCGAGGTTTCGATGAGGAGCGTGAGCGGCGAGGGCGTGTCGCAGACGCCGTGCACGAGCAGCGCCGACTCGAGCAGGACGAGACGGACTTCGTCGAGGGGCGCGTCGAAAGGGATGCGGAAGACGTGGCTGCGCCAAATGGGTTTCTCGGGATCCGAGAAGTTCGACACTTGTGCCTGGGCGATGATGCGGTTGGGGATCGTGATCTTCTGGTCTTGGAAGCCGGTGAGCACGGTCGCGCGCCACGAGATTTCGAAGACCTGGCCGATCCAGATCTGGCCGCCGTTGTGCACCTCGATCCAGTCGCCGAGCTCGAAGGGCTTGTCGATCTGAAGCGCGACGCCCGCNNCTGCTGGTCAACGGCTCCTCCGGCATCGCGGTCGGCATGGCGACCAATGTGCCGCCGCACAATCTCGGCGAGGTCGTGGACGGCATCTGCGCCACCATCGACAATCCCGCCATCAGCATCGCGGAGCTGCTCACCCACATCAAGGGGCCCGACTTCCCCACCGGCTGCACCATCCTCGGGATGCAGGGCATCCGGGACTACGCCGCGACCGGACGCGGCAGCGTGAAGGTGCGCGGCAAGGCCGAGATCGCCGAGGACGCGAAAGGCCGCGAGCAGATCATCATCACCGAGATCCCCTACGCGGTGAACCGCGCCAAGCTCGTCGAGCGCATCGCCGAACTCGCCAACGAGAAGATTTTGCCCGAGATCAGCGCCGTCCGCGACGAGTCCGACGAGAACACCCGCGTCGTCGTCGATCTGAAGCGCGACGCCCGCGAAGAGATTGCCGAGCGTGTCCTGCATGGCCAGACCGATGACGATCGAGAAGACGGCCGAAGTCGCGAGCAGCGGGGCGAGGTTGACGCCGAAGACTTCGGTGACGACCCAGGCGCCGAGCGAGATCGTGAGCACGAGCGAGAGCAGATTCACGAGCAGCAGCGGCACGCCCACGCGCATGTGCGAAAGGAAAAGGTACTCGAAAAGAAAAATACGGCAGGTTTTGACGAAGACGACGAGTCCCCAGATGAGCGTCGCGAGCCCGACGTAAGCCGAGGTTCGCCGGAGCCCGGCCGTCTCCGCCGCGGGGATCGAGCGGAGGAGGGTAAAGAGCCCGAAGAGTCCGAGCGCGACGAAGAAGTGCGCCGAAAGATTCCAGAAGTGGCCGCGCAGGTTCTTGTGGCGTTCGCGCGAGACGTTCTTGAGGAGGAGGCGGTAGAGGATCCACGAAAGGGCCGCGAGGCCCGCGAGCACGACGACGAGCTCGAGTTGCAGGAGGGCTTCAAGGCGTTCCATGGGAATCCAACCGCGCATCATAGGGATCTCTCTATCATCCGTCACCGGACGCGACGGAGCCACCCGGAGTGGGCGTCACTTTTGCGTCGTTCGCCGTCGCGGGTGACGGCCTACGCGGCCCGGCCTACGCGGCCCGGCCTACGCGGCCCGGCCTACGCGGCCCGACCACGGCGTCAAAGGAGCGTCAGGTCTCGAGGTGTTCGACGGCGCGGGCCGAGGGACGCTGCACGAGGTAGAGCCCCACGATGGCCGCGACCATGATGCCCGCCACGAAGAGCTCCTGCGACTTCGCGAAGCTCAGCATCGCCAGGCAAATGAGGGTGCCGAGCGCGGGGACGAGGGCGGGTACTTCGAAGCGCCCGCGCGCTTCGCCGGGGCGGCGTTGGAGCACGATGAGCGAAACGTTCACCGTCGCGAAGCACACCAGCAGCAGCACGCTCGTGGCCTTGGCGAGCGTCGAGATGTCCCCCGAGAGCGCGAGGACGAGCAGCACGCCCAGGATCGCGAGCGCGGCGACGTGCGGCGTCCTCCGCGTCGAGTGGACGCGGCCCAGCGCGCTCGGGAGCAAGCCCTGGCGAGCCATGCCGTACATGAGGCGCGAACCCATGACGAAGTTCAGGAGCGCGGTGTTGGCCACGGCGAACATCGCGATGAAGCCGTAGAGCCCGGCCGGCATCCAGGGGGCCGCGCGTCGAACGACGTCGACGAGAGGTTGCTTGGAGGCGGCGAGTTCGCCCGCCGGAACGACCGAAACGGCGACGACGCTGATGCCCATGTAGACGACCGAGGAAATGCCGACCGCGAGCAGCAGGCCGAGCGGCAGGTTCCGTTCCGGCTGCACGACTTCCTCGCTAACGTTGAGGATGTCTTCGAAGCCGATGAAGGAATAGAAGGTCAGGACCGCGCCCGAGAGCATGAGCGCCGGCGTGATGGAGCCCGTGGGATTGGCGGGGGTGACGGCATCGAGGTAGTCGACGGCGCCGATGTAGCGGGCGCCCACGGCCAGGATGAAGACGAGGCCGCCGAGCTCGATGATCGTGCAGATCGCGTTCATCCACAGAGCCTCGCGGATGCCCCGAATGACGACGAGGGCGATCGCGACGCAAAACAGCGCGACGACGACGGGTTGGGGGAGGGGAACGAGCCCCGTGAAGTAGCCCGAGAAGGCGCGGCTCGCGGCCGCCATGGAAGTCAGGCCCGAGGCCGCGACGGCCAGGCCCACGACGTAAGAGAGGAAGGGTTTGCCGAAGGCCCGGTGCGTGACGTAGGCCGCGCCGCCCGCCTTCGGGTAACGGGACCCGATCGACGCGTAGCTGAGGCCAGTCAAGCCGGCCGCGACCATGCTGGTCAAGAAGGCGAGCCAGACGGCGTTGCCCATTTCGCCCGCGGCCTTACCGACGAGGCCGTAGATGCCGGCGCCGAGGATGTCCCCGACGCCGAAAAGGACGAGAAGGCCGAGGGTGATTCGTCGGGAAAGGGTCGCGCTCATCCCGAAGGTCTTAGCGCGAAGATCCCCTCCGGGCGAATCACTCGGCGACCGGGAACGATTTTATTAGAGCGCGAGGGCGCGGAAGTTGCCGGGTTCGTTGACCCGCTTGGTGACTTGCTCGTCGGTCAGACGGACGACGTTGCCCGAGGACTGCTCGAGCGTGAGCACGTTATCGAGGATCTTGAGCGACACGAGACCTTTATACGGCTGGCCCGAGGACGACAGGAGCTCGAAAACTTTGCCCGTGCGGGTGACGAGCAGGACCGTCTTCGTGCCCGAGAAGTCACTCGCGAGGATGAGCAGACGACCCGTCATCACGGCGATGCGCTCGACGCGGTGGCCGAGGTTCACGAGCGAGAGGCTGCGCTCGTCGTTCTTCTGGATGATGAGCGAGGTCTTGTCTTGGGTCAGGTAGACCTGGTTGTCGATCGTGCGACGGATGCCGGCG
>DDRA01000178.1:4019-4387 GCA_002343545.1 Bacteriovoracaceae bacterium UBA2428
GATCGTGCGACGGATGCCGGCGTCTTGGAAGCTGTAATCGACGTTGCGGCAGTCGGCGAGGGTCGGCAGACCGCCGGCTTGCTTGGCGAGGTAGTCATAGTTCGCGTAACCGAAGGCTTGCACGAGGTCAGCGCGGCATTCGGAAGCGCTGCGGGCGAAGGCGTTCGTGCCGAGGACGAGGGAGAGAAGAAGAAGGGAAATGGATTTCATCTAAGGCTCCTTAAAAAGTAACCCCCCGCGGAGCCAATAGCCGGGAACGTGGAGCCTGGGCAACGGGGAACTTCGACACTTTGGCGGGGAACTGTGCGTTTTGTGCCTTGGGTCGCGGAATTGGCGGGGACGGGGGGCGGGAGAAACAAAAGTTTTTT
>DDRA01000008.1 GCA_002343545.1 Bacteriovoracaceae bacterium UBA2428
CGAAACCAAAAAGTGCCTGACGCCTTTAAGGAACGGGACTCAGGGTGCCTTCGATGACGATCGTGCCCACGAGATTTCGGACGCCGTAGTAGGCGTCGAGCGTGGGCGCGGGACCGCCCTCGCCGTTCAGACGCAGGTTGAACGCGTACTGAACGCCGCCGTCCGCGCTGAGCGTGCGCAGCAAGTTATCGACGAGCGTGCCCGTTTCGGTTTCGCCCTCGAAAACTCGCGTGCCGCGAATTTCCATGGGTACCGGTCCCCAATCCGGCTGCATGAGCCCGCAAGTCGCCTTGTAACTCTGCACGGTGAGAGCCGAAGCGACGTGTTCGATACGGATCTCGATTTGCCCGCAAGGACCGCTACGATTGCCCGTCCAGCCCGACTCGGTGACCTGGCCGCTTCCACGCCAATGACCCGTAAAGTTCACGGCGAACGCCGAGGCTCCGGGAAAAAGAAGCGTGAGTGCGAGAACGAAGCGCTTCATGCCCATGAGTTCATTCTCGCGTGGGCCGCATGATTCACAAGGTCACGCCCAAAAAAAGGCCTCCCCCGTCGCCGGAGGAAGCCCGAGGGACGAATGACCGAAGGGCCTTCGTCTTAGCGAATGCGACCGGTCACGACGAAGTTCGCGCCGATGGCCGCTTGGCCCGCGCCGCAAACGCCTTCCGCGCCCACGCCCGGCATCATGAACGCCAGGTTATGGGGGTGGCCGTAGTAGAGGTACGGGTTCGTCGCTTCGAAGGCGCCGTCAAGGAGGGCCTTACCTTCCAAGCAAGCGCGGTAGGTCGTCGCGTCGCCGCCCGGCACGTACGCGATCGACTGCACGAGCGTCGAGGTTTGCGCGGCGTTGTCGGCGAAGAGGATGGCGTTGTAGCGGCAGGTGACGCCGTTTTCCTCGAAGGTCGCGCGGATGAGCGCGTTGTCGAGCGTCGAGTCCGTCGTGACTTTCTCGAAGCTCAGGTTGATCTTCTCGAGGGCTTCCGGACGCTGAACGGCCGGGCCGAAAGCCGCGCAGATGAACTTGTCGAACTTGGCGACCCACTTCTCGCCCGGAAGGACGAGATCGGTCGAGGCGTTCGCCAGGGGCGTGATCGAGAGGAGAGAGAAGAGTGCGAGTTTTTTCATGGAAGCTCCAGAAAGGTGAGAGGGCCGTTGGTTATCCGCGAGACTCCCGGGGGCGTCTCGCGGGGGATTCCGATTTGTTAGCGAGGCACGGGCAAAACCGTCAATCAAAATTGAGAATCAATATCATTTTTACCAAAGGTAGCTGACGCGGGCGCCCACTTCGCGGGGCGCGTTGACCTGGTGGTAGCTCGCCCGATACGGCGAAGTCGCGCTCGTCGGACGTCCGTCGAAGAGCAGCGTGCGCGCGTTGAGGATGTTGTTGGCGTAAAGCTCGAAGACCCAATCGGCCCAGAAGTACTGGGCGTTCGCGCTCCACTCGTACTGGGCCGCGCCCTTGCGCGTGTTCTCCGCGTTCGAGAAGGCCGGGCTCACGTGCCGCAGGGCCGTGAACAAAGCCCAGTCTTCCGTCGGGCGCCATTCCTGCGCGACGCGCGCCGTCCAGCTGGCCGCGAAGGGAAACTGCTTGCCCGCGTAGTCGACGTCGCGCACCTTGAAGTCCTTGAAGCGCGTGTTGACGTAGCCCACCCCGAAGGTCGTCGCGAGCCCGTAGGCGGCCGGCACGCGTTGCTCGAGCTCGGCTCCGTAGACGCGCGAGCGCGCCGCGTTTTCGACCTGCGAGTCGTAAAAATCGTTCGTGAGCTGGACCTGCACCTGCTGCGCGCGCCAATCGATGTAGAAGAGGTTCAGGGCGAGGCGCCAAGCTCCCGACGCGAACTTGTACGACGCCTCGTAGTTGTTCGTGAATTCCGGGCCGTACTCGACCGCCGTCGCGCGGCTACGGTTGATGCTCACGCCCGAGGTCCGGTAGCCCCGGGTATAGACGAGGCCGTAGTGATGCGTGCCGTCGCCCCAGGTGTAGCCGAGTCGCGGAAGCACGACGAAGCGCCGATTCTCGCCGCCGTAGGCCCCGGAGATCTTGTCGAGATAGGCATCCAGACGGGCGTTGTTCGCGGCGCCCAGATTCGCGCGCCGCAGGCCCGTCACGTCGGTCCCGTAGGTCGAGCGGACCGATTCCGCGCGCGCGCCCGCGACGATCGCGCCGCCCTCGCCCATCCGCCAGGTGACGGCGTCGAAGACCGAAACGACCTGGCGGCGGCGGTCGACCCCCTGCTCCACACCCACGTTCGTCGCGACGGTCGTCGTGACCGGATAGAGCAGATCGAAGTCGTAGTCGTCCTGCAAACGGAAGTCGTGAACGTGCAGGCCGACGAGGTTATCGACGCGTTCGCCGCGGTAGTTCAGACGCGCTTCGACGCTCGCGTAGCGATCGATGTGGCGCTCGACGCGGGCGCCGGCCGTGTTCTGGGACGTGCCGTCGGCGTCGCTGAGCGCGTCCTGGTGGCTCGTCGAGAAGCCGCCGTGCAAGAAGGCCGTCCAGGCCGCGTTGACGCGACTCTCGTAGCGCAGGCCGATTTGCGAATTGCGGGTCGTCGTCCGGAAGTCGACGTCCTCCGAAACTTGCCGCGCGAAGGGATCTTCGCCCTGGGTGTAGCTGCCCCCTTGCGCCTGGCGATGGAATTTCGCGTCCACGCCGATCGTCGAGGTCTCGTTCAGCGCATACGTGAGTTCCGCGCGGGCGCGGTCGCGGTTGTGGCTTCCCCACTCCGCGTTGTTCGTCGCGAGGTTGACGATGGACCCGCGCGAGCCGTCCTTCTCGTAGGCGACGCGCGTCGCGAGACGCCCGCCGAGGAGCGCTTCGTTGGCGCGAAAGCCGAGCTCCCGCTGCCATCGACTGCCGAGGCCGACCTTGACCGCGCCTTCGCGCGCAAAGGCCGCCCGCGCGTGGTCCACGAGAATCGTCCCCGCGAGCGAGTTCACGCCCTGGCTCGTGGACTGCGCACCCCGCAGAATCTCGACGCGATCCAAGTCCCAAAGCCAAAAACTGCCGGCCTGCAAAGCGAGATCCGTCTGGAAGAGGTCATCGACGATCACGCTCGAAAGATTGTCCTTCTGAAAACCCGTCACGCCGACGCTGTTGATGCCGCGAATACTGAAGGATTCGCCGTTCTTGTTGACCTCGACGTTCGGGAGGCCGCTCAGGGCGCCGAGCGAACTTTCGCTTCCCGCCGCGGGCAGATCGCTTTCGCGCAGGACGACGACGCTCTCGGGCGTCGCTTCCGCGCTTTTTCCTTCCTTCGTACCTTTGACCCGAATGGTCTCCAGCTGGACGGCTTCTTGCGCCATCGCCGAGAAAAGCGCGAGCGCGAGGGTCGGGATCAAAAGAAGTTTCATGGGGTCTCCTTGGGGGCGAAGCGGGGCGCGTGCTCGACGAAATTCTGGCGAGGGGAGTCGGTGTCGTAGACCTTGCGGCCCATCAAGTCGTTCACGACGACGGCCGCCCGCCAAGCCATGAGGCTCGTTTGCGGATCGGCGATGCCATGCTCGTGCCGGCTGTAGTTGAGAGCGTAAATACGATTCTCGTCCGGCCCGTCCCACTCGACGGCGTAAGACTTCCGAAAACGAAAGCGCCCTTGCCCGTCGAGTTTAAGCCGCGGGAAGAGCGGCTCGAGCACCGGCGGCAGGCGCGCCTCGAAGCCGGTCGCGAGGATCACCACGTCGGCCACGATCGTTTCCTCGTCGCCGCCGTGGGCGTGATCGAAGCGCACCCGATAGGCCTCGCCTTCACGATCGAACGCCCGTAGACGCCGATTGGCCAGGATGCCGAGCCCCCGCGGATCACCCTCGACGAGCTTGAGACGGTAGAGATCGTTGTAAAGATCAAGCAGGTAAGCCGGCGTGTTGCCGTCGCTCGCGAGCTTCTGCGAGGCGACGACCTGGGCCTTCGCCACCGATGCCAAGCCCCAGAACCCGTCCAGGTAGTGGGGCGTGAAGTACTCGTTCGTGAAGGCCGACTCGTCGAGCGGCTCGAGACCGCTCCGCCGCGTCACGAGCTGCACGTCGGCCGCGCGCCCCCAACGATCGAGCAGGGCATTGCGGAAGACCTCGATCCCCGTCTGTCCGCCGCCCACGACCAGGACGCGCCTGCCGTCCAAACGCAGCTTCGCGAGCTCGGGACTCTTGGCGTGGAAAACCCGCGGACCCAAGTGAGGCCGCGCGACGTCGGGAATTCGCGGGGCGTAACCCGTAGCGACGCAGATATGCTTGGCGCGCTGCACGCCGCCCGAGGTCTCGACGCGGAACTCCGAGCCGTCGAAGTCGACCGCCCGCACGTCGATCCCGAAGCGCAAGCGGCGTTCGAGCTTGGCCGCGACCCACTGGCAGTACTGCTCGAACTCCCGACGCGAGACGACGCCGCGCTGCGTGTTGAGAAAAGCGTAGAACAACTTGCGATCCACGAGGTAGTTCAAGAAGGAATACGGACTCGTCGGATCGACCGGCGTCACGAGATCCTTCAGGTAACTCGTCTGCATGACGGAGTCGGGGAACATGACTTCGGCGTGCCAATCGAAGCCGCCCTTGCGCTCGAAGAAACGGCTACGGCCGCTCTCCACGCGATCCAGCAGGGCCGCGAGGCTCAGATTGAAGGGGCCGATACCGATCCCGACGAGATCGAGGACTTCAGACATGCGTCGTCTCCGCGCGAAGGGGGTTAAGCAACTCGCCGCCGAGCATCGGCAAGGGGCGTTCGACCGAGTCCGCGTAACCGATTTTGAAGCGAACTTTGTTCAGGAGCACCCGCTGCACGCGCTCCCCGCGCAAGTCTAAGCGCGCGTCCAGCGGCCCGACCTGCGTGCGTTCGAGGTAAACGCCGATGCGCTCCGAGAGGATCCGGTAGAAGTCACGTTCGGCAAAGCCATCGGACTCCCGCAGCGTCTCCGACACGAAGCGCAGCACCGTCAGGAAATGTCCCGTGACGAGATCGTGGATGAGGTAGTGCGGAGGCAGACGATCCAGGTGACGGCCGAGCGTCTCGGGAACCGATGCCTCGCTCGAGAGCCGCAGATCACCCTGGAAGTCCTTCAAGAAAACCCCGCAGGGGGCGTCGTCACGCAAACGCACGACGACGTTCTGTCCGTGCGCCACGAGACCGATGCCTTGGCGTAGCTGCAAATGATAAAGCGGTACGACCACGGCGTCGAAGTAGCGCGCGAGCCAAGCCTCGAAGCCGAGTCCCGATCGGCGGACGAACTCGCCCACGAGGGAGCGGCCCTCGAAGTCCTGGTAGAAGAGCGCGCCGGCAAGGATGCCCTTCTCGCCCTTCGCGAGCTTGGACTCCACGCTCTCGCGCCAAAGCGCGCCGAGCGTCTCGTGGTAGCGATAGGGCGCACCGGGCACGCGCGAGAAAGTCGGGTTGACGTACGCGAGGCTCGCGCGATCGGCGAGCACCTCGACCTCGCTCGCGCGCAAGATCTCGTCCTCGCGACAGATTCTCGCGAGCTCCGAAGCGATGGCGGGCGCCGACGTCGCGTAGCGCGCCGGGATGCCGCGCACGGCCGAGGTATTCAATATGCTAAGCGGCAACTTGACGTCGTCGCGCTTCGGATAAGCCTCGCAGCTGAGCGTACGAAGCGAAATCTGCGGACGATAGTTCCCTCCTCCTTTACCCAGGTGAACGAGGCGGCCGTTCGCAAGCTCACCCGCGAAGTGGATCCGCACGACGCGCTCCCACTGCCAAGGGTGAACGGGCAAGAAGACGGCCGCCTCGGGATCGTGCCCCGCGCCGCGAAGGCGGGCGCGGAAGGCCACGAGCTCCTCCGGCGAAAGCATTTCGGCGGCCGCGCTTTCCGGATCGCCGCCCGCGCGAAGATTCCCGTCGTGGCGTCCCGTCGTGACCGCAAGCCATTCGAGCTCAAAGCTCGTGCCGGATTCGGGCGCGTAGAGCTCAAGATCGCGCGCGCCCCAGCCCAGCCTTCCCTTGTTCAAAAGAATCTTGGGGTGGCCGGGCAGCACGGATTGCAAACGAAGTCCGTCCCAGTCCGCGAGCGCACGAACTCCCAATCCTTCGCTTCGCGCCAAGATCTCCGCGTCGGCGACCAGCGTCGACTGCATTTCTTCCAAGAAATTACCGAGCACGATCTCGTCCATCCCCAGCTCGTCCTTCGCGTCGACGAAGAACTGGCCCGCGTCGGTCGCCGGTCCCGTGACGCCTTCGAACTCACGCACGATTGCGCTCGGCGAAACCCGCAGATGGTCCCAGACGCCACGCCAGGCCTTGAAACGATAAATGACCCCGCTCGCGAGACGGAGTTCGAAGCTTCCTTCGCCCGCTTCGCACGGCGACAGGAGCTGTTCGTAGCTCAGCTCGCCGATCGACTTGGCGAGAAGCTGAACGTGGGCCCGGCGCCAGGCTTCGGCCGCGTTCACGGCGCCCCCTTCAGGAAGTAGTCCTCGCGCTTGGCCATGAGCAGCGCCGCGCGTTTATGCGGGAAATCGAATTCCTTCACGATGCGCCAGCCCGGCACGAGGCGCGCGTAACGGATCGCGAGCTGGTTATCGGCCCGCGGCTCGGCGACGACCCGGCGCGTGCGAGGGTCCTCGAGATAAAGGTAATGCATGATCGAAGCGATCGCGGCCTTCGTGTTCTCCTTGCCAAGGAAACTCCGGCCGCCGATCAAAAAGTGGAAGCCCCGGTCGAAGGGCTCGTACTCGTAGTAGGGCCCCAAACGATCTTCGGGCGCCCAGTAGGCTTCGAAGTACCCGGCCGCCTGCCCGTCGACCTCGAAGATAAGCGGGACTTGGTGGGCGTCCGCGAGGCCACGCTCGAGGTAGGCGCGCAATTCCTCCTTCGGGCGGTTGAGTTCCCACAACCCCGAGACGCGCGGATCATTGTGCCAAGCGTGGAAAACGTCGAGATCGCGTTCGACGTCGGCCGTGCGGAACGCGAGGGTCCGGCCGATCTTCGCGACGTGGCGGCGGTAGAGCGTACCCGGCGCGAGGCGGGGGCGAACGGGATGCGCGCGGCCGCTCGTCTCGCTCCACACTTCGAAGGTCACGCCCGCCTCGCCGCGGCGGTGCCAAAGGACGGGGAGCTGGAAGAACGAACGGCGTGCCACGACGAAGTCGGATTCGCCGCGGAAGCCCCAAGCCGCGAGCCGGGCGCCCAGCGCTCCGCCCGTCGAAACGTGAAGGTGCGTGGACTCGACGTCGTGGCCGAAGAGAAGCTCCATCGCCAAGGCGAGCGCGACGGGCGAGTCTTCCGACCGAGCCTCGACGACCGAAAGGCACGGACGCCCGGCCCGTTCCGAGACGTCGAGCGAGAGCGTCGGGCCGTGGCCCGAAATCCGCAAACGACGACCGTCGAAGCGGGCCGTGAGCGGCGCCGAGAGACTCGGAGGCATGAAAACGAACTCGGCGGGCAACTTAAACATGGGGGCAGGCTCCTTCGCGAAGCGGGTTGTCGACGGGCGTGTAG
>DDRA01000090.1:0-1998 GCA_002343545.1 Bacteriovoracaceae bacterium UBA2428
CGCAATGCGTTATTCAATACAAAAGAAATATTACATAATAATTCGATGACTTAAGCGCCCACGCAACTAAGACCCAAATCGAAACAAAAGCGCCGTCTCGCCATCCCGGTAATACGCCGGACGACGTCCCACGACCTCAAATCCAAGGGCTTCGTAAACCCGTCGCGCGGCAGCGTTGGACTCGCGAACCTCGAGATCGACTTGAGTGCCTTCGGCCCCGCCAAGCCACGCAAGAAAGTCGCCCAAGGCCCGGCGCCCCCAACCGCACCCCTTCGGCGCGACGGCCCAGTGCATGATCGAATGCTCGTTTCCCAGCGACCGAAAAAGAACGAAGCCGCGGGCCGACGCGTCGTCGGCGCAAGCCCACTCGAAGAGCCGCGCCTGATCCGACGCGAGTTCCGCTTCGTAATCTTCGAGACGCCAACCGAAGCGCCCATCGACCCCCGCGTGATCGATCGCGTGCAAGCGTCGCGCGAGCTCGGCGCGACCAAGCTCCGGAAGCCGCCCCTTCAAGGCGTCGACCCCGCCTTAGCGGTCGGCGCCACGTTTTCCAACGCCCGGTCCACGTTCAGACGCTGAACGCGGTAACGAGCCTTCAACTGCAAAACCCAGTCTTCGAGTGCCTTGCGGCCCGCGGCTTCGCGATCCGCCGCGGAGACTTTCTTGCCCGCCGAGCGGGACTCGAGCTCGGCCCCTGCCCCCTTTACCCTCGTTTCCAAAATCGAGTCGACCACGATGTGCTGCGAAAGCTTTTCGCGGACGTCCGCCTCGGTCAGCTCGAAGTCCCGCAGGAAGGCGCGGTAGCGATCGCCTAGGCGTCGCTGCAAGGACTGCAGCGACCGGCGCAACTCGACCTCGCCCGCCGCCTCGCGTCCGACCAGCCGGTTGTCCTCGAGAATCATGAGCTCGAGAATATGCCCCTGGGTCGCGCCTTCGAGCAGCGTTTTGGAAAGATCCGAAGGCCGCAAACCCACGCGGTAGTTGTCGGGTCGCTTGAGCAACAGATCGATCAGCACCTGGCGATCCGTCACGACCCGCTCGGCCACGATCGCGACGACCTCGACGCCAAGGGACTTCGCGGCCGACGCTTTCGGCGAAGGCGTCGGAAAAACCGAGGGCGACGGCGAAACCTGCGCCCCCGCCGAAAACGCCAGCATCGCCAAGGCGAATGCCGGCGCGCCGCGAATCACAATCCCTCCGCGCAGGCGCGAACGTAAGCGCGCGCCGAAGCCTGCACGGCGTCGAGTCCTTCTCCCTTGAGCGAGCTGACCCAAAAGGGCTTCTCCGTCGACGTCTCGATGAGCGCACCCCAAGCCTTTTCGACCGAAGCGCGCTTCCCCTTGGAGACCTGATCGGATTTCGTGAAGACGAGCGAGTAAGGCTCGCGCCGCAACCACTTGGCGACCTCGAACTCTTCGGCCGCGGGCACCCGCAGCGGATCCGCGAGCCAGATCCAATGCAGCGATTTTTCGCGGCTCCGCTCGCGCAGCGTGTCCGCGAGGGCGAGCCAGAGATCGCGCTCGGCTTCCTTGGCTCCCTTCGCGAAACCGTAGCCCGGCAAATCGATGAGCTCGAGCCGAGCCTCCTTCGCGCGACCGAGCACGACTTCCACGCCCACGAGGCTGCGCGTTTTTCCGGGCTGGGCGCTCGTATGGAAATGCTTACGCGCGTGGACGAGCGCATTCAGGAACGAGCTCTTGCCCACGTTCGAGCGACCGAGCACCGCCCAACGTGGCATCTTGCCCTCGGGTACCTGTTCGAGGGTGTACCCCAAGAAACTGAGTTTCGATTCACCGAGCCCCATCGTCAGGTCGACCCGTAGCTATGCAGGCCGCTCAACACCAGGTTCACGCCCAGGAACGCGAAGACCAGCACGACAAAGCCCACGATCGCGAGCACCGACAAGGCGTTCGGCTTCCAGCGCAGCAAAAGCTTGCCGTGCAGATAGATCAAGTAAACGAGCCAAGTGATAAGCGCCCAGGTCTCCTTGGGATCCCA
>DDRA01000090.1:2099-3043 GCA_002343545.1 Bacteriovoracaceae bacterium UBA2428
CGCCCAGGTCTCCTTGGGATCCCAACCCCAACTGCGTCCCCACGCGGAGTAAGCCCAGATCGCGCCCGTGATGAGCAGCAGTGTCTGGAAGGGGAAGCCGAAGAGGATGTTCTTGTACCCGAGTTCATCCAAGCGGTCCGCCGAGGGCAGTCCCGCCAAGAAGCCTCCGTATCGCCGCGACACGACCAGGAACATGAGCGCGAAGAAGGCCGTCATCGCGAGCAGGATGACGAGATAGGGATTGGAAGCGAAGGTCAGAAACTCGTTCGAGCGCACGCCCAATCCGATGGATCCGAGCAAAGCCAGCAGCGCGACGAAGGCGCCCGCGAAGAGCCAAGGCCCGGGCCCTTCCAAGTCGAAACCGCGCTTGGCCGCGTTCTCGGCCGAAAGCGGCAGCGCGGCGAGATTCGTACGCGTGTCGCGCCGACGGCGGAACCACAACGCCAAGCCCGAAGCCGCGAAGAGCGCCCACGAAGCGTGAAAGGGAATCGTGGCGTAGGGAACCTTCTCCATGCGGGTCACCATCGGGCCGCCGGGATAATCCTGCGACGTGTCCTTCACCTTGACGACCTTGCCCGAGGCGAGGGTCGCTTCGCGCGTGCGCGCCATGTGGAAGGAACCCGTGCGCCAAACGTCCTCGCCGCCCGCGAGGCCCAGGTTGAGCACCGCCATGAAGGCCAAGCCCGCGCCGATCTTCGAGAGCGAAACTCCGTTGCGCATGAGGTGCAGGTACGCAAAGCATCCCGACATCGTGAAGCCCGCGTAGGAGAGCATCCCGAAGATGACGTGGATCTTGAGCCAGTTGCTTTGCAGCGCCGGGATAAGCGGCTCGACGTCCTTGTTGGGCGTCATAACGCCCATGCCCATCAGGATCAAAACGAGCGGCATCGCGACGGCCCCCGCGACCGGAAGCTTCCACGAGAACATCGTGTAGACCTGAAAGA
>DDRA01000029.1:0-166 GCA_002343545.1 Bacteriovoracaceae bacterium UBA2428
AAGTCAGCTGATCGGTCGAACACGACTGTTTACCTGGAATCCGCGCTACCCGCTCCGCAATGAATTCCAAGCGTTTTTGCAGAAAGCGCTAAGCCTCCTGCCAGAGTCCGAACGGTCCAAGTATTTTCGTCGTCGCTCGCGTCCTCGGCGCACCGGTAAGCCACTA
>DDRA01000029.1:343-4454 GCA_002343545.1 Bacteriovoracaceae bacterium UBA2428
ATGAACTCGGCGCAATCGTATGCGCGGCAAAACATGAAAAACGATCACGGAACCCGCGTAGGTTTTCCAAGTCATCGAAGCCGTGGGATCCAAGCCACCCGCCCGATAGAAGAAGCGCTCCAACGTTTGCAGCCCTTGCGCAAAACGTGGCGTACGTCCTTCGAAAACGGCCGCCATGTATCGACCGAGCGGGATACCGAGACCGATCAACGCGATCAAGAACGCGAGGAGTTCAAACAGGTCGTTAAAGCGCATGCCTCCAACATGCGCCCATCGGCATAAAAAAGGGCTAAAGGGGCATAAAGGACCTTGGCTCAACTCCGCGGTTCAAGGCGGAATCCCTAAAGAAAGGTTGCTCTATCGAGGCCTTCTAACGAGAAAGCTCCGAACGCGGGATCGCGACGTGAAACACGCTTCCGCGACCATAGTCACTTTCAGCCCAGATTCGACCGCCGTGCGACTCGACGATCTTCCGACAGACCGAGAGGCCGAGGCCGCTCGATCGCTCGAAGAGCGTCGGCAGGCTCCGCGGACGCGCCGGCCCCTCGCCGAAAAGCGTCGACAGCATGGCCCTTGGGATTCCCGATCCGTGATCTTCGACCGAGAACACGATTTCGCTCGGTGTGTGATCGACCGAGAATAAGATGCCCGTTCGGGGAGCCGAATACTTGACCGCGTTGGCGATGAGATTTCCGAAAACTTGCATCAGCCGCTGGGGATCGGCATCGATCTTCTCTTCGGGCGGTACAAGCGACTCGACTGAAAATCGGATGTCTTTGCTTCGGGCGAGAATCTGCGCACCTTGGTCGACCGTCTGCAAAAGGCCCGAGACGGAGACAGGCTGCTTTTCCACGGCGAACTCGGGGTTTTCGAGATCACGGATTCGCTCGATATCCGTCAGAAGCCGCTGCATGTTGTCGGCCTGTTCGATGATGCTCTCGCACGATCGGGAGCAGGGGGAATCGGCTTCGGCTCCGAGGACCAAGAGAGTCCCGGCGCACCCGCGAATGACCGCCAGCGGATTCCGCAGGTCCTGCACGATCCTATCGAAGAAGTGTTCCTTGGCTTCAAAGCGATGAAGCTTCTCGCCGAGCCAAGCCCGTTCAAACGAAGATCCCAAGACGCCCGCGACCAGAGCATAAATTTGCTCGTGCTCGTTCTGGTAGGCAAAGGGCCGAAGGCTCGAAAAAAAGACGACTCCAATCGCCCGCGCGCCGCCCCTCAGAACGCACGCCAGGCTCGATCGATAACCGTCGTTCACGAGACGACGAGTCGAGTCCGATCCCGGGTTCTCGCGCAAGTAGGCCCGGAGGTCGTTGATGACCCGAGTCTGCCCCGTGGCGAGCAGCTCCGCGAGACTCCCTCGATTGATCGCGGCCGAATAGTTCACCGGCAAAGAGTCCACGGGAAGCTTCGACCGCCTCCACCGCAAACGCAAGACCGCCCCTTCTTCTTCGAGCAAAGCGACGCCGATCCGGTCATAGGGTATCAACGACGCCAAAGGCGCGCAGATGCGTTCACACGCTTTGGCGATTTCATCAGGCTCGACGTCGGAAATATCGAGACGTTCCATTGCCTTTACCCCTCGGTTCCGGACGACCGATCGGCGTCGTCAGGCTTGTCACAGCGTTTTTCGGGCGTGCAGAAGATCGCTTAAGGCGTTCAGGGCGTCGACGGCCGTAAAGATGCCCACGAGCTTCTGGTTATCGAGAACGACGGCGCACCCGATCCGGCGCTCCGCCATTTCCGCCACGACTTGATCTAGCGGTGCCTCGGGTGGGACGGCGTAGACCTCGGTTTCGCAGACGGCATCGACGGAGTCGTGTTCCGGCGCCGCGCCTTTGAGGCCAGAGTAGAGCTTAATGTCTCGATCCGAGAGAATACCCCGCAATCGACCGTCCTCGAGAACCGGAAGATGGCGAACCTGCTCGCGCCGCATGAGCTTCATCGCCTCCGCGATACTTTGATCATGGCCAATGGAAAAGGGCTGAGTCGTCATGAATTTCGAGATCTTAGGAATCGTTTTCATAGGTACCTCCTACGCGCCCATTCTCTTCGCGGAACCCCCGGGTCGATATGACGTCGCCGCCCACCAAACATGACGTGCGTCAGGTTGGGAGCCGCGTCCGTCATGTCAGCCAAGTCGGACCGGACCTAGAAAGGAGGCATTCCAAACGTCTCAATCAGGAGGTTTCCATGTCGCCCAACCCGATTCTTCGTCTGGCCTTCGCCCTTCCTCTCTTCGCGGACAGTGGAGTCGCCCAGGCCCGGCCCGAGTTCGAGATCGTCGAGATTCCCGTGAACAAGATTTTCGTGCCCGCCAGGGGATTCGACGACAACGACTCGGTCGAGGCCGTGCTCGACGGACAGCTCCCGAGCCCCTGCTACACGCTCGAAAAGCAGAAGGTGGAGTATAACCCCGCGCTTCATCAGTTCACGATCCGTCAGTTCGCCGTGCGACAGCGAATGGGGGTCTGCGCCGGCCCTGACGACAAAGGTGGATCGGTTACCGAGACACGCATTCCGTTCACGGAACCCGTCACGCTCGGCCGTCTCGACACCGGAAACTATTCGGTCGTCTACAATCGTGGCGAAGAACCCGGGACGAGTCAGTTTCAGGTCCACCATGCCGCGGTCCCGACCGCCGACGATCGTCCCTACGCCGTGATTCGCTCCGTCGAGGTTCCGGATCGGGTGCGCACGGGAGCACGCACCTTCGCAACGATCAACGGAATCCTCATTAACTCCTGTTACGAGCTCGACAATCGCGTCGACGTCGAGCTCGTGGACGACGTGGCGGTCGTCTTGCCGACCGTACGGGTCCAGACCGGAAGGGCCTGCTTGGAGTACATCCGGCCCTTCTCGATCGAAGTCGATCTGGGCGGATTTCGCCAAGCCGGACGCTACTTAGTCCACGTCAGGAGCATGCACGGCAAATCCGTAAACGCCGCCTTC
Organism: Bacteriovoracaceae bacterium UBA2428; assembly: GCA_002343545.1. GTDB lineage: Bacteria > Bdellovibrionota > UBA2428 > UBA2428 > UBA2428 > UBA2428. The sequence continues at coordinate 3,299 of DDRA01000029.1, forward strand.
TCGGCCGTACCGACCAACCGGCGTTGAGGCGGAGCGCCCATGAAATCCCCGGATCCCTTCGCCTTGCCGATGCTGAGTCCCGATTCGACGATGGCACGAGCCTACCTGCTCATGCAGAAGTACCGCTGCGACGTCTTGCCCGTCGGTCTCGACGACCAGATCGTCGGAATCATCTCCATGCAAGATATCGAAACCTTGGCTCGAAGCTACTCGGCGGGGCTTCGCGACGGTAGATTGGAGGTGGGAAACTATATGCAAGGTGGGGTCCGCACCGTCGAAGGTGGGGACTCCCTCGGCAAAACGATTCGGATCATGTTGAGCGAGAGCATCCAGGCGGTGATCGTCCGGCAAGGAGATCGGAGCATCGGGATTTTATCGCGGGAGCATCTGCTGCAAATACTCGCCGAACTAAGTGACCGAAGCCCAACCTCTTTATTGGACACCCTGAAAGCCACTCGGGTAGAAGAAGACTGATGTCACCGATGGCTTTTCCGATCAAGCGAAGTCAAGACTGCAAAAACTGCGAAAGTCGAAAGAGAAACGTTTTCTGCGATCTTCCGGACGAAGCGCTTGAGCTTTTAGACAAAGGGAAGTCCGTCAACAGCTACCAGCGTGGGCAGTCGCTTTTCTATGCCGGCAACCAGCCGAGCGGTCTTTATTGCATCAACTCGGGCGTCGTTCGTCTCGAAGTCTCCGGCCGGGGCGGCAACAACCATATTCTCCGCGTGGTCCAAAGCGGCGGGATCGTGGGCTACCGCTCCCTCTTTGCGGAAGAGCCCTACGAGGCTTCCGGCGTCGTGCACGAGAACGCCGTCGTTTGTTACATCCCCAAGCACTCGCTTATGGATCTCCTTGGTCGTTTTCCCGCGGTCGGGCTCAAGTTTCTTGGCCAGGTTTCGCGGGAGCTACGCGACGCCGAGTCTCGCCTCTGCGGCATGACCGACAAGCAAGCGGGTGAGCGAGTCGCCGAAGCCCTCTTGTTCCTCAAGGGAAGTTTTCCCGAACAGACATGGACCCGAAAAGAAATTGCCGAATGGGCCGGCACGACGCCCGAAACCGTTATGCGCTCGCTCGCGACCTTCGAGTCCGAAAAACTTGTCGAGCTCAAGGACCGAAAGATTGAGATCTTGGATCGGAATGCGCTTGCAACAGAACA
>DDRA01000106.1:0-480 GCA_002343545.1 Bacteriovoracaceae bacterium UBA2428
TGGCCTTGGAAGGCCGAGTTGGCGCCGATCGGCGTGCAGCGGGTGAGCGAGAAGGCCAGGACCGTCGAAAGCAAATAGGCCTGACGCGGCTTCATCCGTTGATTTTAGCGCACGTCGGGCTTTTCCGAGCCGCTTCGCGAAAACTTCACCTTACGCTCGCGCCTCGCTCACAGTAGACTCCGGGGAATGGCACGCTGGCGAAGGCAACTCCTCGTTATCCTGGGATCGGGTCTTTCGCTCGCGGCGCACGCGACGCCGCAGGGTTTCGGCGCGGCCCGCGATCTTCTCTCGAAGGTCTTTCGCGAGAACCCCGACGTGACCTTGGAGGGAAGGGTGCAGAGTTTCGCGCCGCCCAAGAAGAAGGGCGCGGCGCCCGCGAAACCGGAGCTCGGCTCGGGGACGCTCAAGTTCCGGCATCCCGACTTTATTTCGTTTCAGTACTTCGGCCGCGATCCTTACGACTTCCGCATGGACAAGGCC
>DDRA01000106.1:617-9539 GCA_002343545.1 Bacteriovoracaceae bacterium UBA2428
TACGACTTCCGCATGGACAAGGCCACGATGACGATCGTGAAGTACCCGAAGGGGCGCGGATCGCCCGGGGCGCCGGTGGGACCCAATCGCGTCGAAGGGAAAGTCGGCGAGTGGCTCTGGTCCACGCTCATGAGCCTCGAGCGCAAGCCGGTCGAGGAGTTCCTGCTCGATCGCTTTTTCCGCACGGAGCTGCGCTTCGCGAACGCGCGGCACCGGCTGCGGCTCGTCGCCGTCGCGCCCGGACTCACGGTGAACGAGATCACGCTCGAGTTCGACGAGAAGTACCACCCGAAGGAATTCTCCGCCGTCGAAGCCGACGGCCTCCGCCAGGTCTTCGAGGTCAGCGCCCGCCGCGTCGGCAGCAAGTAGCGCGGCTTCCCCGGGACTAGGGCGATCCCAATGTTTCGACCAGGAAACTACGGCTGATCGGGGGGCGGCCGTTCGAGATCCAGTATTCATAGGCGGCGGCAAGACGCGAGGATTTCGTGTCGTCGGACGCGTTGGGTATCGTCCTGAGGATGTAGGCGCCTATCGCGCGCAGGGCGATCAGGGTTTCGGCGAAACTTTTATCTCCGGAGGTGTTCAGCGCACGAAGATTCACCCAAATCGGGTGGGTCTGGATCGCGTCCGCGATCGGAGCTCCGGTACCGATTTCCTGGCGGATCGCGGCGAGGGCCGTCTGTTCCTCGGGAGTGGGATTGCGGCCGCTAAAGAGTCCGGAACTTCTGAGATCTTGTAGATCTTTTCGGACTTGTTCGCCCTTGCTTCTTGGGGACGGCGGCGTGGCGGTTTCGGCCGTCGGCTTGGGCGCCGGCTTCGGTTGGGCGGGCGGCGGCGGACCCGAGGGAGGGCGAGGCGTGCCGGATTGGAGGGCTTTCATGGAACCGATTATCGAGCCCGCCGAGATGGTGAGGACGCCGGTGGCGGCCCCGGCCATGCGCACTTTCGACTCGAGGGCGAGGCGACGTTGCGCGGCCGCGCCTTCGACGTCGCCCGCGGCCTCGAGACGCGCGGCCTCCCGAGCGTATTCCTCGGCGGCGGCTCGCTCGTCGAGCCCCTTCTCGACGAGGGGCTTGGAAAGCGCGCCGGCGAGCAACACGTTGCCCGCCGCTTTCGTGATCGCGAGGGCTCGGGGCGCGCGGCCCAGGAGAAGCGTCGCGGTCGCGGCGGCCGTTTTCATGCCGAGGCCCAGCACCGTCCCCCCGATCATGGAGTAGAGCCCGTACTTGGCAAGGCTTCCGTCGCGAAGCGCCGCTTGCGCGTAACCGCAGGCCCGGTCCTCGCTCGAGAGGGCGTCCGTCATCCGGGAGAGTTGCCCGAAGGCCATGCCGGCTTGCAGGAGCGCCGGCGCTTTCTGAACTCCGCTGCGGACTCGGTCCGCGAGCCTCGCCGCGGCGACGGCCGCGGTGAATCCTTCCGTCGCCTTGGCGCCTTGGGTGGCGCCGCGGGCGCCTTTCGCGACTAGGCCGGTCGGAAGGGCCATGAGCGTGACCTCGGTCATAAGGAGCGCGCTGAGGGCGCGGTCCTGCGACTCGAGCCAATCACGGTCGGCCTGGCCGTTGACGATCGATATCGTCTTCGAGGCAATCCCGTGGCTCCAGCCCGTGAGGGCTTCGCGGCGCGCTTGCTTTTCTTCGGGCGGGACGTCGAGCGAGTCGATCAAGGCGTTCACCCTTTGCGTGAGGGCGTTGAGTTTCCGGACGACGTCTTCTTGAAAGGCGCTCAAGTTTTGCGAGGGAAGCTCGGTCGGCCCCTCCACCTTGCGCGCCGGATCCGCGTAGGTTCCCGGCGGGAGCGCGACCCGCTCCCGGCGAAAAGTGAAGAGGTAGAGGTAGTCCTTCTGGTCGACTTGGACGGCGCCGCTGTCGACGGCGGCTTGGTGGGCCGCGCGATGCTTGGCGTCGGTCTCCTCGTTCGGAAAGTCCGGATGCGAAGGCGGATTGACCTGCAGCGCGGCGTAGGAACGAAAACGTTCGAACGAGAGTTTGAAATCACGGGTCGCTTCGGTCACCTCGGGAAAGGCCTGGTACTCGTCCACGCTCGCCGTGGCTCTTCCTTCGGAGATCATCCGAGTTTCGGCGTAGACCTGAATGACCTCGCGAGCGTCGACCTCTTTGCGATCGAGTTTGCCCTTCAGCCATTGCTTGAAGCGTTCGTGCGCCTCGGCGGGGCTCGAGGCGAGGTTCTGCGCTTGGTCGTAGGCCTCGAAGGCTTGGCGGCGGAAGGCGTCGAGCTTGGCGACATCGACTTGATGACCGCAGAAGGTATCCGCGACGCCCTCTTCGGTCTGCGCGTTTCCGCCGTGCCCCGGCTTGGTCACCGCCGTTTCGACCGCTTCGTTGCCCCGGGCGGAGGGGATCGGCTGAACGACGGAGGAAAGAAGAAGGGCGCGCGAGACGAGACGATCGCGAAAAGGCATGCACCCCTTTTCGGATGCGCCCGAGGACGAGATGAGGACTTAACGCAAACCCCACAAATAACGGATCTTCGCGGCCCGTTTGAGCTCGTCCACGGGCGGGCCGAAGACGAAGGGCGAAACGAGACGACCCAGCGGACTTTCCGGCGCGCCACCGAGTCGCCCGACGCCCGCGTAGGGGCCGAAGCTCACGAGCGAGCCCAGGTCGTTCGCTTCGAAGGCATCGCGCGGCGTTCGGCCGGTCGAAAGCGCGGCCGCGATCTTTCGCGCCACGAAGCGTCCCGACTGGCCGGCGAGCTGCGCCGTGAGCGGGAGGCCGACCCCGTCGGGTCGCGCCAGATCGCCGATGACGTGGTGGTGCGGCCAGCCCGCGATGCCGAGGTTGGCGCTCGCGGCGAGCCCCTCGTCCGAGGCCGCCGGGCCGAAAGCGCGTAGCGTGCTCGTGGAACGCCCGCCCGAGCAGAGGATGAGCAGGTCCCAAGGGATGACCTGCCCGTTCTCGATGTGCAGCTCTTTCTCGGTCAACTTGGTCGCGGGCGAGCCGAGGACCGTTTCGACCCGGGCCCGTCGCAGGTCGCGCTTGTAGATGTTACGCGCGAGCATCGGAAAGTCCGGCAGGATGTCGGGCTTGCCGTCGACGAGCACGATCCGGCAGGCCGGATTGCGCCCACGAAAGGTGGCGAGCTCGCCCGCGACTTCGAGTCCCGTCGTGCCCGCGCCGACGATGACGCAAAAGAGGTCCCGCCCGCCCGGCCGACTTTCCGGACTCCAGTCGATCCGTCGCAGCGCGAGCCGCAAGGCTTGGACCTGGGTGTTGTTGCGGAACAGGAACACGCGACGGTCCAGGGGCGAAGGGCCGTCCAAAAGTTCTTGGAGCCCGTCGATCTGCGGCAACTTGGCCTTGCTTCCCGTGGCCACGACGAGCTCGTCGTAGGCGATGCTTTGCGCCCGGTCCCCGCGCACGTGCAGGAGCTTGGCTTCGGGCTCGAAGCCGTGGGCGCTCCCCTCGACGAAGTGGATGCCGTGCTTGCGAAGTGTCTTGAGGAAGGGAAAGAGCTCCGGGCGCCCGTTACGAAGCGCGCGGTAAAGATCGCAGACGAGCTCCTGCCGCGGTTCCCGGTTCACGAGCGTGATCCGGGTGCGCTTGGCGTTCTTCTGGCGCGCGAGCTCGAGCGCGCACGGCAGCCCGGCGTAGCCGGCGCCTACGATCACGACGTGCGGGGTCCGTTGGGCGAGGTTCACGGCATCAGGAGAGCGGGATGAAGGCGCGGACCCGGTGGGCCATGATGAAATGGTCGAGGGTTTTGCGGGCGTCGTCGTCGAGGTGATCGAACTGGAGGCCGAGCCCTTCGGCCAGGCCCGCCGCCGGCGTACGGCGGATCCACACGATGAAGCCGCTGCCGCGCAGGATTTGCCCTTTGGGAAGGCCCACGCCGCTCTCCTCGTTCACGCGACGGACGGCCGCGGGAACCTCGATCTGGGTATCGTTCCCGCCGATCCCCGTCGTCAGGTGCAGCTCGAAGTCGACGCGGTCGCCGGTCTTGGCGCCTTCCGGGATCGTGCGGGCGAAAAGGCCGCCCGTGCCGATGTTGAGCGTCTCCGAGACGACGCCTTGCTCGAGACTCGCGGCGCGAAGGATGACCTTGTGGTGGCCCGGCACGCGGGCGTGACGAGGGCGTTCCACGGCGAGCTTGCGTCCGAGGATTTCGGCGAGGGCGTCCGTGACTTGGCCGGGGGTGAAGTCACGGGCGAGCAGGCCCGTCGCCCCGCGGTCCAGCCAGTGCATGGTTTCCTGCGACTCGGGCATGGCCTCGGTCAAAAGAATGAGCGAGAGGTGCGGGTCCAGGGTCCGCATCCCGTTCAAGGCCTGCTCGAGGTGTTTGGGGTCCACGGCCTTGCGGGACTCCTGGCCCCAGTCGACGAAGGCGAGGCTCGGCGAAGCGTGCTTCGCGAACCACTGCGGAACCTCGGCGAGCGAGTCCAGGACGTCGCTTTGGAAATCCGGTGCCTGCGGTCCGAGGGACTCGCGGAACTGGGCGAGGAAGCGGCCCACGTCGAGTTGGCTGCGGTTCTTGACGACAAGGACTTTTCTCATGCCGAGTACTCTAACGAGGAAGCGCGGGGAATTCGAGTTATGACGCAAGGCGTTGCCAATCCGGCCTTGACCCCTCGCGGCCTTCGTATGAAACCCGAAAGGTCATGCAAACGGCCAAGCCGGACTGGTTAAGAGTCAAAGCTCCCGGTGGGGAAAACTTCAAGCACCTCAAGGCTTTAATCGCCGACAGGAAGCTCCACACGGTTTGCGAAGAAGCTCGTTGCCCGAACATCGGCGAGTGCTGGTCGGGGGGCACGGCGACCTTCATGCTCCTGGGCGATATTTGCACGCGCGGCTGCAAGTTCTGCGCGGTCACCACCGGCAATCCCCGCATGCAACTCGATCCCCACGAACCCGAGAAGATCGCCGACAGCGTCAAGGGGCTTGGGCTCAAGTACATCGTCTTGACCTCGGTCGATCGCGACGATCTGCCGGACCAAGGCGTTTCGCATTTCGTGAAGACGGTTCAGCTTTCGAAGGCGCGCAACCCCGAGTTGCTCGTCGAAGTCCTCACGCCCGATTGGCGCGGCAACCTGGAATGCGTGCGCGAGATGGCGCGCTCCGGCGCCGACGTCCTCGCCCACAACGTCGAGACGGTGGAGCGTCTGCAAAAGACCGTGCGCGATCCCCGGGCGGGCTACCGCCAGTCGCTCGACGTGCTCGACACGTACAAGCGCGCGGCCGCGGAAGCGGGCCATCGCGCGCTCACGAAATCCTCGATCATGCTGGGCCTGGGCGAGACGGACGACGAAGTGCGCGCTTGCATGCGTGATCTGCGCGAAGTGGGCTGCGACGTTTTGACCTTCGGCCAGTACTTGCAGCCGACGCCGCGTCACCTCGCGGTCGCGGAGTTCGTTCACCCCGACAAGTTCGAGGCCTGGCGCCGCGAGGGCGAGGCGATGGGCTTCGCCTACGTCGCCTCGGGCCCGCTCGTGCGCTCGAGCTACAAGGCCGGGGAGTTTTTCATCGAGAACATGCTGCGGGGACCGAAGTCCGCCCCCGCCGTTCCCGCGGAGGTTTCGCTATGACGGCCGTTCGTCCCCCTCCTTTCCGACCGGCGTTGGCCCGGGGCTCGGCGCGTTCGGCGCAGCCCTTCAAGGATCGCGAGTTCGCCCGCGCCTTTTTGCGCGAGATGGTGCGCGCGCGCGTCCTCGAAGAACGCCTCATCCGGATGGTCCGCACCGGCGACGGTTTCTTTTGGATCGGCGGCCCGGGCGAAGAAGCCTTCGCGACTTCGCTGGGCCTGCTCGTCGACAAGGGCGCGGGCCTCGCGCACGACTACTTGCACTTGCACTATCGCAGCAACGGCATCCTGCTCAGCATGGGTGAGCCGATGCTTCCCTTCGTCCGTCAGATGAAGAACGTCTCGACGGATCCCTACTCGGGAGGCCGCAACTTCGTCGCGCACGCCGCGAAGAAGGAGTGGAACCTCATGCCGATCACCTCGACGATCGAGACGCAGTTTCTCGTCGCGCTCGGCACGGCCCGCGCGCAGTGGCGCGCCCGCAAGCGCGGCGAGAAGTCCGGCGTGACGGTCGTCGTCGGCGGCGACGCCGGCACGGCGGAAGGCGATTTCGCGAGCGCGCTCGTGTGGAGCAGTCGCCCCGGCGAAGAGCTGCCGATGCTCATGATCGTGACGAACAACGGCTACGGCATCACGACGCCGGCCGGTCAGCAGCACGGCGAACGCAACATCGCGGACCGCGCGAAAGCCTTCCAGATCGAGGCTTCGGTCTGCGACGGCAACCAGCCCGACAAGGTTTGGGCCGCGTTGTCCGACGCGCTCGACTACGTCCGCGAACGCGGTCGCCCCTACCTGCTCGAGATCGCGGTTTCGCGTCTGCACGGCCACTCTTCTTCGACGGGCGGCCATCGCGTGCCCGACGAAGTCTGTTGCATCGACACCTTCGAGAAGAAGCTCCTCAAGTCGGGCTGGATCGAAGAGGGTGACCTCAAGCGTTTCTACGAAGAGGCCAACCAAGAAGCGACGGAGGCCATCGAGACGGTGCGGACCGAAAAGTGGCCCGACGGCTCGACGGTGCTCGACCATAGCTTCTCCGCCGGCGACATCCGCGGCGGCCTGCCGGGGAGGGATTTCTAGCCATGGCGAATATGGCCCAAGCCATCCGTCTCGCGCTCCATTACGGTGAAAAGCACCTCGGCGTGACCGACATCTTCGGCGAAGACGTGGGCGCCCCCTTGGGCGGCGTCTTCACCTGCACCCAAGGCCTCGCGACGGCGTGGAACACGCCGCTCGACGAACGCGGCATCATCGGCACGGCGATCGGCCTCGCGCTCGCCGGTCAGAAGCCCGTCGCCGAGATCCAGTTCTGCGACTACATCTTCAACACGATCGACTTGCTGAAGCTCGCGGGGAACTCCTGCTGGACCTCGAACGGCGAGTTCCCGCTCTCGATGGTCGTCATGACGCCCTCGGGCGCCGGCATCCACGGCGCGCCTTACCACTCGCATTCTTTCGACGCGATCGCGTCGCACTTGCCGGGTTGGAAGATCGTGCTGCCCTCGACGCCGGTCGACGCTTACGGGCTCATGCTCGCGGCCATCGAGGATCCGAACCCCGTGCTCTTCATGGCGCCCAAGGCGCTTTTGCGCATCAAGGGTGAGGAGCTCTTGCCGGGCGAACCCGCCGACGAGAAAGAGCTCAAAGAGATGATCGACGCGCCGATCGGCGATCGCGGCCAGTGGAAGGCGCGTTGGCCCGAGATGGGGCATGCCCCCATTCGCATCGGCGAAGCCCGCACGGTCCGCGAAGGCGGCCGCGCGACGATCGTCACTTACGGCCGGTACGTGAAGCTCGCGCGCAACGTGGCGGATCGTCTCGCGGCGGAAGGCCTCGGTGAAACCGAGGTTATCGACCTACGCACGATCTATCCCTACGACTGGAGAGCTATCTCGGCGTCGATCGCCAAGACGGGCCGCGTGCTCTTCCTGAACGAAGACACCGAGATCACGAACTTCGGCGAGCACCTGCTGCGTCGGACGATCGAGGAGCATTACTACACGCTCCGGGCGCGGCCCCGTCTGCTGGCCGGCTTGCACGTGCCCGTCATCGGGCTCGCGCCGCCGCTCGAGGAAGCCAGCATCCCCCAAGAAACCGACATCGAGCGGGAGCTGCGCGCTCTCCTGACCGAAAAAACCTGAAGCAACCCAAGGAGAACAGCATGGAATTCAAACTCCCCGATATCGGCGAAGGCGTCCAAGAAGGCGAACTCATCCGTTGGCTCGTGAAGGACGGTGACACCGTGGCCGCCGACCAGGCCGTGCTCGAAGTCATGACGGACAAGGCGACGGTCGAGATTCCGGCCCCCGTGGCGGGCACGATCAGCGGCATCACGGCCAAGGAAGGCCAGATGATTAAGGTCGGCCAAGTTCTCGCGCAGATCGGTGGCGGCGCGGCCCCGGCGGCGGAAGCGCCGAAGGCCGAAGCCCCCAAGGCGGACGCTCCGAAGGTGGAAGCCGCGAGGCCTTCCACCCCGCCGCCGCCCCCGACGAACGGCTCGCCCAACCACGGCGCCGGCGCGACGGCGGCCGGCCAACCCTCGAGCGCCCTCGCCCCGAAGGCGTCGTCCGAAGCGGGCCCCTACGTGGGCGCCCTCGAAGCCCATTCTCCCTCGAACGTGCCCGCGGCTCCGATCGTACGCGCGATGGCGGCGAAGGCCGGCGTTGATCTTTCGCAAGTCCCCGCGAGCGGCTCGCCCGTGGGCGGCGTCGCCCGCGTCCTCGAAGAAGACCTCGTGCGCTTCCTCTCGCAAGGTTCCGCTCCGGCGGCCAACGCGCCGCGCGCCGCGGCTCCGGCGGCTTTGGCCCCGGCCGCCGCCGCGGCTCCCGCGAAACCCGCGAAGGCAACGCTCCCGCTTCCGAACCGCAGCTTCGGGCCCACCTCGGCCGATGAGCGGCAACCGGTACGCGGCCTTCGTCGGGTTATCGCGCAGGCCATGGTGCGTTCGAAGTACACGGCTCCCCACTACTCCTACGTCGATAAGTTCGAGTGCTCCGAGCTCGTGAACGTTCGCGAGCGCGCCAAGGACATCGGCGAGAAGTACGGCGTCAAGGTGACTTACCTGCCCTTCGTGGTGAAGGCGGTCGTCGGCGCCCTCCGCGAGTTCCCGATCGTGAACTCGAGCCTCGAAGAAAAAGACGGCCAGATGGAGCTCGTCCTCAAGAAGGGCTTCCACATCGGCTTCGCCGTCGCCACGAACGACGGTCTCGTCGTCCCCGTCATCAAGAACGCGGACCAGAAGTCGCTCCTGCAGATCGCCCACGAAATGGCCGAGCTTTCGGCCAAGGTCCGCGCCGGCAAGGCCTCGGCCGACGATCTGAAGGGATCGACCTTCTCGATCACCTCGATGGGCAACATCGGCGGCATGTTCGCGACGCCGATCATCAACTA
>DDRA01000106.1:9684-10162 GCA_002343545.1 Bacteriovoracaceae bacterium UBA2428
GACGCCGATCATCAACTACCCGGAAGTCGGCATCCTCGGCGTCTACAAGGTGGCCGAAGAACCGATCGTGAAGGACGGCCAAGTCGTCGTCGGCAAGACGATGCACCTCTCGCTTTCGCTCGACCACCGCGTCGTCGACGGCGCCGTGGGCGGCCACTTCTGCAACGCCATCATCGAGCGTCTCGCGGATCCCGCGCGTCTGCTTCTCGAGATGGTCTAAGGTCCGGAATGCGGAAGTCCTCGATCTTGTCGGTCGCGTTCTTCTCGGCTTCCCTGGCCCTCGCGCGCGAGGTGCCGGTGAGGGTGGACGCGCCCGAGAACTTTTTGGTCCGCGGCGTCGAGTCGGTCGATCTCGTGCTTCGCTTCGAGAACGGCGTCGTCGCGACGCCTTTTCTTCTCTCGAGGGCCGATCTTCAGGCCGGCCTTCGCGTCAAGGCGATCACCTTGGGCGACGCGCGGCTCGCGGACTGCGACTCGC
>DDRA01000106.1:10303-11336 GCA_002343545.1 Bacteriovoracaceae bacterium UBA2428
CGCGACGCGCGGCGCGCGGACTGCGACTCGCGTTGGGCGATCCCGGCGCGTCAGCGCGGCCTGCTTGCCGAACGTGGGCTCGTGCCGGCGAACGGCATCGTCGAAGGCGAGTGCGATCGCACGGCGGCGTCGGAATGGGTCGTGCGGACCGGTCTCGCGCCGCAGGACTGGACGATCCGCTTTTCGCGCGCCGGCTTCGCCGAGCGCCGCGCCAAGCAGGCCGTCGTCTTCGTGCGCGACGTCGACTCGGACGATCGCGTCTCGCTGAGCGCGCTCCCCGATACCGAAGTCCGCTTCGCCTCTCTCTTTCGCCGTTCCCGGGTCGAGTGGCCCGTCGTGATTCGCTGGTTCCTCGAGGACCGCACGCAACGCGAAGAAACGGTCACCGTGAAACCCGGAATTCCCCTCGAACTTTAAGGAAGGTCTCATGAGCGCTCCCCAAAGATTCCAAGTCGTCGTCGTGGGCGGTGGTCCCGGCGGATACGTCGCGGCCATTCGTGCCGCCCAGTACGGTCTGAAGACCGCCCTCGTCGAGGGCCATAAGCTCGGCGGCGAGTGCCTCAACTACGGATGCATTCCGTCGAAGGCCCTCATCACGGCGGGTCACCTCGTGCACAAGATCCAGTCCGCCGAAAAGATGGGCATCACCGTGCAAGGTCTCAACGTCGACCTCGCCAAGCTCGTCGACTGGAAGGGCGGCATCGTGCGCCAGCTCACCGGCGGCGTCGGACAGCTCCTCAAGGCGAACGGCGTGACCGTGTTCAAGGGCACGGCGACGCTCGAAGGCTTCGGCGGCGGTCTGCCCAACGGCGGCCAGATCAAGACGCTCAAGGTGAACGGCAAGCTCGACAGCTACGACAACGTCGCGATGACGGGCGAAGACGCCGTCATCGAGGCCGAGAACGTCATCCTCGCGACCGGTTCGTCGAGCGTGCAGATCCCGAGCTTCCCGTTCAACGGGAAGACGGTGCTGGGCTCGCGCGAAGCGCTCGAAGTCAAGAAGACCCCCAAGCACGTCGCCGTCATCGGCGGC
>DDRA01000022.1:0-2288 GCA_002343545.1 Bacteriovoracaceae bacterium UBA2428
GCGCGCCACCATGAGCAAGCTTTCCAGCTTCGCGGCGTCAGCGCCGCCCTCGCGACCCTCTCGGCGCTCGCCGTGCTGACCCTCGTCCTTCCGAACCACACCAAGTCCCTCGCGGGCCCGATCTACACTTCGCTCCAGCTCGTCTTCGTGGGAATCGCTTCGCTCATCCTCTACGTCACGTTCGTTTTCGTGCAGACGATCCGGCACCGCGACTACTTTCTGCCCGAAGAGTCCGTGGCCCACGACGAATCCGTCCACGCGGCCCCGCCTTCGCGTCGGGTTGCCTGGGGAGCCTTCGGTCTGCTGTTCGTCTCGCTCTGCGCCGTCGTCGGCCTCGCGAAACTTCTTTCGCCCGCCATCGAGGCGGCCGTCGACTGGGCGGGCGCGCCGCGCTCGCTCGTGGGGATCGTCATCGCCTTGGTCGTCTTGTTGCCCGAAGGCTTTGCCGCCGTGCGGGCCGCCAAGCACGATCGTTTGCAAACGAGCATGAACCTCGCCCTCGGCTCGGCGCTCGCCACGATCGGCCTCACGATCCCGACCCTCGCTTGCGTCTCGATCCTGACCGGCCTCACGCTTTCGCTCGGTCTCGAGGCCAAGGAATCCGTTCTGCTCATGCTGACGCTGATCGTCTCGACGCTTTCGCTCGGAACGGGACGCACGACAGTGCTCCAAGGCGCGGTGCACCTCGTGATCTTCGCCGCCTTCCTCTTTACGACGATCTTCCCGTAGGCCCTTAGGGCTTCGTTTCGCTCGCCGGGCTGTCTTGGAAGTCCGGCGGCGGAACCGTCACGGGGACCTTGGTTTCTTCCGAAGCCGGCGCGGGGCCTTTGCGCTCGACCGCGGCGTTTCCGCTGCCCATGGGCGCTTCCGTCGCTTGCCGCTCGCAAGCGATCAAGGCGCCCACTCCGAAAACCACCCCGACGAATACCCGAAGATCTTTTTTCATGTCTTTCTCCTTGCCTTTACGGCTCTCTCGCCGTTCAGAAAGTTCGAGCAGAATGCGTGCCATCTCGAAGCCACCTTGGGAAAGAGATGGCGCCCTTTCGCGTCGCCGGACGCCCCCGTTTTAGCGTCCGCCAAGGCAAAAAGTCCCAACCCGGCTCAAGCCCCGACCCTCGACGCATCGCCTCGCGGCCGCTAGATTCGGTCTCGACATGAGACGACGTGCCGCCTTTTTACTTTCGCCGCTCGTCGTCTTCGCTCTCTGCATGTCGCTGACTCTCGGCGCCACTTTTTTCGCCGCGCGCAACGCCGAAACGGAAAACCGCGCGCGTTTTGACCGCGCGATCGGCAACTTCGTCGAAGTACTGACGAGCCGCATGACCGTCTACACGAACGCCCTCGTCTACTCGCGCAATCTCTTCTCGATGAAGCCCTCGCTCACGATGAAGGAGTTCCAACGCTTCATCGTCGACATGGAGCTTCGGGAAAATTTTCCCGGCATCCAGACGTTAGGCTACGTGGCGCGCGTCGGCCGCGGGGAAGCGGAGCGCTACGGCAAAGAAGCAGGGCTCGACGAGCCGCTCCGCCGGCTCGACCCGGACCGGCACGAGTTCGACATCGTTCGCCACGTCGAGCGAATCAACGTCGCCACGTCGCGCGTCCTCGGCGTCGACCTTTCCCGAAGTCCGGAGCGACGCCGCGCCATGGACCGGGCTCGCGATCTGGGGATTCCCGTGGCGACCTCGCGCGTCCTGCCCATCGATCCGGCCGACCCGCGCCCCTCTTACGCCTTCCTGGTCTTCGTTCCGCGTTACCGCGAAGGCCAGCCGGTCGATACGGTCGATCAACGACGCAGGGCCCTCGTCGGCTTCGTCTACGGGGGCTTCCGGGCCAATAACCTTTTCGGCCAGATCACGAACGGGCTGCGCTTCCGGAACGCCCATTTTTCGCTCGAGATTTACGACGGCGGGCGGGTCGACCCCGGACAGCTTCTTTATTCGGAAACGCCGCCGCCGGGCACGACGCTCACTTACTGGTCCGAGTTCCCTTTCCATTTTGCCAACCACGAATGGACGATCCGGATCGGGGCGCCCGAGGAGTTCTCGATCGCGCTGCTCAGTTGGGCTCCCCTGCTCGTGCTCGCCTTCGGCAGCGCCCTGAGCCTCATCGTGTCGCTCACGATGAAGCGCTCGCAAACGCTCGCGGCCCAGCTCCAGGCCGATCTGCAGGTCCGCGCGCGCACGGAGCGATTGCTCAAGGAGGCCCGCAAGGAAGCCGACGAAGCGAACCGCGCGAAGTCGATCTTCCTGGCCAATATCAGCCACGAGATCCGCACTCCGCTCGGG
>DDRA01000022.1:2406-2794 GCA_002343545.1 Bacteriovoracaceae bacterium UBA2428
CACGAGATCCGCACTCCGCTCGGGGTCATGATCGGCTTCGCCGAGCTCGCACGACTGCAGGATTCCGCCAAGGAGCGCGAAGAAAGCCTTAAGACCGTCGTCCGCAACGGGAAGGAGTTGACCCGCATCATCGGCGACGTGCTGGACGTGGCCAAGATCGAGGCGAAGTCCTTCGAAGTCGACCTCTCCCCCGTCTCGTTGCGGGCCGTCGTTCGCGAGATGCTGGAGACTTGGGAACCCCAGGCGAAGGCCAAGGGGCTACGCTTCGATTGCGTCGATCCGGCGGCGGGATTCCCGGACCTCTTCTTGTCCGACGGTACCCGGCTCCGCCAGATCCTTTCGAATCTTCTTTCGAACGCGACGAAGTTCACGTCGGCCGGCTTCGTAC
>DDRA01000022.1:2990-3557 GCA_002343545.1 Bacteriovoracaceae bacterium UBA2428
GGCGGCAGCGGGCTCGGCCTCGCGCTCTCGCGCGAAATCGCCGAGGCCCTCGGCGGCACCTTGACCCTCGCGGACGAAGGCGCGGGCCCCGGGAGTTGCTTCGTCCTGGCGCTTCCTTACGTCCAACCCCCCGAAGAAAAGAAGCCGGATGCGCGCGACGCGGGTCCTTCGCTCGAAGGCGTCCACATCCTCGCCGTGGACGATTCCGACGACAACCGCACGCTCATCCGCCTCATGCTCGAAGAGTCGGGCGCGCGGATCGACATCGCCGCGGACGGCGAGGACGGCGTTCGGCAGACGGAAAAACGGGCCTACGACCTCGTCCTCATGGACATCCAGATGCCCAAAATGGACGGCTACTCCGCGCTCGGCGAAATCCGACGGCGCGGGAAGAGCATGCCCATCGTCGCCCTCACGGCGAACGCCATGACCCAAGAAAGAGAACGTGCCCTCAAGGCCGGCTTCGACGCCTACGTCACCAAGCCGATCGACCGCGACCTCCTCCTGAAAACCTGCCACGAACTCGTCCACCGCGCCTAGACGCGAGCGACCGAGAACGCCGCCACC
>DDRA01000043.1:0-35075 GCA_002343545.1 Bacteriovoracaceae bacterium UBA2428
TGGCCGCCTGCGCGGCCATGACGTTTGTTGGAGGCGAGGGCGAGAATTGTGGAGCGTGGCGATGAGGCGGATTGGTTTGTGCCGGCGCATCATTCTTGCACCGTCACGGCCGCGGAGGCGGCCGTCTCCGCCAGTTTCAGTAGACTCGCCGTGAGTAGAGAGGAGTTGAACGTGTGGATGTTACCCGCGGGGATTGTCGGCGTCGCTATGTGGATGCTTGTCGTGGATGGCCGTCTGCGCGGCCATGACGAAGAATAAGTCGCGCTCCCGTTGACCCCTCCAGGGGCCCACCCGACCCTGTCGTGCTCAAAAGTTCGGCCAAGAAGGACCTTACTTCCTGCGCAGTATTTGTGCGCCGGCAAATGCTTGCAGCACGCAAGGCCACGTATGCCGCAACGCGTTGCGAAAACAATCAGTGTGCGAGCAGCGGGGTCAACGCCTTCAGGATGGAGCTGTTGCCGGCGAGGACGTCGCCGCGGGAGAAGATGCTGTCGCCGCCGTCGATGTCGGTGACGAGGCCGCCCGCCTCGCGGCAGATCACGATGCCGGCCGCGATGTCCCAAGGCTTCAGATCGTGCTCCCAGTAGGCGTCGAACCGTCCGGCCGCCGTCCACGCGAGGTCGAGCGAGGCCGCCCCCGTGCGCCGCACGCCGGCCACCGCCTTGCACACCGCCTCGATCTCGCGATGGAAGCGCGGATGGTTCGGCCGTCCGCGATGCGGGATGCCGGTCGCCACGACGGCATCGCCGATCGCCTTTCGCGCCGAAACACGGATCCGCTTGTCGTTGAGATAGGCGCCCTTGCCGCGCTCGGCCGTGAACAGCTCGTCCATGATCGGATTGTAGATCACGCCGGCGACCAGCTGCCCCTCGCGCTCGAGCCCGATCGAGATCGCGAACATCGGGATGCCGTGCAGGAAGTTCGTCGTGCCGTCGATCGGATCGATGATCCAGAAGGCGTCGTGTTGTTCGCAGGTTTCGCGCACGGAGCGACCCGACGCCGCCACGGCTTCCTCGCCGACGATCGCTTCGCCCGGAAAGCGGCGCGCGAGCTCGGCCGTGAGGAAGGCTTCGACCCGTTGGTCGAAGACCGTGACGAGATCCTTCACGGATTTCTTGGTTTGGATTCCGAGGTGCTCACGACGCAGCGGATCCGCACCCGGCACGCGCGCGTAGCCTTCGAGCAGCAAGGGCGTGGCGGACTCGACGATATCGCAAAGCGCCTTGAGACGTTCGGACAATTCCATCACATCAACTCCTCGGTCAGTTCGCCCGCGAGGTTCTTGCGGAAGGCGGCGCGGAAAGCGCCGAGCGGGTAGCCGCGTCCGAGCAGGACCATCATCTTCACGAGCGCGGCTTCCCAGGTCATGTCGCCCGCCGAAATCGCGCCCGCGGTCGCGGCCGCGCGTCCCGTTTCGTAGAGGTTCAGGTCGACGGCGCCGAAGAGCGCCTGTGAGCAAATGACGGTGGGAATACCCTTCTCCGTGAGCGCGCGGATGAGGTGGACCACGGAATGCTCGCCGAGCGGGATATCGCCCGGGCCGAAGGCCTTCAACACGAGCCCGCGGACGCCCTTGTCGATGAGACCGTAGAAGAGCTCGATGTCCATGCCCGGAAAGAGCGCGAGCGCGGCGACGCGCGTTTCGATGCGGAAGTCCGGATTCGACTCGATCGAGGGATAAGGAGCCGGCACGTAGTCCGTGCGAAGGCCGACGCGCGCGAGGGGCGGAAGGTTTGGGCTCTCGAAAGCCTGGAAACTCGGGATCGAGACTTTCTTCGCGCGGTTTCCGCGGAGCAGGTAGCTGTCGAAGAAGATCGTGACTTCCTTCACGCGGGCCTCGCACGCGATCTCGACGGCGGCGATGAGGTTGCGGGCGGCGTCGGACTTGGCGTCGGCCATCGGGCGCTGGGAACCGGTCATGACGATCGGCTTCGAGGGCGACGGAAGCATGTAGCTCAGCGCCGAAGCCGTGAAGACCATCGTGTCGGTGCCGTGCGTGACGACGAACCCATCCCACTCGCTCATGCGTTGGGAGAGCGCCCGCGCGACTTTGAGCCAGTCTCCCGGAACCATGTTCGAGGAGTCCTTGTTGAAGAGAATCTCGACGTGGAGATCGGCGATCTCGAAGATCCGCGGCGCGTGCTGGCGGAGCGAATCGACGAAGCGGGCGCTGTCGTCGGGTTGCCCCGAAAGCGTCATTCCGAGGGTTCCGCCGGTGTGAAGGAGAAGGATGCGTTTCTTGCCGCTCGACATAGGTCGAACCTAGAACCCCCGTCCCTTGGCGGCAAGCCGCGCCCGTGGGTCGGGCGCGAAAGGCTCAACGCTGAACGTCGTCCATGAAGGCTTTGAGCATGTCCCGTCGCGCGACGATGCCGAGGAGGCGCTTGCGGTCGTCGACGACCGGAACCCGGCGCAACTTGCGACGGGCCATGACGAGCAGGACTTCCTTGAAGGTGAAGTCCGATTGAACCGAAATCGCCGGGCTTCGAAAGCGGATCGGCGCGTCGAGCGGTTGGCTGGCGGCCTGGATCATGGCGTCGAGCTCGGTGTAGAGGCCGATGCAGACCTGGGAGACGTCGACGACGGGAAGGCCGCTGATGCCATGGGTCAACATCGTTTGGATCGCGATCCCGACCGGCGTCGTCTTCATCACGCTGTAGGGATTGCGGGTCATGAACTTCGAGATCGGCGTTTGGGCGAGTTGCTGGGAAAGGGGCGGGAGCGCCGACTTCGAGAAGAAGCGATGGATCATGACTCGTAATCCTTGGCGTTGATGCCGTACTTCTTCATCTTGCGCAGCAGCGTGTTCTTGGGGATGCCCGCATGTTCGCACGTCTGGTTGATCCGGCCGCCGTTCGAGCGCAGGGCCTGGATGATGAACTCGCGTTCGAAGCGTTCCTTGTCTTCGTGGTAGTTCAGCGAAAGCGCGACCTCGGCCCGGATCGTGCCGCTCGCGCCGCCGCTACCGGTCGAGCCCGGGAGCGACCAGCCTTCTTCCTTGTCGAGCAGCGCTTCGGAGATGTGGCCCGGAAAGCTTTCGTAGGTCAGCTCGTCGCCCGTTTCCACGACGAAGGCGTGCTCGATCGCGTTCTCGAGCTCGCGAATGTTGCCCGGCCAGTCGTAGGTCTTGAGTTTGGCGAGCGCGTCGGCCGTGATCCCCCGCACGTTGCGGCCGTGCTTCGCGTTGAACTTCTGGATGAAATGGGGAACGAGGTAGGGCAGGTCGTCCGTGCGTTCGCGCAGGGGCGGCAGGAACACGGGCATGACGTTGAGCCGGTAGAAGAGGTCATTCCGGAAGCGACTCGTCTCCATCATCTTTTCGAGGTCGCGGTTCGTCGCGGCGACGATGCGGACGTCGACTTTCATTTCGCGGTTCGAGCCGACGGGAGTGATCTTCTGTTCCTGGAGGACGCGCAGGAGCTTGACCTGCATGGGCAGCGGCAGGTCGCCCACCTCGTCGAGAAAAAGGGTCCCGCCCGAGGCGAACTGGAACTTCCCGATCTTGCGCGTGTGGGCGCCCGTGAAGGCCCCTTTCTCGTGCCCGAAGAACTCGCTCTCCATGAGATCCTCGGGGATCGCGCCGCAGTTCACGGCGACGAAGGGGCGATGCTTGCGCGGAGAATTGAAGTGGATCGCCTTGGCGACGAGCTCCTTGCCCGTGCCGTTCTCGCCGCGGATCAAGACGCTCGTGTTCACGTTCGCGAGGCGCTCGATGAGCTTGAAGATCCGCTGCATCGGGTGGGAATGGCCGATGAAGTCCTGGCGCGGATCCGGGCTCGTCTCCGCCGTTGCCTCGGGCGCGGCCGCGGCTTCGCGCGGGCGGGAGAAAGCGATCTGGGCGATGAGGCTGCGTGCCTCGAGGGCCTTGTCGACGAGCTCGTCGAGGCGCTCGCGCTTGAGCGGCTTCTCGATGTAGTCGAAAGCGCCGTCGTGGATGGCCTGGACGGCGTCCTTGAGGTTCGCGTGCGCCGTGATGACGGCGACGGTCGTCGTCGAGCGATCGTCGCGGATGCGCTTGAGCACGGTCAACCCGTCGAGGACCGGCATCCGGACGTCGAGCAGCACGAGGTCGTAGGAATTCGCTTGGATCATCTGCCAGGCCGTTTCGCCGTCGGCGGCTTCGTCGATCTGAAAACCTCGGGGCGTCAGTTGCGAGCGGATGCCGAGCCGAAGATCGGCTTCGTCGTCGGCGATGAGGATGCGGAGGGGATCGGAACTCATGCGTTCATCTTAGCAGGACCTCGCGAGTCCGCCGTCAGGATTCCTCGAATTTCAGGCGTGGATCGGGTCCAGGGATCCGAAGGATTTTACGTGGCTTCGGGCGTCAGGAAGCTTTCGTCGACGGGAAGGCTGATCCGCACCACGGTACCGGACTCGTCCTCGGCGAAGTACTGGGCGGCCGGCGAGCCCGGGTCGTAGGGCTCTCCGCGCGTCCGCGAGACGATGCGCATGTGGCCCGCGTGTTTCTCGACGAAGAAGCCGCTCAGGAAGAGTCCGAGGCCGGTGCCTTTGACGGATTGGTCCGCGGCCGTGTTTTCGTTCGAGCCCCGCACGAACTTCTGCCGGACGCGTTCGCGGTCCTGCGGCGGGATACCCGTGCCGCGGTCTTGGATCTCGATCCAGATGGCCGGTTGCGGCGGGGAAAGGTCGGGCGAGTTGTCGAGCTCTCCGCAGCGGACCGAAATGACGGAGGCGGCGGGCGAGTACTTCAGCGCGTTGTCCAGGAGGTTGTTGATGACTTCGCGGATGAGGCCGCGATCGACCTCGGCCAGGAAGAGCGGCTCGAGCTCCTTCTCGATGCGGATGTTGCGATCCTGCGCGGGACCTTGGTGCGCCTTCGTGGTTTCGTCGATCAGCTCGAGAAGGTCGGTGGGTTCCCGCCGGATCTGAAACTGGCCCGTCTCGATGCGGTTGAGCAGCAGCAGCGTCGAGATCGTTCGTTGGAGGTGCCCGTTCGCCGAGAGGATGCGGGAGAGCGTTTCGTTCTGCGTCGGGGTGAGCGACCCGAGTTCGCCGTGGGCCATGCGTTCGAGCATGGCCTGCATCTTGGCGATGGGCGTCTTGAGGTCGTGGGAAATGAGGGAGAGAAAATTGGATTTCATCTCGTCGAGCTCGCGCAGGCTCTCGGATCGCTGTTCCAGGGACCAGGCTTCGCGTTCACGGCTGTTGAGCCGATCGCTCAGGCCGAGGAGGTAGGCCGTGAGCATCGCCACGAGCGGCGCGACGGCGAGCAGTTGGACGTCGAGCGTATCGAAGACGACGAGCGCGAGGATGAGCTGGACCAGGCCGAGCAAGAGGGTGAGCACCGCCGTCAGGACGATCGGATAGGAGTACAGGATCCAGGCGACGAGCGCCGAGGCCGCGGCCGAGTGCATGACCTGGAGGGTGCGCGACGTCGAAGCGAGGGAGCGCTCTTCGAAAGCGTTGCCCACCATGTTCAAGGCGATCTCGACTTGGTTCAGGCTTCCGGCCGGCGTTTCGGCGGGGATCGTGGGGACGGGACTCGTCGGCGCGAAGACCAGGATGTCGCCGGGACCGAAGAGCGATTTGACCGAAGCGATGGCTTCCGGGACGGTCAGGGGCCGGAAGACGGCAATGTTCCCGTAGTAGAGCGGTTGAATCCCGCCGTCGGCGTGGAAGGGAGGCGGGACTTCCCGCCCCAGAAAGCGCGCGAGGCTGGGCGCGAACGTGAAGATCTCCCGAGGGCGCGAGATCTCCTCGACCGGCAAAAAGAGACAGGAACGTTCGCCCGGATTCCACCGGCTCAAGTTGATGCAGGGCAGATCCGTGAGCGGCCGCACGACGCGCAGGAAATCCGACATCTCCTCGGGGTCGCGAACGAGCACGACTTTGATGGCCGCCGGGCCCGGTCGTTCGCCTCGAATGCGGTAGAGGCGGGAGAGCAGAGCCTGGTCAAGGAGGTCGAACGGGATCAGCCCGACCAAGAGGGCCGGGAGCAGCTTGAAGACCGACGCGCGCGCGAAGAAGCGGGGTGAAGGCACGGGAGCATGTTACACTGAGTCCATGGCGACCTGCACGGCTATGATCGTGGATTACTACGAGGAAAACGCCTCCGAACTCCGCGCGAATCTGGAAGCGAATGGCATCCAGGTCGTGGAGTGGGCCCGGGCGGGTTCGGGATGGATGAGCGCCTGGCAGAAGTTGAGGCCCGACTTCGTCTTCGTCGAACTGCAGCTGCCAAAACGCGACGGACTTTACTGTCTGACGAAGTTGAAGGAGCTCGAGCCCGCGGCGCGCGTCGTGCTTTCGCACCGATACCAGGGAATGATGGCGAACGAGGTCGAAAATCGCGCGCTTTCGTTGGGCGCCCTCGCCGTGCTGCAGCGGCCCTACACCCCCAATCGCTTTCGGGTGACCGTGGGCCGGCTTCTGGAACTCATCGACCGCGAACGGAAGATGGGCGCCAAAGTCATGCGCCCGGTCTAGGGTCAGTAGTAGATCCGTGCGCTCGTCGCGAAAGTGTGGCGCAGGGCGCGTTCGTCCTGAAGCTCGAAAGCGCCGATGTAGCTGGCCGAGATCCCCGTGCTTTGGTTCTCGTTCAACCAGAGAGACCAGTCGCTTCGGATGCCGACGCTGCCCCGCTGCTCCGTAACGTCGATGTCACCGTCCCGGGCGACGGTCGTGTCGTAGAAAAACGAGACGTTCATCGCGGAGGTCTCGGGGTTGAGCCAGCGCCTTCCCGCGACTTGCGAGAGGCCGCTTCGCAGGAAGTTCAACGGGATGACGTAGGCGAGCGTCCCCCTCAAGATGAGATTGGCCGTCATGCGGAAATCGGGATAGGCGAAAAGGGTTTCTCCGGCGCCCACGAGACGGCCGAAACCGTAGCCCTGCGCGACGGCGGACTCGATCTCGTAGTCGAAGCCGTTGCCGCCGCCGATACCTTGAACCCGCAGGAGACCGTTGAACGCTTTCGTCTCGGAGAGGCTCAGGCTCAGGGAGTGATTGCGCGCGAACGATTCGATCGGCAGATGAAAAGTTTGTCGGGCCGAAAGGACGGCTCGCGTGGACGCCTGGCCGAAGTAACTCGGATTGACCTCGAACGCCGTCGAAAGCGACCAACCCCTTTGGGGAGCCGCGGCCAGCGCGGACTGCTGGGTGTTCGAGAAGGAGTGGGCCACGCCGATCTCCGTGGCCGACCCGTAGGGGTCGGGATCCGAAGCGGCATCGTCCGTTTGGGTCGTCGCGACCGCGCGGCCCCGGAAAAGATGATGGCCGAGTTCGCGCTGCAACTCGAGGCTCGCGTTCAAGAAGCGCGCGTCGGGCACGAACGCGTAGCCGAGCGCGAGCGGGCTCGCTTCGACCCGGAGGCGCGAAACGACGGGAAAGAAAGCGTGCCATCCGATCGTTCCCCCGAGAATATGGGTGTTCTCGTCGGTGGCTTCCCAGTCGCCGAGCAGAGTCCAAGACCAGTCTTTGTAGGGAGACTCGCCGGACAGGAGCGCCTGGACTCCGAAGTCGCCGCTGCGGGTGTAGCGGGGGAGCAGGGCGCGGGTCGCCGGCCAAAGCCCTTGCCAAGCGGATTCTTCGGTCGCCGCGACCGTGGTGCTCCGGAAGGAGGGAACACTCGTCGACGCGGCCGCGACCTCGGCCATGGAAACGCAGTTCCGCGCTTCGGTCGAAAGCGAGACGAGGACTTCGCTCGGGCCTCGGCGGCTCACGGCCAAGAGCTCGCGCTCGTTCGCGCCCCATCCGAAGCTCGACACGAAGAACGGCTCGTCGCTCAGACGGCAAACCCGTTCGCCGTCCAAGCGGTAGACCTGAAAACTCCGTCCGTTCAGGTCGGAAAGAAAGAAGACGTTGCCCGCCCGATCGACGAGCGGAAAGAGATCCTGGCCTCGCGTGTCGACGAGCGGCTGCGGCGTCGCGTTCGGATTCGCGTCGATCCGGTAGATTCCCCAACTGCCTTCCGGTCGGATGGCGGCGAAGTAGAGCGCGCCGGACTCCGGGTGCTGGCGCAGCTGCGAAACGCTGGAGAACTCCGACCACTCGGAAAGCACGCGGGTCGGGCCGTCTTCGTCGAGGGGGCCTTCTTCCAGGCGGAAGCGATTCTCGTTCGGGTCCGACTGAACGAGAGCGTAGTATCCCGCCCGGTCGCCACGCGAGACGGCGGCACGCGCGAGGGGCAGGCCGCGGAGCCTACGACGCGTTCCCGCTTCGAGATGGTAGCGATAGAGGCCGGGCCGGCTTTCGTTGCCCTCGGCGTTGCTTTCCGCCGAAAAGAAATCCAGCGCGCCCGGGACGCGGGCCTCGGACCATTGCCAAGGGGCGAAGGCGAGGCGACCGCCCAACGGAGCGATCCATTCGAAGAGCGCGGCGGAGCCCAAGTCGCGTTTGCCGTCGGCCGAAACCCGGTAGAGGCGCGGCGTTCGGTCGAGCGAGCTTCCGACGAAGATTTTTTCGCCGTTCAGGGTGGTACCTAACGCGTTGATGCGCCCGATGTCGTCGTCAAAAACGACGGCCGCCCCCGAGGCGCTTTGACGACGGACTTCGTCGGCGGTTTCGCGTCGGAACTCTCCGTAAAGCGCCTCGAAGTCTTTGCCGAAGCTTTTTTCGTAGGCGGAGCTCGCCGAGAAGCCGTTTCGGTGGATCATAAAATCGTCCACTTTCGCGAGGCCGTGCGTGCGCGCCAGGAAGGCGAAGAAGTTCGAGCCCACGACGTAGTGGCTGCCGAGCAGTCGCCAATCCGGATTGTTCGCGCTGAGGTCCCACTCGGTCGGGGCGGGCGTCGCGCGTCCGGACACGTTCGCGCGCATGAGCGCTCCGAAGTAGGATTCTTTCATGCGTCCGGAGTAGGGGTTCGAGGGCTTCTCGTGGACGACCGCCCAGGCTTCGGCGGCCCAAGCCGTACCCGAAGGGAGGGAGTAAGGCGCGTCGCCCATGAGCGCGGACCAGAAGCTCCGTCGCTGGTCTTCTTCCACGTAATGCATGGCTTCGTGTCGGAAAGTGTCGAAAACGCCTTCGTCGTCGCCGGCGTAGAGGAAAGTGGGCGAGCCGAGCTCGGCCGCCGTGAGCCGAGGCGAAAGGACCGAGAAAGAAGGCGAGGCCGCCGAAGGAAACGTGACGAAGGCGTTGCCGAATCCGCGTTTCACCAAGAAGACGGGCATCGGCCGCTTCAAACGGAACTTCAGCCTCGACTGGAGCCCGTCGAGGTAGTTCTCGAAGCGGGGCGCGAGCGACCGGGCGAGGCGCTCGAGCTCGACGTCGAAATGCAAGTGATGCGAAGGGAGTCGAAAGGTGCGGTAGCTTCCTCCCGAAATGGCGTCGACCGATTCGCTGCCCGAGGTGATGGCGGCGGCCGTCGGCACGAAGAAGCCCCCGCCCGCGCCGAGGAAAATTCGGAAGAGGTAACGCGGGAGGAATGTCGACGGCATCGGGCGAATATAGTCGCCCCGCACGAACTTTGCCTACGTACCTCGTGTTCGGTGACGCGGATCAGTAACGGTAACCGAGCCGGAACGCGGCCGCGATCGAGTTACCCGTCGAGCCGAGACGGTAGAGACTCACGACGGGTTCCGCGAGGAAGTTACCGAACTCGAATTGGTTGCTCAGATGAAGCGCGGGCAGGAAGTTCAGATCCGAGCCGGATCCGTTCGCCGAAGCTTCCATGCGCGCGTCGAAGGAAACCGCGACTCCCGGCTTCCAGAGTCGGGTCCGCGCCATCCGTTTTCGGTAGAAGGTTCCGAAGCGGATCGGAACGATGTGGAGCGGGTCGTCGCCCATGAAGTGGCTGCGGTACCCGAACTCGAGCTCCAGGAATATCGGCTGGTATGCGAGATCCCACCCCATCGCGACGACGCCTTCGATGCCCATGCCCGAATGGCTTCCCGCGGCGGCGCTGCTGAGGACGGCGAAGTTTGCGCCCGCCTTGAGGGCGACGCGAAAGAGCGAGGGCTGACGGGTGCGTTTGGGCGACGCGCGACCGGGGCCTTCGGTGGGCAGCGCGGGGGCGGGCGTCGGCGTTTCCGTCGGTCCCTCCGGCGGAAGGGGGGCTTCACCCGAGGGTTCGTCGTCGTAGGGATAGTCTTGGGCGTAGGCCGAGGACGAAAGAACGGCGCCAAGGAGCAGTGTTTTCCGCGTGAGGCTCATCGTATTAGTCTAGCAAATCTTTGCGCGCGCGTGCGCTCACGCGATCTCGCGCAACACTTTGTAGCGTGAGTTCTACCCGCCTCCGGGATCCTGCGCTTTAATGCCCCGAGGGGGAATTTCATGGGCAAAGTCGATGCCGTCGCGTCCTACCGCGATTGGTTGCGCGAAGAGCTGCGTGGTCGAATGGCGGCGAATCCTCGCTATTCGCTGCGGGCTTTCTCGCGCGATCTTGCGCTGCACCCGGGACGCCTGTCTTCGATCTTGAGCGGTCGCGAAGGCTTATCGCGAACGAAGGCCGAGGCGATCTCCCGTCGCTTGGGTTGGGTCGGCAGCGAGGGCGAATATTTCTGCGATCTCGTCGACAGCGAACACGCGCGAAGCGCGACGCAGAAAGCCATGGCCCGCGCGCGCATCGAGCAGCGCCGGCACCTTTCCCAGCATCGTCTTTCGCTCGACGCGTTCCGGATCATCTCGGACTGGCAGCACCTCGCCTTGCGCGAGCTCGTGCGTTCGGAGGGTTTTCGACTCGACTTCGGCAAGTTGGCGCGGAGCTTCGGGTTGGCCCGCTCCGTCGTGGAGGAAAGCTGGGAGCGGCTCAAGCGGCTCGAGCTCATCTGGAAGGACGAGGCCGGCCGGTGGCGTGCCTCGGACGTACTGCTCGCTCCCGGCAGCGTGCCGTCGTCGGCCTTACGGAACTACCAGGCGCAGATTCTTTCGGCGGCGCAACGTTCGCTTGCCCAAGACGCTTTCGAGGAGCGCGACCATACGAGCACGGTCTTCCTCTTCGATCCGAAGGAAATGACGAAGGCGCGCGAGAAGATACGTCGCTTTCGTCGGGAAACCGCGGAGTCGCTCGACGACCCGAAAGCAAAGCAGGTTTATGCGCTTTCCATTCAGTTGTTCAGAATCGCCGACGATGCGTCGGTGAAAGAAAAGGAGAAAACATGAAGAAAAAATCCAAAATCACGGCCATGGGTCTCGTGCTCGGGGCGTTCCTGGGCCTCGGCGCCTGCGCAAGCGCTTCCGCGGGCCCGTCCCGTCTTCCGGCTTCGGCGGAGAAGACACGGGTCAAGCGGGCGAGGTTGAGCGCGGACAAGAATCCCGGCGACGTCGGCGCGGGGGGCGGCGACCGCGGCCTGGATGCCCTCATCCAGAAAGCGGACAAGGTCATCGGCGGCGAGTCGATCGAAAGCCAAATCATCGCGTTGGTCGCCGCCAAGCGAGGCGCCATGGAGCGGACTTTGCAGGATATCAAAGAGGTCTGCGGAGCCGGGATGACGCTGACGAACGGTTGGACCGAGAAGAACTGGCAAGAAAGCCTTATGGGTCTCGTCGATACGTTGGTTGGTCAGATCAGCGATCTTGAAAATGCGTATTACTCGCGCGGCGAAGCGCCTCCGGCGCTCGCCGGGTCGGCCAAGGCCGCCGGACGTTTGCGTGAGAGTCTGTACGCAATTCGGGAGATGGATTCCAGCGCCGGGGTCGTCGCCTTTTCGGATCGAGGCACGCTTAAGATCTGTCAGTTCGCGCTCTGAAGAAAAATGGCCCGGGCCGGCGCCTCTCGGCGCTGACCCGGGCACAGTACGATTTGGAACGAAGGGCACCAGCCGTTACCGATTCTCCCCGTCAGCGGGAAAGAAGGGAGGTCCTTAACCACTTCGTCGTGGGACCGGCCTCCGGCCGGCGTGACCTCCGTCCAATTCGTTACGGATGATGGGAACTAGAGCAGCTTCAGGGCGAGAGCGTTCGCGCTGTTGGCTTGCGCCAAGACCGCGGTACCGGCTTGTTGCAAGATGTTGGCCTTCGCGAGGTTCGCGGATTCTTCGGCCATGTCGGCATCTCGAATCCGGGAGTTCGCGGCACTGAGAGCTTCTCGGTAGACCGAGATGTTGCTGATCGTCGAGCTCATCCGGCTTTGAATCGCACCGAAGCCGGCTCGCATCGCGGCGACTTTCGAGATGGCCTGGTCGATGACGTCGAGCGTACCCCGTGCGTCATCTTTAGAGGCAACGCTCACTCCATCCACGCCGAGCGCGGAAGTTTGTGCGTTCGCGGCGCCGGCGTCGTAGCTGATCACGTTTTTCGAGGGGTCGCCTCGGAAGCCGACGTGGAAGTCGAGCGTTTGGCCCGAGCCATCCAGGAGTCGAGAACCGGAGTATTCGGTCGTCGTCGCGATCCGATCCATTTCGGTCACGAGCTGTTGGACTTCAATGTTCACGAACCCACGTTCCGTATCGCCGATGGTGTCGGACGCGGCTTGGGTTGCGAGTTCCCGAACACGGTTGAGCAAGTTGGAGGTTTCGTTGAGGCCCGATTCGGCCACCTGCACGAAGGAGATACCGTCCTGCGCGTTTCGCTCGGCTTGTCCGAGACCCCGTAGCTGGCCCTTCATCGTTTCGCTAATCGCGAGGCCGGCGACGTCGTCCATGGATTTGTTGATTCGGAAGCCGCTGCCGAGGCGTTCCATCGAACGTTCGGCCCCGCCGCTATTTTGGCGCAGGTTGCGTTGAGCGTTCACGCTCGCAATGTTGGTTTGAATACGAAGACCCATTGAGTAACCCTCCCTAAGCAACGCCGCACTATTGCTGCGTTGCGTCATTTGGCGTTGCAAGTCTCCCTCGAAGGTTCCGTTGCCTCCGCTGGACACCGTTTAACGCTCTGAGTCACATATCGACTGCGCGCGTCAAAACTTTAGCGTGATGCGTCAAAAAAAATCAGGTCGTCAAAAAATTGAGTAAATTCAATAATTTGATTGAAGCTCTGAGGCCTCGATTTTGGGATGAAGGCCCGATAGACGGAGCGTGAGGGTCGGAGGTGCGTCATGGCGAAACTTGGGTCAAGCTTCTATGTGCTCCGAGCGTGCGTCATGAGCAACGAAGGGTTTGCGTGAGGTTAGGGAGGAGAGAATCCGCCTTGGGCGAGTTTGTTTTCGCCGAAAACAAAAAGGCCCCCGGAAGCTTTCGCCTCCGGAGGCCGTCTTTCTGATTCGACTCTGCTTAGGATCTCAGCTCATCTTCCGCATTCAAGGTCAGGTCAAAGGATCCGGTCTTAGCCCAAGAGGCGGAGAGCCATTTGGGTGGACTGGTTGGCTTGGCTCAAGACGGCTGTCGAGGCTTGGGTCTTGACCATATCGCGGGTCATATCAGCCGTGACCGACGCGAAATCCGTGTCGCGGATACGGCTCTTGGCGGCGCTGAAGTTCTCGACCGCGATTTCCGTGCTCGCGTAGGTCGAGGTCAGGCGGTTTTGAAGAGCACCGAGCGTCGCGCGGTTGCTGTTCAACACGAGAATCGCGTTGTCGATGTTGGCGAGACCCGATTGGGCCGCGGCCTTGTCGGACAAGTTGATTCCGCTCATGCCGAGCGCGTCAACCGAGACGTTCGTTTGAGACGGATCGTAGGAGATCCGGTCAAGGAAGTCGTCGTTGTTCACGCCGATTTGGAAGTCGAGCTTGGTGCCTTGCCCCGAGAGGAGCTTGGTGCCGTTAAACTCGGTCGACTGGGCGACGCGTTCCATTTCGAGCTTGAGCTGTTGCGCTTCGCGATCGAGGAACTCTCGCTCGCGGTTGCCGATCGTGTCCGAAGACGCTTGCACCGAGAGCTCGCGCAGACGGTTCAACATGTTGCCGATTTCGCCCATGCCGCCTTCGGCGACTTGCACGAAAGAGATACCATCTTGAGCGTTACGACCCGCTTGTTGGTACGAGCGGACCATACCGCCGAGGTTGTCGCTGATCGCGAGACCAGCGGCGTCGTCGGCCGACTTGTTGATCCGGGAACCCGAAGCGAGTTTCTCGGAAGAGCCTTGCAAAACGGCTTGGTTGTTTCGCAAGTTGCGCTGAGCGTTCACCGCGATCTGGTTAGTATTGATACGAAGTCCCATTTTTAGTCTCCATCAAACGTGTTCATTTTCACCTCCGTGTTTGATTCATGAACGAGTCGGCTGCCGGCCTTCTCGAACAAGGAGCCTGTTGATTCCGTGGCTCTCAGTAGTCAGAAAAAAATCAGTCTTTGACAGCTGCCAGGGGAGATCATTTCCCGACCCCGTTGGCAGAGTCCTTCCTTAGTCAAACCTCCGTTCCGTCTTCCGAACCTCCTTTCCTTCCGACCCTGGGAGACAGTCGCGCGCGAATGGAGCGCACGGCAGATCCACCTGGGAGTAGGTGTCGGCGAAGAGCTGACTCTCCTCGCACATGGGCGCTATCGGTGATGGGGAGGAGGTCTTGAGGCGACTTTGGAAAGATTCTTAAGGTCGCATCAAGAAGGCGTGAATTGTTAAATTGACTCTGTGCAGAATGTCTTCAGAGACATTGGAATTGATCTCGTGCGTCGCAGGGAAGCGAAGCCGATTATTTTCTTTGTATGAAGGGCAAAAAAAAGCCGGAAATTCCCCCGCTTGGAGGGAATTTCCGGCGTCAGAACTTTGACGATCGAGGAGGGTCTTAGCCCAAGAGGCGGAGGGCCATTTGGGTGGACGAGTTCGCTTGGCTCAAGACGGCCGTCGAGGCTTGGGTCTTGACCATATCGCGGGTCATATCAGCCGTGACCGACGCGAAATCCGTGTCGCGGATACGGCTCTTGGCGGCGCTGAAGTTCTCGACCGCGATTTCCGTGCTCGCGTACGTCGAGGTCAGGCGGTTCTGAAGGGCACCGAGCGTTGCGCGGTTGCTGTTCAGAACGAGGATCGCGTTATCGATGTTGTTAAGACCACCTTGCGCCGTCGCTTTGTCGGCGAGGTTGATTCCGCTGATACCGAGGGCGTCCGCGGAAACGTTCGTCTGCGACGGGTCGTAACCGATCCGGTCGAGGAAGTCGTCGTTGTTCACGCCGATTTGGAAGTCGAGCTTGGTGCCCGAACCGTTCAAGAGTTTGGTGCCGTTGAACTCGGTCGACTGGGCGACGCGTTCAACTTCGAGTTTGAGCTGTTGCGCTTCGCGGTCGAGGAACTCGCGTTCACGCGAGCCGATCGTATCGGAAGCGGCTTGGACCGAGAGTTCGCGGAGACGGTTGAGCATGTTACCGACTTCACCCATGCCGCCTTCGGCGACCTGAACGAAGGAGATACCGTCTTGAGCGTTACGACCCGCTTGTTGGTACGAGCGGACCATACCGCCGAGGTTATCGCTGATCGCGAGACCGGCGGCGTCGTCGGCCGACTTGTTGATACGGTAACCCGAAGCGAGCTTCTCGGAAGAACCTTGAAGCGTGGCTTGGTTGCCGCGGAGGTTACGTTGAGCGTTCACGGCGATCTGGTTCGTATTAATGCGAAGTCCCATTTTTAGTCTCCTTTAGACTGTTTCATTTCCACCTCCGTGTTTTGTGACGTTCGAGTCGGCTGCCGGCCTTCTCGATCGTTTGGCCCACTCTCCTTGGCCTTCGTTGTCAGAACAAAAATCGGTTTCTTTGACAGCTGCCTCGGGGGTCCATCCCACCGTGCAGAGTCCGTCCGTAGTCAAAACCTCCGTTCCGTCTTCCGAACCTCCTTCCTTCCGACCCTGGGACTGCGCTGCGGTACTGGACCGATGCGAGCAACCCGCGGGTTGAGATCGATCGTCAAATCTGTGACGCCGATCATGCTCAGTTCATCGGAATTTTGACGGCGGGCTTGAGGGGGTGATGCAAAAAAATCTCTAGAAACTTAGGGATTTAGGTTGACCATTTAGCTGCATCGCGTAATGTCTTCGAACTTACAATGAATTTACATGTGTCCGTTCTTCTTGCCGAAATAATTGACGCTGCGCGCACTTCGCCTTTGCGTGAAGAAGACGCCATTTTGATCGACGGAACGGCGGGCGCCGGTGGGCATCTCACCGAGTGTTTGCTCGCTTCTCCACGTTGGCGCGGCCTCGCGATCGATCGCGACCCCGAAGCGCAAGCGCGCGTGATGAAAACCGCGCACGACAAGGGCGTCGAGGCTCGCGTGGATTTTCGGGCGGGCGTTTTTTCGAAGCGCCCCGACTTCGACGGGAAGCTCGCGTTCGTGCTGGCGGACCTCGGGATCTCCTCGTTTCAGATCGACGACCCCGCGCGCGGACTTAGCCTTCGTTCGGAGCAAGCGCCGGACTTTCGCATGGACCCCACGCGCGGCGCTTCGTTCTCGGAGTGGCTCGCGGCGACGAGCGAGGCGGACCTCGTCGAGATCCTCGACGGCTTCGGCGAGGAGCCCAAAGCTCGCAAACTCGCGCGGGACCTGAAGTCTTGGGGGGGCGACGCCTTCGTGAGCGCCAAGACCTTGGCGGATCGTATCTCGAAGAGCCTGAACTACGGTAGCGACAGTCGTATCCATCCGGCGACGCGCGCCTTCCAGGCCTTTCGCATGGCGATCAACGACGAAGTCGGCGAATTGAAGGCCTTGCTACGTTGGGCCCCGGACGCGCTCGCGGTCGGCGGTCGCCTCGCGATCATCTCTTTTCATTCCATCGAAGACCGTCTGGTCAAAAACCGCTTTCGTGACTTGGCCGAGGACGGGGCCTTCGATATTCTGTCTAAGCGTCCGGTGATTCCGTCCGACGAAGAGATCGCGGCGAACCCGCGAAGCCGAAGCGCGAAGCTTCGGATCTTGGAACGCCGACGCTAGAACGACCGCGTACATGCCGTCCGGAGGGGGAGCGCTTGGGGGAGTCGCTGAACCATCATCAGAAGGCCGTCTTGAAGGTTCTCGCCTTCGTCGGTCTTTGCGTGCTTTTCTTCCTGCTCCACATCCAGTTGCGTACCCTCGTCGTGACGAAGGGCTTCGCGGTCGCCGAGCAACGCGCCAAGATCCGCGAGTTCGAGTCGAAGATCGCGAGCCTGCGCGTCCAGCGGGAACGGCTCATGGGGCCCGCCAGCCTCGAGCGCTTGGCCGAATCCCTCGTGAGCGAAGGTAGCGGCTTCGAGCGTCCGGACGGAAAACGCGTGCTCTTCCCCGAATCGCCGCGCGCGAAGGGCGCCTCGCTTCGATGATGCGGCTTCGCTTGCGCCTGCTGGCGCTCGGGCTTCTCGTCGGGTTCCTCGCGGTGCTCGCGCGGTCCTTCCAATTGCAGATCCTGCCGAGCCCCAAGGTCGAGGCGCTCGCCCGCCGCCAGCTGCTACAGAAAATCGATCTCGTCGGCCGTCGTGGCACGATCCGCGATCGTAACGGGCGCGAGCTCGCCGTCTCGACGAACACGGTTTCGGTTTTCGTGAATCCCCGTCTCGTCAAGGATCCCGACGCGGTGGCGAAGGCCCTCGCGCCGGTGCTGGGCACCGAGGCCCGCGGCCTGCGGGACCGCATCCGCGATCACTCGGGACGCAAGTTCTCGTGGCTCGCGCGCCAGCTCGACGAGCGCGCGCTCGAGCGCCTTCGTCGGCTCGATCTGCGCACGCTGCCGGGGGTGGGTACCCTCCGCGAGTACCGTCGCCAGTACCCGCAAGGCACGCTCGCCTCGCACGCCCTCGGTTTCGTCTCGATCGACGGCAAGGGCGTGGAGGGCGTCGAACGGGCCTTCGACGAAAGTCTGCGGGCCGAGCGCGGCCAGATCACGCTGCGCCGGGACGCGCTCGGACGGCCGCTCTTCTCGGAGGCCGACCAGATCCGTCTCGATTCCTACCACGGCCAAGACCTTGAGCTCACGATCGATGCGCACCTTCAGTTTTCGGTCGAATCCGCTCTCATGGAAGCCGTGCGTAAGCACGACGCGGTGAGCGGCACGGCGCTCGTGCTCGATCCCCACAATGGAGAGATCCTGGCGGCCGCGAGCGTGCCGACTTTCGATCCGAACGCGGCGGGCCTGTCGTCCGCCGATTCGCGGCGCTTTCGTCTTTTGACGGACCCGATCGAGCCCGGCAGCGTCGTGAAGCCCTTCGTCGTCGCCCAGGCGCTCGAAGACAAGCTCGTGAACCCGCAATCCAAAATCTCGGCCGGCAACGGCTTCATCAAGATCGGCCGCAAGACGATCGGCGAAGCCGACGCCAAGCACCGTTTCGCAAACGTCAGCATCGTCGACCTCATCCGCTACTCGAGCAACGTCGGCACCGTCGTGCTTCAGCAGAAGATGGGGTGGGAAAAAGTCGAGCAGGCCTTCCGCTCGGTCGGTCTCATCGGCGCGACGGGCGTCGACTTGGGCGCGGAGTCCAAGGGACTCTTTCGCCGCCCGACCGCGGCCCAGAAGCTCGAACAAGCCACGATGTCCTTCGGCCAGGGTTTCGCTTCGACGCCGCTGCAGATCGCGACGGCCTACGCCGTCATCGCGAACGGCGGCTACCGGGTCAAACCGCGTTTCGCGCGCGGGCACGGCACCTCGTCGCGCGAACGCGTGTTGTCGGCGGCGACGGCCAAAACCATGCGGGGAATCTTGGAGAAGGTCGTCGAGGAAGAGGGCACGGGAACCGCGGCTAAGGTCGATAGCTTTCGGGTCGCGGGAAAAACCGGAACCTCCCAGAAAGTCGACTACGAAGCCCGGGGTTACAAGTCGGGCGCCTACTGGTCGTCGTTCGCGGGATTCCTGCCGGCGCAGGATCCTCGCTTCGTGATCTACGTCTTGATCGACGAACCGCGCACGGGCGGATACTACGGAGGCGGGGTGGCCGCCCCCGTTTTCTCGCGGATCGCCTCGGCGGCTTTGCGCTTCTCGAATCCGTCGCGGGCTCCTACGCCGCTTCCGCCGCCGTCGACGGCGCCGTTGGCTCGTCGCCCGGCCGCTTCGTCCGCCTCGAGCGAGAGCTTCGCGAAGGTCTCGCTCCCCTCGAACGAGCTCCCGGATTTCAAGGGGCTCCCCTTATCCGGGGCGCTGCGCATCCTGCAGGAGCGCGGCGCGGTTCTCGAATTGCTGGGTAACGGGCGCTTCGTCGCGGACCAGTTCCCGGCCGCCGGCGCGCGCTTGAAGGCGGGCGAGAAAGTTGTTTTGAAGCTCCGATGAGAGTCGAGAAGTTTCCCCGGATCGAGAGTTCCCAAGGCGTGTGGATCTGGGACTCCCGTCAGGCACCGTCGGGGTCGGACGAGGTCGTCTGCCTCTTCGCCGAGCAGCCCGCCGAAACGCGCGCGCAGCTCCTCGCCCGCGCGCCCGCGCGCGTGTTCGTCGACGCCACGCTTTACGATCGCGATGCCGCGCTGACGAGTTACGAACGCCGCGCGGACCTTCGGCGCGAGTTGGCGCTCGCTTCGGCCGAGTCCTGCCGCTTTCCGAGTCGACGCCTGAAGCTCGTCGGCGTTACCGGGACGAACGGCAAGACGACCTGCGCGAGTCTTCTGCGCCGTATCTTCGTCGAGAACGGGTGGCGAAGCGCCGAGATCGGCACGCTCGGAGTTTCGCTCTGGGCGGGTAGGCAACCGGAAAGCCCCGAGCGCGCGCTCGAAACGGGGTTCACGACGCCCGACGCTCCCACCCTCCAGACACTTCTGCGCTCGCTCGTCGACGATGGCGTCGATGCCGTCGTGATGGAGGTTAGCAGCCACGCACTTTCGCTCCGTCGGGCGGACGGCTGCGACTTCGACGCGGCCCTCTTCACGAACCTGACCCAGGATCATCTGGATTATCACGGCACCATGGAGGCTTACGAAGCGGCCAAGGCGGAGCTCTTCGGGCGCCTCTTGGCGGATTCCGTTGCCGCGGCGAAACGGCCGGTGGCCGTGCTGAACGCCAACGAGGCGGGCCATCGTATCGCTCGGAGGGTCGCGCCGGGGGCACGCGCGAACGTCGTCGGCCTCGGCGAGGGTTTCGAGGTCGAGTCCCACGACGTCGGCGGGCTGAAGATTCGGCGCGCCGACGGGGCCTCTTTCGCGAGCCCGATGCTCGGTCGCTACAACGCCGAAAATATCGTGGGTTGCCTGGAAGTCGCCCGAGGTCTCGGCGTGTCGGACGAAGTCTGCCGTCGGGCCGTCGCTTCCTTCGGCGGCGCGCGCGGACGGCTTGAGAGGGTGATCGATCCGCGGGGCAATCGTCACGTTTTCGTGGACTATGCCCACACGCCGGATGCCGTGCTCAAAGTCATCGATGCGCTGAAGGAGCTTCGCCCCTCGGGCGGGCGTCTCGTTTGCGTCGTGGGCTGCGGGGGAGACCGTGACCGCTCCAAGCGTCCGCTCATGGCGCGCGCGGCGCTCACCGCGGACGAAGCCGTGTTCACTTCCGACAACCCTCGATCCGAATCCCCGACCTCGATCTTGGACGACATGACCCGCGGCCTCGCGGGCGGCCGTTACCGAGCGATCGTGGATCGCCGTGAAGCCATCGAGTCCGTGATCGCGGGTCTCGCTCCGGGCGACATCTGCGTGGTCGCCGGCAAGGGACACGAGGACTACCAGATCGTCGGAACGGAGAGACGCGTGTTTTCCGACGTGGAGGTCTGTCGATCGGCGCTCGAAAGTTCCGGCGTTGGAACGACCTAGCCGGCTTCTTTGGGTCCGAGACAGCTGTTACTTTGATGGAATGAAGAACGGTAGAGATGGCTTTTCCCTCGCGTCGATCTTGGTCGGGGCCGCGATGTTGGGATTCTTGGCGGTCGGATTTTCGGGGCTTTTTAAGGGTGTTTTTTCGACTCAAAAACGAGCCACCTCTTACGGGGAGCTCGTCGATTTCGAATCCCTCGTTAGGATCACGACGGCTTCGCCGCAGGCCTGCTCGGATTCCGTGACGAACCTGTCGCCCGCGACCGCGCGTAACTACGCTTTGACGGGTGGCAATCCGTCGATTCAGAGTTTTCCGATCGGCCTTTCGGCCCAGAATATTTTTGTTTTGGGCGCGGCCCAGCCAAACTTCACGGTGACGGCGGCTTCGTTCAGCGCGGGTACCGTGATGAATAGCTTCGACGTGGGAGCGGATAAGTTTGACGTCGTTTTGGCTCAGCTGGAACTGAAGATCCGGCTTTCCGGGCAGAACTTCGAGGTCGATCGGAAGTTTCCCGTTTCCTTGAGAGTCAAGCGCTCGGTCCTCACGACGCCGGGCGTGGGTCCGATCCAGGGATGCGGGCAATCGGCGTCGGTGACCGTGACGGAATGGCAAAATGCGGGCCCCGCGGTTGTGACGAGCACGGCCACGGCGCCCACGAAGGGGACGACCACGGTCGACCGAGTGAGTTGGCGTCGGGTGGGAGATTCGATGGAAGTGGTCTGGCGCTTTCAACAGACGGCCGGCGGAACCGACGGAACCGGACTAACCCTGTTTCAGCTTCCGGCCGGAGCGCGGATCGACCTCGTGAAGTTGCCTTTCGCATTGAACGTCGTCGACAGTTACGCGGCGCCGGTCGGATTTTTCAGCCGCTTGGCTCGCGATAACCTCAGTGCTTGCACCGGTGTTCCCTACGCCTACGACCAAACTCGTCTCAAGGTCCGCGTCCTCTGTCACGGGTGGCCTTCCGGAGGCGGAGGGAGTTCCGCCTGGGGAGCTTGGATGGGAACCTACGCCGGCCTCGACGGCGCGGGAGAAATTTTTCTCGAAGCGAAAGTTCCGATCGAGGGTTGGGGGATCTAGGGCTTCTTCAACCAGCTCAGGAGGCTGGTGGGTTCGATGAGGCGCACGTCGACGGGAAGGCCGTCCCACTTGCTCCAAGCTTCGCGAAAACGGGCGCGTTGAGTCTTTTCGCCGGGTGGTAGATCCCAAAGGGCGGCACCGGTTTTGGTGCCCGCGGCACGGCCCGCCTTCACGTCCATCGAGTGATCCCCGACCATGAGGGTGCTCGCCGGGTCGATGCCATGATCGGCGAGCAGGCGCACGAGGCCTTCGGGCGCGGGTTTCGGCGGGAAGCCGTCGTCCCCGCAGCGCATGCGATCGGCGAGGAAGTAGCGATCGAGCCAACCGTTGTGCTGTAGTGTGCGGAGCGCGCCGTTGCGGTCGCGGCCCGTGAACAGGAAAAGTCCGACTCCCGACGCCGCCAGCCCCTCGAGCATCTCGGGCACGCCGGGGAAGGCGCGCATCTCGTTCGGATCGAGGTCGCGCTCGAAGTCGAGCCAAACCTGGTGCGCGCGCTGCGCGACGGCTTCGTCGCTGAACCAAGTCCGCATGATGCCCAAGGGCGGCGGACCGAAAGTCGCGACGAGCTCGGCTTGGGTGACTTCGCGGCCCAGGCCGCTTTCGACCGCGAGCTTGAGCCCACGAATGATGGAAGGCATGGTCTCGACGAGGGTACCGTCGAGATCGAAGACGACGTTGCGAATGGGGCCAAACATGGGGCCCATCATAGGGGGCGTGCGCAACCTGGCAAGCCCTTCGATCGGGCTACGAAGCGAAGGAGTTCGTCAGCGGGCCGTGCGAAAGACTTTGCGGCCGGCCTTCAGATCGATCCGGCCGAGATCGATGCGTCGCATCGGCCGACCGTCGATCCCGGCCACGTCCACGGCCAGGTCGTAGCGGCCCGCGGGAAGCGGAAAGCGGGCCATCTGGATGCTCGACGGCAGGGTGCGCCAGCTACGGAGGTCGGCGCGGTCGCTGAAGAGCAGCAGGAAGAAAGTGAGCCAACCCAAGTCATCCGAGCCGCTCGCCTTGCCGACGCCGTAGGCGATGGCACCCTTAACGGCGGCTCCGGCGAGTCGCGCGGCCCGAAGGCGGCCGATGCGATCTTCGAGAAAACTTTTCGAGAGCCGGGTGACGTCGAGCACGTCGCTCGCGTTCGCCGTCGCGACGCCGTTCACGAGAACTTGCGCCGCCATCTCGTCGCTGTAACGGCTGACGTAGCGAGGAAGGGAGGCGTCGTCGTCGTAGCGGGGGACTTTGAGCGGGCCGCGGCCCTTCTCGAAGAAAACGACGACCTCGCCCGAGTCTTTGGGGATCGCGCGAGGGGAAGATTGGGGGAAGGCTTCGCGCCAACGCGCGAACTCGTCGTCGAAGCCCATGCGCTTGGACGTCGCGAGCAGATCGGATCCGAGATCGGGAAAGCCGGGGTCGAGCTCGTAGGCTTTCTTGTAGTCGATGTAGGCGGAGTTCGTTTCGCCCGTGGCTTCCCACAGCATGGCCGAAAGGTAACGCGCGAAGGGCGACTCTTGGTAGTTGCGCTTGCCTTCGGTGATCATGCGGTAAAGGAGTTGGTTGATCTTGCGGGCTTCGACTTGGGCGTCTTCCAGCTTGTCGAGGCTCGCGAAGCCGAGCGCGAGGTAAACGTTCACGAGGATTTTTTCGAAGTCCTCGCCCTTGTAGCCGCGGATACCTTCGCCCGTCGCGAGCGTGCCGATCTCTTCGCTGACGCTCGTGTAGTCCTTGATCGCCATGAGATCCTCGGCGCGCAAGAAGAGGGGCAGGGCTTTGTCGTATTCGCGGGCCGCGAAACGCGAGGTCGCCTGGTCCAGCAGGAAGAGGACTTGGTTGGCGCCCGCTTCGGACGCGGCTTTTCCGTAGTTTTCCGCGGCCGTCGCGTAGTCGCGGCGATCGAAGTCGCGGTGCGCGGACTCCGTGACGTAGCGATCGGAGGCGCAGGCGCTTGCGAGCCCCGCGCAAAGGACGAGGCCGAAGCGAAGGCTCACGGGCATTCCGGGGACGCGTCTTCGGGATTACGCGCCGACGCCGCGCTTCTTGAAGCGCTTACGCAGGGGCTTCTCTTCGGACCACTCGATGAGGCCCGTCGTGAGGTTCGTGAGGTTCAGCGTCAAGCGGTAGAAGACGAGCTTGCGGTTGCCGACTTCCTGCACGTTCGAAATGAGATCGCCGCTCAGGATGTAATCCGTGCCGATCGAGCCGTCGCGCGGCTTCTGCGTGTCGCGGCGAACGCGCCCGGATTGCTGTTGGTAGTCGACTTCGTTGTCGAGCGTGGCGCGGTCTTCCTTGTTGGCGAAGCGGACCTTGCCCGTCTTGATGAGCGCCGTACGGATCGTGTCGGTGATGGATTTCGTGTCGATGTGTTCGGTCGTCTTGTTGCGGACCGTTTCGACCTGCACGACGGGCGGGAGCTTGGCGTCCACGAAGATCGGGTGGGCGGCCATCGATCCGATCATCTCGTCGGCGAGCGCGGTGATGTCGGACTCGTTGAACTTGTCGTCGAGGAGACGGACTTCGTTGACGTCGTCGTACTCGCCTTCCGTAAAGCGGCGTTCCGCGCATCCCACGAAGGCAACGGCGACGAAGGCGAGTGCGATGCGAGCGAGAGACGGGGCTTTCATGGGACCTCCTCAGGTTCTGTCCGCGAGGCAGCTTAGCACGACGAGTTCCGACATGGACAGATCGGGACGAAGGGGGCAGCATTCTGAGTCATGAACGACGCGGCGAACGACGCTGGAGAAGCCGGATTGCGCGATCGGATCTTGAACGCTTTGCGCGAACTCAAGGACCCGGATCTCGATAAGGACGTCGTCTCGGCCGGATTCGTGAAGGAGCTCTTGCTCAAGCGGTATCCTCTCGGCCACGAGGTCTCCTTGACGCTGGAGCTTACGACGCCGGCTTGCCCGCTACGCTCTCATTTCGAATCCGAGGCGCGACGCCTCGTAGAAGGCGTGGCCGGCGTTCGATCCCTCAAGCTGACCGTGACGGGGCGCGTCCAATCGGGACGGGGCGCGAAGTCCCTCCCCGGCATCGCCCAGGTCATCGCCGTGGGCGCGGGCAAGGGCGGGGTCGGAAAGTCCACCGTCGCGCTGAATCTCGCGCTTTCCCTGCTCCGCGAAGGAGCCCGGGTCGGTTTCTTGGATGCCGACGTTCAGGGACCCTCGGCCGCGATTCAACTCGGGCTGACGGCGATGCCGGCCGTGAAGCAGGGTAGAATCCAACCCGTGACGGCTTACGGAATGCCCTGCATGAGTTTCGCCTTTTTCGCCCCCGTGGGCGAAGCGACGCTTTTGCGTGGCCCCCAATCCGGTAAGGCCGTCGAACAGATGCTGAGAGACGTCGAGTGGCCGGAACTCGATTACCTCGTCGTCGATCTGCCGCCCGGAACCGGTGACGTTCACCTCGCGTTGTATCACGCCGTCGACGTGGCGGGCGCCGTCGTCGTGTCGACGCCGCAAGACCTTTCCTTGGCGGACGCCTCGAAAGGCATCGCGATGTTCCGCAAAATGAAAATCCCGGTGCTCGGACTCGTCGAGAACATGAGCGGTTTCGTGTGTCCGCATTGTCGCGGGGAAACGGATATCTTCGGCTCGGGCGGCGCCGAGAAAGAAGCGGAACGCCTGGGCGTTCCTTTCTTGGGACGCGTTCCGCTCGACGTGACGATCGTGCGCGCGGGCGATAACGGGAAACCCGTCGTGGCGAGCCAGCCGGAGCACGAGGTCGCGAAGATTTTCCTCGAGATGTCGCGCCGGGTCGCCCACCGCGCGAGCGTCGCGCGCGCGCAGGAGTCCGCGTGAGGCATTGGATCCGTGAATCCTTGAGGACGGTCGCCGTGACGACCTATCATCCCGTGGGCTGGGGCCTGGATCGCGTGCAGTCGGCTTTCCTGCGCAACGCGATGGCGAACGAAGACACGAGCCGTGCCGAGCATTGCGCGCCGGTCGTGCTCGTGCACGGGATTTTCCACAACGCCTCCGCGTTCCACCGCTTCGAGCGGGTGCTCGGTCGCGAGGGCTTCCGCAACCTGTCGACGCTCGAGCTTTGGACCTCGATCCAATCCCTCGAGAAGATGGCCGAGGAGCTCAAGCGTTTCGTGCGTCGCGCGCTCGCGCGTTGCGCGCACGCGAACCCATTGGGCCGCGCCCGCATCGTCGCGCATTCGCTCGGGGGCATGGTGACCCGCGTGGCCCTGCTCGATCCGGACTTTGCTTCGCTCGTCGACAAGGTCGTTTTTTTGGGCGTTCCCCACGGAGGAAACTTCTTCTTCCGCTTTCCGTTCCCTCCCTGCATTCGCGACCTCCGTTCGGGCTCGAAACTCTTCGCGCGGCTGCGTGACGAGCCGTTGCCCGGCCAGGTCCATTACTGGAACTTGCGCGGTGGGCTCGATCTGGTCGCCAAGTCGCAGGCGACTTTCTTGCCCCACGTTCCCAATCTTATTTTCGACGGTATCGGGCACGCCGGGCTTCTCCACGATCGAAACGTCATTCGGACGGTCGTACGTATCCTCGAAGCTCCCTTCGCGAGAGAAGCTGCAGTCAAGCATGGCTAAGCTGCACATCGTGACCGGAAAAGGCGGGGTCGGGAAGTCGACCGCGGCGGCGGCCTTGACGCGGCAGTTGCTCGCGACCGGCCGGCGTCCCGTCTTGCTCGTCGACGTCCAAGGATCGGGCCGCGCCCTGGAGTGGTTGGGATTGCCGGGGGCTCCCTTCGAGAACCGACCGCTCGGCATCCCCGGCGGCTTCGGATCGCGCATCCTCCCGAAGGAGACCTTTCGGCAGTACTTCGGCAAGCTCCTCGCGCTCGGTAACGAAACCGGGACGCTGGCTTCCGTGACGGCCGGCCTGCGCGAGCGCGTCGCCGAGAAGGTCACCGACAACAAGATCGTATCGGCGTTCATCGACGTTTGCCCCGGCCTCGAACCCTCCGTGCTGCTGGGCAAGCTTCACTGGGAAGCCGCCTACGGGCGCGCTTCGGATTCCGAGCCCTGGTCGGACGTCGTCGTCGACGCGCCCGCGACGGGGCATGGCCTCGCGCTTTTCGAGAGCGTGGCGGCCCTCGTCGAAGTTTTCGGGTCGGGACTCATCTTCCGTCAGGCCTCCGAGATCATGGATTTCGTGCGCGACCCGGAGCGGACGAAATTCTGGATCGTCGCCTTGCCCGAAGAAGTTCCGGTGCGGGAGACGATCGAGTTGCGCTCCGAGTTGGAACGTCTGCGCCTGCCCCGTCCGTCTTTGCTTTTCAATCGCTGCCGTCCGCGCGCGCAAGCGCAGGGTGAGTCCGGCGAAAACCTTTCCGAGGCTTGGCGCGAGGAAGTGAAGTTCGAACGCGAGCGGCACGATGAGCAAGCCCGTCTTGAGTCCGAGCTGCGGACGAAGCTGGACGCGGCGACCTTCGTGAAGATTCCGGACTTCGTCGAGGCTTCGGCGAAGGTCGTCGTGGAGCGTTTCGCCGCGGCCTGGTCGCAAGGGGGAAGCACGTGAATCCTTCGATCGAGGTGCCGAAGGCCCGGCTCGTCGTCACTTTGGGCGGCGGCGGCGTGGGGAAGACGACGCTTTCGGCGGCGCTCGCGCTCGGCTTCGCCGAGCTCGGGCTGAGGAGCGTCGTGCTGACCGTCGATCCGGCCAAGCGCCTGGCGACGATCCTGGGGCTCGAGTCCCTGTCGATCGAACCGCGACGGGTTTTCGAAGCGCCGGGCGGCGGATCGGCCGACGCGCTTTGGTTGGATTCCCGCAGCGCGCTCGAGAGTCTCGTGCGCCAGTACGCGCCGCAGACCGCCGACCGCGTGCTCGGCAATCGTCTCTTCAAGGTGCTGCAGGGCCAACTCGGCGGCATCGAGGAGTACTTGGGCGTCGAGCGGATTCTCGCGGTCGGCCGCGGCGGCGACTTTGACGTGTGCATCCTCGATACGCCGCCCTCCCGGCACGCGCTCGATTTTCTCGACAGCCCTGGTCACCTGCTCCGTTTCTTCGACGAGAGCGTGCTCCGCTTTTTCGTGGAGTCCGAACGCTTGACGGAGAAGGGTTTCTTTTCGAGATTGATCGACACGGGCCGCGGACAGGCCCTCGAACTTTTTCGCGGCTTCCTCGGGAAGAGTTTTCTCGGCGAGCTCTCCACCTTGCTGACGGAGTTTCGTCCCGTCTACGAAGTTCTCAAGCGACGCGCGCGGGAGATCGAGATGTGGACGGGTTCGGACCGCACGGAATTCTTGCTCGTGGCGACTCCCGAGACCTATCCCGTCGAGGAAGCCGTTTTTCTCTCGCGCGAGATCGAAACGCGCGGCCTGCCGGGCCGACGCGTTCTCGCCCTGAACAAGTGCCTGCCGGCGGACCCGCTTCCCCCGGGCGCGCTCGAGGCGGCGCTCGGCGCGGAAACCGCGTCGGCTCTGCGGGCCCGACAGGCGAACGAGGCGCGGCTCCGCGCCGAGATCGCCGCCCGTTTGGGTGACGCCCCCCGCGCGGAGCTCGCGCGCGCCTCGGGCCACGAACTCGATCTGAATCGCCTGACCCGTTTAGGTCGGCAGCTCATACAGGAAGGAAGGTTTCTCTGATGTCCTCGGCCGCGAAGTTTTTCGAGGTGCTCGTCGAGCGCATGGACGAGGTATTGCCTTTGTTGCAAGCCCGCGTTTCGAGTTGCGGTTATCCGGTCTACGCCTCGCTCGATATCCGGGACTCCGGCTGGAAGGTTTGCGCGGTCGACGTGAATCTCTTCCCGGCGGGCTTCAACGTGCTGACCGCGAACGATCGGGCGCGGGGATCGCAGCGCATGCGGGAGTTTCTGGCCGCCAAACTGCTCAAGACCGCGCCTTGGAAAATTACCGTGGTGCCCGAGTCGCACACGAACAACGCCGGTTACCTCGAGAACCTCAGCGGGATCTTGGGACTGCTGCGCGAGGCCGGGTGCGAGGTGCGCTTGGCCTGGTCGGGACCGCCGATCCCGAAGGCTTGGCCGCTCAAGACCGCGTCGGGCGCCGTGCTCGAATACCTTCCCCCCCAAGTCGCGCTCGAGGGCGCGGACGCGATCCTGCTCAACCACGATCTGTCCGGCGGATTGCCGGCTTTCCTGAAGGACGTGCACCTGCCTACCTTCCCGAGCCCGAAGCTCGGGTGGTACCGCCGTCGCAAGTCCGACCATCAGCAGATCGTCGAGGGGCTGCTCAAATCGATCGCGCGCCAACTCGACTTCTTCGATCCCTGGTACTTCGCGCCGCTCTCGTGGACGATCCCCTTGCCGGACCTCTCCACGGACGAAGGCATCGATCATCTCGCGAACAAGGTCGACCAGATGATCGAGACGCTGAAACGCGGTTACGGCGAGCGCGAGATCGGCGAGACCCCGCGGGTTTTCGTGAAGAACGACGCGGGAACCTACGGCCTTGGCGTTTTGAGCGTGGCCTCGGGCCAGGAAGTGCGCGAGCGCCGCAAATGGATCCAGGAAAAGATGCGTAAGGGCAAGGGCGCCGTCGCGGTCGAGAACCTCATCCTGCAAGAAGCGGTGCCGACGGCGCTGAGCTACGGCGCCGACGAGAATCTCGTGGTGGGCGAGCCCGTGCTTTACCTCGTCAACGGATTGGCGATCGGCGGCTTTCTCCGCATCCAGGAAAAGCTCGGAAGCGAGGGGCGTTGGCTGAACCTCAACCAGCCGGGTGCTAAACTGGAAGCCTTGGATTGCGTCATGACCAGACCGGAAGAGCGGCCCTTCGCGAAGATCCGCGGGCGGAGCCCTT
Organism: Bacteriovoracaceae bacterium UBA2428; assembly: GCA_002343545.1. Taxonomy (GTDB): domain Bacteria; phylum Bdellovibrionota; class UBA2428; order UBA2428; family UBA2428; genus UBA2428. Next base: position 29,247 of record DDRA01000043.1, read on the forward strand.
GCGAGCAACTTTCGTTGCCGCACGTCTACGCCTTCATCGCGCGTCTGCACGCCACGGCGGCCGGTCTCGAGGAGTGCCCCGCGTGAAGAGCTCGACCGAACGTCGCCGTTCCCGGCTCGTGCTCGAGCGGGGATTCCAGTACCGCTTCGCCTTGAGGGTCTGCCTTTTGGCGGGAGCGGTTTTCCTCGTCCTCGGCGGCACGCTTCTGTTCTTCATCAAGATGAACTACGACATGCTGAGGGAGGACGCCCTCATCCAAATGCCCGACATGGTCGAGCCGCTCGCGCGCGAGTTCCGTCTCGTCACGATCGGCACGATCACGAGCTTGCTGCTCATGACGGGACTGCTCTTCGCCTTGGGCTTGTTCTTGAGTCAGCGCATCGCGGGACCGCTCATGGCGCTGCGCCGGCGGCTGCGGGACTTCGGTGACGGGAAAACGGGCGTTCGTCTTCGCCTCCGTTCGGACGACGACTTCCGCAATTTAGAAGAAGTCTTCAATGCTTCGATGGAGGCGTACGATCGTCGCATCGACGGGGTGCGCGAACGGCTCCTGGCCACCGCGGACGACCTGGATTCCGCGAAGCTCGGCGAGTGGGCGGAAAAGCTGCGCGGCCTTCGCCGCGAACTCGATCCGATGGATCCCAAGCGAAGCGGAACACCATCCGCTTTCTGACTCTTGCGTCCCCCGATCGGCCTGTAGAATGGAGATATGGCTTTAAAGCTTCGTCTCGTCTTGGCATCGAGTTTTGCCCTCCTCTCGGCGTGCAGCGCTTCCCGCTCCGGCGAGGTTTCGCGCGAACCCGCGAGCTCCTCGTCGCGAGACGCGCGCCTACAAGTTTTGGTCGTGAAAGATGCCCGGCATGGCTTCAACCCGGGCGACGGTCTTTGGCAGATCGCCAAACAAATCCGCAAGCCGACGCTCATCAAATTTTTCCCGTGGAGTCGCGGTTACACGAGCTCCCCCACCGGCCACGGCGTCCAGGAGACCACGCGGGGGGGCGCCGACGTCGGCGCCCTGCGAGCTCGCATGTGGGCTTACCCCGACCGCGCTCGTATCGAGGTGTTGCCGAGCGACTCGAGCTTGCGTGCCGAGATCGATGCCTCCGATCTGGTCGCGATCGACTCGACCCACCCGGAGTTCCCCTACGCCATCTCCAAGTCCAAGCCGCTCATCCTCTTGGACGGCTTCCGCGGCGAGCTTTTGCGGGCCATGGCCTTCGAGCGACTCGGCATCGGCGCGGCCCCCACGCGCGTGGATCGCATGGGCTTCGCCGCCACGGCGGCGCTCGAGGATCCCGAGCTTCGCCGGGCCTACGCCCGCATGCGCGGCCGCTACGCCGAAGCCGGCGCCAAGTGGGTCGACCTCCTGCGCGACGACATCCAAGGCGTCGATTTGAATGCGCTTTTCCTCCATGAGTTCGACGGAGTTCGCGCCCGGTCCCGCACCGCGGCCAAGGAAGAGAAGGAGCTTCTGGCGGCCGAAGAAAGCTTCCGCAAAGCCTGGGCGAGCGCCCAGCGGGATTTCGGAACGCGGCCTTCCGAAACGAAAGCGCGCCTCACCCGGGCCGACGCGAAGCCCGAAGACTTCGCCAAGCTTTCCTCGCTCTACCGGGACTACGATCGCTACTCCCGTCTCCAGACCGAGTTCTTCGCGAACGAGATCGAGCGCGTCGCGATCGGAGTCTTCCCGACCTCTTTGAAGGTGGGTTCTCGCGCTTGGACGGAGGCGGCCGAAGCGCTCTTCGGCGTGACCGAAGCGGCCCGTTTCTACCGTGAACAGACGAACTCCTACGGGACGCCCGAGGACGGCGGTCGTCGTCTTCTGGCCCTAACGGGACTCTTCAACGGAGCCCGGACTTACTTCGCCAAGATCGGGTACAAAGTTCCCAAGACGAGCGGGCTCAAGGAAATCGGATACTATCTCCATGGCATCGGCGGCTTCCTGAGCGCCATCCCGGACCTCATGAACTCGGAGCGTGGAAGGGTCGACAAGACGCCGATCACGGCCAGCATCGAACAGATCTTCCGGGGGGCCGGGAACGGCGCCGGGGCGCGCATCGACATTCAGGATCTGGACACCGAACAGGCCCGCCAAAAGCACGAAGCTTCGAACGGAGTCGTGATCTACGCGATCAACCACACGACGGCTCAGCGAGACATGGTTTTCATGAGCAACCTGAAACTCCACAACACTTTGCTCGTCGCTTACGGCCTGATGTACCCGAACTTCGCCGGCAAGGCGCTTTACGACGACGAGAACTTCATTTTCGTGGGCCGCCAAGGGGGCGAACCTCTCGCGCAGACTCTACGTTCGCTCGAAGCCGGCCAGACCCGCAAGATCGTGATCTACCCGGAAGGCTCGCTCGCGACCGGGATGGGCTTCGATTCCCGTCCGATCGCGCCGAGTTTTGCCCGCGGCTTCGTGGAGAAACTCATCGAAGCCGGCCACCGGCCGATGATCGTTCCGGTGACTTGCACGACGTGCGAGATCTTCTCGGTCCGGGAAAGCTTCTTTTCGGTGGAAGGCAAAGAACTCGACATTAAGGGATTCGTCCACGAACCGATCTCGACCGAGGAGATCAAGGGGCTGTTGGACCGCGGACAAGACTCCACTTTGACGAGTCTCATGCGTTGGCACTGGATGACGGACAAGGGAACGGATTCGACCAAGTCGGGTGGGCATCTGAACGTCGCCGAGATTCGCCGACGCTTGGGCGTCGTCTACGGACTTGGCGAAGCTTGGAAAGCCTGCGCCGTCTCGGTCGCTCGCGACAAGCCTTGCATCTGACGAGGCCCGGGGGCTCGAGTGTCCGAAAAAGAAAAACCCCGAAACTTCCATCCTTGGAAGCTTCGGGGTCGAGAACCGAGCGCGTCCTTGCGCTCGAGACGTTCCGAAGAACGCTTAGCCTTCGCCTCAGGCGTTGCCGGAGCGGTTTTCGACCGCTTCGATGAGCTTCTCAATGTTGTTGAGCTGGCTCGAGAGGTTCTGAAGTTGGCTTTGGGCCGCGTTCAGGACGTCACGGCTGGTACCGGGGTTCTGTTGAGCGCGCGAGTCGATGGCCTTCTTGAGGTCTTCGGCCGCGCGTTGCGTGATCTGGAAAGCGCCGCGAAGGTTTTCCGTCGAGTTCGCGAAAGCGCGCTCGAGGTCGGCCTTGGCCTTGCTGAGGACGTTCGAGCTGCTCTCGCTGGTCTTCGCGAGGAAGCCCGAGAAGGTTCCGCCGCCGATTTGGATGATATCGCGCAGCGTGCCGACCGGGATCGTGATCTTCGAGCGCTTTTGCTTCTCGAAAATGATCTGGGTCAGGGTGCTCGAAGTGATGTCTTTCTTCGTGCGGTTGTCGACGACCGCGACTTCTTCGCCGCGCATGATCATCTCGGCGATTTCGTCGAGCGTCACGTAGCAGCTTTGGTGCGTGTCGTAGAGCTTGCGGTTTTGGTAGCGCTTGATGATCTTCGTCATCTTGCCCGAATCTTGGCCGACGACCGTGCCCGAGCCCAAAGCCGAGGCGCCCGCCGGAGCCGTTCCGAGGTTCTGCGTGCCCAGAGCTTCCATGTTCTTCCCTTCGTTCATCTCATCCCCCTGATTCCGTCCAAGAATATGGGTTAAAACGGCAAATTTTCGCGTCGCTTCATGTTCTAGACGCCAAGAGCCAAGGATTACAAGGGCTGAGGTGCAATTTTCTAGGGCTTCTGGGAGCTCTTCCCGGAGGCCTTCGAAGCTGACCCGGACTCTTTATTTTTCTTAATGTAATTCAGTATCTTAGGTCCGCCCTCGAAAACGAATAACCCCACGATGACGGAGGCGATAGCGAGGACTTCTTCTAAGCTCACAGCTTGAACTACCTTATTGTTTTGACGCGATTAGTCATGCCTTGCCTCCCTGTCAATCCTCGTCTTTGCGACGAAGCGTGGGCCCTTCCAAAGACCCCTGACAGCTAGACAACGCTCCTGGCTAGCGCGGTTAATCAAAATCACAAACTAGTGATTTTTATGGCTAACTTTACCGATCAAATGAAGTTCCGCAACACTTAAACCGGTGCGGCGCGAAACTTCGCGAACGTCGAGCCCGCGTGCCATGAGCTTCTGCGCGACATCGTAGGCTTCGTAATTAATGCGGCCGCGATCGGCGGGGGGCGCCTTCTCGATAAGACGGGGAGCATTTTCTTCGTTGCGGGCCAAGCCGACGCTATCCATGAGGGAGGCCGGAGCGATCGAGGCCGAGGGCGTGGGACGGGGAGTCGACTCGATGCGGGGTTCGGAGCTGGGGCCCGAAAACGCGGTGGCTCCGCCGGATTCCCCGAGCCGCATCCGAAGCCGCTCGACCTCGGCTTCAAGCCGCTTCTGGTCTCGGCGATTCAGCAGGAGCGCGATTCCGAGGGCGCCGAAGACGAAGTTCAGACTGATCTGCATGATCCATAGAGCCATGGAAAAAGTGTAACCCGGGCGGCTCGACGCCGCCCGTCAATTCCTCGGCGAGGAGTGCCTAAAAGACGTCGTCGGGAACGTCTTCGTCTTGGCTTCGAAGCGACGGGGCCTCGGCGCGTTCTTCCTGCTCTTCGAAGTTCTGGGAGCGGACGATGAAGGCCTTGTCCGCGTTCAGGATCTTGGGCGAGATGAACATCATGAGCTCGTTGGCTTCCTTGGACTTGTTCGTGTTGCTGCGGAAGATCGAGCCGAAGATCGGCAGGTTCATGAGGCCCGGCCAACCTTGCTCGCCGGATCGCGTGTTGTCGGTGTAGATGCCGCCGATGACGGCGGTCTTGCCGCTTTCCACGAGCATCTGGGTCGAGGCCGACCGCGTTTCGATCTGCTGGCTCGCGCCCGGGACGTCGCGCTTGAGCTTGATATCGAGCAGAACGTAGCCGTCGCTCGTCACTTGCGGCCGGACCTTGAGCTCGAGCGTCGCGTCTTGGTAGCTCGTCGTCACGACGCCAGCGGCCCCTTGGGTCACGAGCTGGACGCGTTGACCTTGCGAGATCGTCGCTTCTTCGTTGTCGAGGACCGTCACGCGCGGGCTGCCGATGGTCTTGGATTCGCCGTTGTCCTCGAGCATGCGGAGCGCGGCGCGGATGCCCAGGAAGTTGCCGATGCCGAACTGGGCGCCGAGTTCGCCGCCGAAGTTCGAGTTCGTGCGGGGCAGCGTCGCGCCGCTCACGAGGAGCGAGCGGCTGCCGGGGGCCGTCGTGTCCCATTGGACCTGGAACTGCTTGGAAGCGCGCTGGGTCGCCTCGACGATACGGCCCTCGATCAGGACCTGGCTCGTTTGCTTGTCGATGGAGCGGATGTAGCGCGAAATGCGTTCGAGGATTTCGGGCAGGTCCGTCACGACGATCGAGTTCGTGCGCGCGTCGACGGCGATAGTGCCGCGGTCCTTCGTGAGGAAGTTACGGAGGTTCTCCTGGACCTTGGCGGCTTCGGCGTAGTTCACCGGGAAGAGTCGCGTCTCGAGCGAGCGAAGCTTGAGTTCTTCGGACTGCGCCTTCGAGGCGTCCTCGATTTCGCTCTTGAGCTCGGAGATGGGGACGATACGGTAGGTATTGCCGATCTCCTGGTAGCCGAGTTTCGCGTTCAGCAAAACGACCGAGAGGACCTGGTCCCAAGGCGTGTTGCGCACGTTCAGCGTGACTTTGCTCGAGCCGTTCGCCGTGGCCGCCAGGATGAAGTCCTTGCCGGACGCGCGGGAGATGAGGTTCAGGACGTCCTGGATCTCGGCGTTCTTCACGTTGAGCGTGATCTTGTTGCCGCGAAAATCCATGGGGCCCGTCGCCGAGAGAAAAGTGCGCGGGATCGTGGGGGTGGCCGCGGCGCGGCCCTTGAAGAGGTTGCCGT
>DDRA01000043.1:35199-47405 GCA_002343545.1 Bacteriovoracaceae bacterium UBA2428
GCTCGACGAACTGACGGAGCTGGAAGAGGATCTTGACGCTGGGCTGGCCGCCCGCGCGCGATTCGTAGGGCTGGATGAGCGCGACCGGCCCTTCGAACTCGCCCGTGTCGAGGGCGCGCTTGAGGACGCCGCGGGCGATCGTCATGCTCTTGAGCTCGACGATGATCTGCCGGCGTTTGGAGCGCAGCTCCCGCGCCCACTCGATGGAGCGGTCGGACTTCACGGTGAGGCGGACCCGGTCGGCGAGTTGCTTGAAGCCGAAGGAAACGACTTTACCCACGGGACCCGAAGTCGCCGTGCCCGTCAGGGCCTCGGCCGGACGATCGTTGAGCGCGGCGGCTTCGCCGCTCAGGTCGTTCGTCCCCGCGGCGCCCGCGTCCTCGTCGGCCGGCGGATCGAGATCGCTGAGATCGATGTCGTCTCCGTCGGGTTCGCCGTCCGGAGGAAGGTCTTCGCCGCCGGCGCTCGGCTTGGCGGTTTGGGGCTTAGCGATTTGGGGTTTCGCGGCTTTCCCTTTTCCCGTGCCGGGACCGTCGAGGTCGCTCAGGTCGTCCTCGGGCGGGTCCTCGATCGAATCGAGCTCCGCGCTCAGATCCTGCGCGCGCGTGATCGGCGCCACGGTGGCGAAGCTCGCGGCGACAACGGCGAACGGCAATGCGAAACGACGACGAATCATACTTTCTCCCCCGAGAATTCTACCCTTTGATTATACACGGTCCGGGACGGGGCTAAGGCGCGAGCACCAAGTTCGTGACGCTCGACTTGCGGTTCCCTTGGAAGTCCTTGAAGGTCTCGCGGATCGCGATCTCGGAGCTCGCGATGCGACTGACTTTCCCGTCGCGAGGTCCGATGGAATCCCCGGTTTGGACGATATGCGTCGATCCGTTCGGGAGGACGATCATGGCTTGCGGCGCGCCGAGGCCGGTCATGACCGCGACGAGTTGCATCTCCGAGATCTCGTAGCGGTTCAGCTCGCGGACCGTCTTGGCGCCGCCGGCTTCGGGTGGCAGGAAGGGATCGCGCTTCACGGCGAGCGGATTGAAGCTGTAGGCCGAGCCGTTGTTGGCGCCGGCCGGCCGCGTCGTCGAAACGAGGCCGATGCCCAGCAACGCCAAGGCGGCAAAGCGGAGCGACGTCGAAAATCTCACCGGCCGGCCGCCTTGGGCTCGCCGGGATTCGGCGCGGCGTTGGGCGCGCCGCCCGTGAAGCCCTGGTCGAGGTGATAGGTCACGAGCTTGGCCGTGGCCGTCAAGACGTTGGCGGTCGTGCGGAGCGGACCGGGCAAATCGATCTTGAGACGTTGGGCCGCCACGACGCGGGTCAGGTTCGCCGAGGCGTCGAGGAAGGTCATGATCTGGACGTAGGTTCCCTTCAACACGACGTCGATCGGAGTCATGACGAGGAATTCTTTCTGCTCGGGCGTGCCTGGCTTGAAGGACGAAAACTCGAGTCCCGTGCGGTCGCTCATGTCGGCCAACAGCTTGAGCAGGTCGGGAACGCTCGAGTTCCGCGGCATTTCGGTGCGCGTCGCCTCGAGTTGGGCCGCGAGCTTCTCGAGCTCCTGGAGTTTGGCGGCCTTCTCCTGCTCGAAGTTCTGCGCGCGTTGGACTTCGGCACGCTTCGCGATGGATTCCTGTTCGCGGGCCTGAATCTCGACCTTGAGGGGTTCCTCGATCTCGGTTTGCCACGTCTGGTAGTCGCGGTAGGCGAGCGCGCCCGCGACGAGCACGAAGAGGACGAAAGGAATGCGGAGGATGGAGCGAATCATAGCGGCAACACCTTCGCGTTCAGCGAGAAACGCTTGGCGCCGATCATCTGCGACGAGGGCGTGGTCCCCGCGCCCGACGTGATCGTGCCGCCGAGGGTCGGGCGCGAGGCCGTTTCCTCGGAGATCGTCTCGACCAGGTTCCAAGAGGGAAAGAAGACGCCGCCCTCGAGACGCCGCGCGTACTCGCTGATGATCTGGTGGGTGAGGGCGTAGCCGTTCAGGTCGATGCGTCCTTCGGTACCCACGGCGATCTCGACGCTCTTGAGCCAGAGGGACTCGGGCATCTCGGTGATCGCGTAGTCGATGGCGCGCACGACGAGGTTCCGGTTACGGCCGACGCTTTGGATGAGTTCGAGCTTGCGGCGCAGTTCGCCCATCTGCCGCTCGTAATCGTCGAGCTCGGCGCGGATGCCCTGGAGGCCGCGAAGCTTGTTGGCCTCGGCCGCGATCTGTTGCTGGTGTTCGTTGACCTGCGCCTGCAGCTCGGCCTGGATGCGGTGGGTGTAGTTTTCCACGAGGTAACGGCCACCGAAGATCAATCCGATCCCCAGCAGGAAGCGCAGAAGGTAGGCGCTATCTTCCGAAGAGAAGCCCTCGGAAGATCCCGCGCCCGCGCTCGCGCGGAGCCGCGCGAAGAGTCCTCCGCCTTCGGAGGCGGACTCGTAGCCCTCCGCCTCGGTTCCGTGCCGCCCGCGCGGTTTATTGAGTTGATCGACGAGATTGATCCCGGCCATCGTTCAACCTTTCCCTCGCATGCAGAGTCCGGCCGCGGTGGCGAGACGATTCGCCCACGAGGCGAGGACCGCGGCGTCGACCGACGAGGACTTCGCCGTGAAGTAGTTGTCCATGGGCAAGAGCGCGATCTTCCCCGCGAAGCGTTCGTCGTTCAGGGCTTCGGAGAGTCCCGGCGTGTTCGTGCCGCCGCCGAAGAGCAGCCAACGGGAAACGAAAGTATCCGCTTCCTGCGTGACGAAGACGTCCTCGCACTGCTGCAGTTCGGCCTTCCACGAAGACAGCACTTCGCCGATCGCGGCGAGCGCTTCGGCCGGTAGGCCGCTGTTCGATCCGATCTTGAGCGCCTCGGCGTCGTCCGGCGCGAGGCCGAGCGTCTGCGCGATCGCGTCGGTGAAGGACTGTCCGCCGATGTAGAACTCGCGCAGGAAGGTGACGCGCTTCTGGTGACGCACGTGCACGCGCGTTCCCGAGGCGCCGATGTCGACGAACGCGACGGCTTCGTTGGGATCGGGTTGGGCGAAACGCTCCAGGAAATCGCCGCTCGCGAAGGACTCGAGGTCCATGACTTTCACGGGACCGATGTTGGCCTCGATGAGATCACGGAGAACCTTGGCATCGTCGTGCCGGACTCCCACGAGCAACACGTCCCAGCCGTAAGTGCCGGGCGGCTCACCGGGAATCTGCGCTTTGTCGCCCAGCATGACGTGGTCGACGAGGATCGACGTGACGTCGACCGGAAAGTATTGCTCGGCTTCCCAACGGACTTGATTGGGGATCTCTTTCTTGGGTAACTGCTTGGAGAGCGCGATGCGTTTGGTGAGCACGCCCTGCCCGTGCAAGGACGTGGCGACTTCGACCTTCGAGGCGCCGATGGCTTGGAAAGCGGTCGAGAGCGCGTTCGCGACGGCCTGGGGATTCGAGATTCCGCGTTCGTCGATGGCCTTGTACGGAAGCGGAACGATGATGCACTTTTCGACGAGGAAAGATTTGCCCGAGGCGGAGCCTTGCAGCACTTTGATCGCGCTAGCGCCGACGTCGATGCCGAGCAGATTGCGCCCGCCCAACAAATTCCCGAGCAATTTCACCATTTAAGTGTAACAGAGGCGGCGTCAAACGAAAGACGTCTCGGGGGGGGGACCTTCGTCCCCCGGCCGCGAAAGCGTCAAAGCTTCGGCGCTAGAAGAGGCCCAGGGTTTTGAGCGCCCAGGAAGCGTAGGCTCCGATGGCGAGGAAAGGGCCGAAGGGAATGGCGGTCGAAAGCCCGTCGCGGCTCGTACGCATGGCGACGACGCCCGCGAGCAGGCCCGTGATCGAAGCCGAGAGAATCGTGAACGGCACGGCCCAGAAACCGACCCAAGCGCCGAGCCACCCCATCATCTTGACGTCGCCGAAGCCGAGACCCTCTTTGCCTTTGAGGCGCTCGAAGCCCCAAGCGAGCAGGAAGAAGACGCCGAAACCGAAGAGGCAACCGAGCAGGGAATCCCAGATCGGCGGCTCCGACCAGACGAAGCTCGCCACGAGCGCGACGATCCAGTTCCCGAGCGAGAAGCGGTCTGGAATGATACGGAATTCGATGTCGATGAACACGATGCAGACGATCGAGAAGGCGAAGTAGAGCAATTTGACCAGCTCCGCCCACCACGCCCAAGTCTCGACGAGGGGTTGCGTCGAGTTCGCGTAGACGAGGTAGGTCGCCCCGAAGAGCAGCGTCGTCAGCAGCTCGATGAGGAAGTAGCGCAGCGGGATGGGGGCCTGGCAGCTGCCGCAGCGCCCGCGCAGGACGAGGTAAGAAAGGAGCGGGACGTTCCGGTGCCAGGGGATCACGGTCTCGCAGGACGGGCAGCGGCTTCGCACGTTCGAGAAGAGTCCGAGCGGGATCTCGCGCGGGATGCGGTAGCAGAAGACCGTGGCGGCGGATCCGAAGACGGCCCCCAGCAGCAAGATGACGGCGAGCAGCGCGGGATCCCAAACGAACATCTAGAGGTCCATCCTTTCGAAACGGGCGGCGGCCGCGCTCGTCAGGAGCGTCGACCAAACGAGGGCGAGGGCCGCGAGCTTCGCGAGAAGCCAAGGGTCCTCGGGCAAACGGTAAGCCACGAAGTCGCGCAGGTCGAACCAATGCAGGGGCGGCAAGGCGCGCGATATCCAAAGCGCGGCGCCGGGCCCGGCCGCGTCCACGAAGCGGCCGTACTGCTCGTTCGAGAGGATACGCTCGATCGAATCGACGCCGTGGAGGAAAACCGTGAGGGCGCCCGTCGCCAGGAAGGCGAGCAGCGGCCGCACCCAAAGCGAAGCGAAGAGGGCGCCCGAAATGAGGATCAAGTACTCGAGGGCAAGGGCCGCCTGCGCGAGCAGGATGGGGGCCGGGTCGACGGATTCCATTCCCGTTGCGGAGAAAAAGGCCACGATCGTGCCGAAGGCTTGGGCGCCCACGAAGAGAAGCCAGGTCGCGAAGAGGTGGCCGACGAGCCATTCCGTGCGCGAAACCCCGGCCGCGAGCGTGAGGTGAAGGGTCCGTCGCCCGCGCTCCTCGTGGTAGAGCTGCGAGCCCAGGTAAAGGGCGAGGATCGAGGTGATCGAGAAATTGATCCCGAGGAAAAAGTCCCAATGGACTTTGGCGGGCCAAGTCCAGCTGAGGCCGGCCGCGATGCGTCCCGCCAAGGCCGCGCCCGCGAGGGCGCCGAAGATGCCGAGGCCGAGTTTTTGCCGGAACAGCAAGCGAAGCCGGAGCTTCACGATGGCGCCGAGCCGTCGCGCGCTTACCATTCGACCCCCGTCCCCGCGCCCATGGGATCTTCGTCCCACGGCTCCGAGCTGCGGTATTTCTCGACGAGGACGTCGAGCACTTCCTTCGTGGGGCCGTCGTGCAGGAGGCGGCCCTTCTCGAGGACGAGCGTCCGATCGGTCAGGCTGCGGATGTCGTCGAGCGCGTGCGAAGAGATGAGCAGGCTGACGCCGCGTTCGCGGAGTTTGAGCAGGATCTGCCGGAGCTTTTCCTGCGCGCGTGGGTCGAGGCCGCTCATGGGTTCGTCGAGGACGAGCAGCTTGGGGTCGTGCAGCAGGGCCTGCGCGATGCCGGTCCGTTGGAGCATACCCTTAGAATAGCCGGCCATCGGGCGCGCTCCCCGTTCCTTGAGGCCGAGCGCATCGAGGAGCTTGGCGCTTCGCTCGGCGCGCGTGCGCGCGGGAATGCCGCGCAGGCGGCCCATGAAGTCGAGGAAGTCGACGGCGCTGAGCTCGCCCCAGAAGCCCGGGAGCTCGGGAAGGTAGCCGACCTTCTCGCGCAGGATCTCGTCGCTCGGCGCGCTTTCGAAAAGACGAACTTCGCCGGCGTCGGCGCGCGCGAGGCCGAGGAGGATCTTGATGAGCGTCGACTTGCCCGCGCCGTTCGCGCCGACGAGCGCGACGGATTCGCCGGGGCGCACGCCGAACGAGACGTCGACGAGCACGGGCGCGAGGTAGCGCTTTTGCAGTCCTTTCGCCTCGAGGATCATGAAGACAGTGTAAAGGCAGATCCACCGTTTGGGGAACCGCCCCGCGGACCGTCGAGACCGTGGTCATGGCGGCGAAACGGCGTCGCGTCGGGGGCGCGAAACGCGCTTTCTCAGAAGCGAGAAAAAAGCGTCAAAGTTCCCTCGGCCCAAGTCCGCGGAGAGGAAGGCGAAACGCTTTGTCCCTTAGGTCAACGATTTGGCTTACAGATTGCATCCCCTAGGAGTGTACTGAACGGGAGTCACATTGATTAAGGGGGATTGAACGTATGAAACTGAACACAAAATCGGGCTTCTCGCTCATCGAGCTTATGGTGGTCGTCGCGATCATCGGGATCTTGGTGACGATCGCGGCTCCGAATCTCACGAGCTTCCAGGCGAAGGCCAAACAAACGGCCGCCAAGACGGAACTTTCGGCGCTTTACACCACCGAAAAGGCCTACTTCACGGAGTTCAGCTCCTATCACGCGAGTCTCCCGGTAATCGGTCATATCCCGGATGGTATCCGCCCGGGCGCGACCGCCGGAACCTATGAGATTGGTGACGGCGTGACCCGTTACTACGCCGTAGGATTCACCGGTTCAGCAAACGTGAACTACTTCTCGGAGAAACTCGGATCGGTCACGCCGACCCTTGCTCCGCCTTCGACCGCGGTTGTGAACGGCAGTGCGGGATTCATCGCGGCTGCCGTCGGTAAGATCGGTAACGCGACGAACGACACCTGGCGGATTAACGAGAACCGCGAGCTCGTAAACTCGGCTCCCGGAGCAACTCCGAGTCCGACCCCGACGCCTTAAGCTCGCGCTCGACTAGCGACGGCTTTCGTTCGACTCACGCTCGAGGAGATTCCGCTTCTCTTCGAGCGTGAGTTTTTTTGTGTCGCGACGCAGGCTGCGGGCGAGCAACGCCGCGGTGAAGGGCACCTCGGGCGAGTCGGCCGCGCGGCCGTAGAAGTCGGCCGCGAGCGGGGCTTGACCAAGGTTCTCGTAAGCGTGAAAGCCCGACCAGAACCAAACGCGGGGGCTCGGAAGACGATCCACAAGATCGTTCATGAGGTAGGTCGCGCCGGCGGGGTCTTTGCCGATCACGAAGAAGAAGGGCGAGAGTCGCGCGACGGATTCCGTCGTGCGGATCGTTCCGTTTCGCAGCACGAAGTCGAGCTTGCCGAAGAGCCACGAAAAATCGCCGTCGTAGGCGGACGGTGTGTGCACGCTTTGGACGGCTTCGAGCCATCCCCAGGAAACTTGGAAGGCCCGCAGGCCGGGCCATGTGAAGCCCTGGCGACCACGTTCGCGCAGGCGTTCGCGGAAGGAGTCGGATTCGCGTCGCGCGGCGAGCTCGACGACGGCCGCCTTGCCGCGGGGGTCGTAGTCGCGGCCGATCGAGAGCGTCTGCCGCCCGCCGGAGACTTCGCGGGCGCCGCTTTCCAAGTGGAAGCGGCCGGCCACGAGCGAGGCCCAAAGGCCCAGCGTGCCACCGATGACGAGCCCCCGCTTCATGGGACTTAGGCGTCGTCGTCGGCGCCGCCGCCGTCGAGGCCGAACTTCTCGAGGCGGTAGCGGAGCGAGCGCATCGTGATGTTGAGCAGTCGCGCGGCGTCGCGCCGCACGTTCTTGGTTTGTTCGAGCGCCTTGAGCAGGAACTCGCGCTCGACGTTGCCGAGGACGTCGTCGAGGCGCACGCCCGCGGCGTTCCACACGAGCTCCTTGCCGAGCGTCTCGAAGCGCGGTTTGAGCGGCTCGCGGATGTGCTCGGGCAGGCCTTCGGGCAGGAGACCTTCGCCGCCTTCGAGCGCGATCATGCGCTCCATGACGTTCTCGAGCTCGCGCACGTTACCCGGCCAGGCGTAGGCCGTGAGCAGGTCGATCGTCGAAGCCGAGACGGTCTTGAGGGACTTGCCGAACTGGGTCGCGAACTTTTCGACGAAGTAGTCGACGAGCATGGGGATATCTTCCTTGCGCTCGCGCAGGGCGGGAACCCGGATGCTGATGACGTTAAAGCGGAAATAGAGGTCCTCGCGAAAGTTCTTCGCCTGGATCTCTTGCTCGAGGTCGCGGTTCGTCGCGGCGATGATGCGAACCTGGCTCTGGACGGCGTCGCTGCCGCCGACGGGATGGAAGCTGCCGTCGGCCAGGGCGCGCAGGAGCGTGGCCTGCATGGGCGCGGGCATCTCGCCGACTTCGTCCATGAAGAGGCTGCCGCCGTTGGCCGTCTCGAAGAAGCCCTTCTTGTCGAAGAGCGCACCCGTGAAGGCTCCCTTCACGTGGCCGAACATCTCGGACTCGATGAGATTCTCGGGGATCGCGCCGCAGTTCACGCTGACGAAGGCGTTGTCCTTGAGGGGGCTGTTGTAATGGATGGCCTTGGCGACGAGCTCCTTGCCGGTGCCGCTTTCGCCCGTGATGAGGACGTTCGAGGTCGTGGGGGCGACGCGACGGATGAGGTCGAAGACCTTCTGCATGGGCTCCGAGGCGCCGATGATGTTCGAGAAGCTGTAGCGTTCGCCGAGCTCGCGCCGCATGCGACGGTTTTCCTGGACGAGGACGCGGTTCTCGAGGGCCTTCGCGATGCGAACTTTGACGTCGTCGATCTTGAAGGGCTTCGTAAGGTAGTCGTAGGCGCCGAGCTTCATGGCCTCGACCGCGGACTCGGTCGATCCGAAGGCCGTGATCATGAGCACGAGGGCGTTCGGATCTTGTTCGCGGACCTTGGCGAGGAGCTCGAGCCCCGAGACCTCGGGCATCTGGATGTCCGAGATGATGAGGTCGAAGGCTTCGTGCGCGAGTTTCTCGAGCGCCTCGCGGCCGTTGGACGCCGTTTCGACGACCATCTTCTCGCGTTTGAGCATGATCTGGAGGAACTCGCGGATACTCGGCTCATCGTCGACGACAAGAATGCGGGGCTTGGAGTTGGAACTCATCCCTCTGATTCTAAACGCCTTCGCGGCGGACTTCGGCCCGGGGGAGCGTCAATTTCCTGGGCCGTCGGCGGGACTCAGTCGAAGGCGGACTTCGGTGCCGCCACGACTCGCGAACTCGGGAACGGGCGAGCGAACTTCGATCGAGCCCGCCATCGATTCGATGAGTTTGTACACGACGGCGAGACCGAGTCCCGTGCCCGTGTCTTTGGTCGTGAAGAAGGGCTCGAAGAGACGCTTCTGCGCTTCGGCGGAGAGCCCGCAACCGTCGTCGAGCACGACGATCGACGCGTCGCGATCGACGCGCAGTTCGACCCGTTTCGCCCCGGCCTGCCCGGAGTTCAGCGTCAAATTCAGCAGGACCTGGGTCAGTTTATTGCGATCGCCCATCGCGCGTGGCGTCGCGCCGTCGGTCGGTGTCACGAGGCGGAGTTCGGTACCGAGGGCTTTCCACTTGGGATTGACCTTGAGGCTTTCCTCGAGCTGACGGGCGAGTTCGACGAGGTCGACGGATTCGGGCTTGAGCTGGGGCGGCTTCACGAAGTCGAAGAACTCCGTGATGAGGCCGTCGAGGCGCGTGGATTCGCGCTGGATGATCTGGAGGAGGCGCTGATCTTCTTCGCCCAGTCCGCTCAGGCCCGCGAGCAGTTGCGCGCTGCCGCTGATCCCCGCGAGGGGGTTACGGATCTCGTGGGCGATGCCCGCGGCGAGCTTACCGACCGCGGCGAGCTTCTCGGAAGTGCGCAGGGATTCCTCCATGCGGATGATCTCGGTGAGATCTTGGAACACGACGAGCGAGCCGAGGACGGCGTTCCCGTCGGGCTCGGTGAGACGCGCGATGGAATAGCCCAGCTGAAGGCGCTGTCCGTCGGGGCCCTGGTAACGGACCGTGAGCCGGTCCCCGCGCGTCAGACTCGGATCGAGCCCGCCGGCCACGGGGAGGAGGGTATTGAGACGGGTAACCTGCTCGTCGATCGCGGGAATGACTTCGCCCAGCGAGCGATGCAGGAGATCGGACTCGCGGCGGCCGAGGATCTTGGCGCCGACGCCGTTCACCTGGATGATGCGTCCCTCGGAATCGACCGACATGAGGCCGCTGGGGATATTCGCGAGGATGGCTTTCTGCAGATTTTCCAGTCGGCGACGCGCGCCTTCCGAAACGCGGAGGTCCTCGTCGCGTCGGGCGAGGGTCTTGGCCAGGTAGGCCCCGAGCACGCCCGTCGCGAGGATGCCGAGTCCGTTGCCGACGATGGAAAGCGAGAAGCCCACGCCGAAGGCCATCGCGCCCAGCGCCGCGCCGACGAGGGGCGCGGCCACGGGCAGCGGGAAGACCGTCGTCGCGCCGAGCGCGATGACGGGGTAAAGGACGAGAAAGGGGGAGGCGCTCGAGCCCGAAGCGCGCACGAGGTCCGTCGTCACGACGAGGTCGCTCAGTGCCAGTCCGACCAAGCCCCAGGCGCTCGGCGAAAAGGCGAGCAGCGCCTGACCCGCGGCGAGCGCGACCACGACGAGTAGGATGTCCGAGAGTTGACGGGTCGATCCGTCGAGGATGATGGACTGGCCCGCGATCCCGACCACGGCGAGCACGGCGAAATAGGCGAGGGCCCGGATCGCCACGATAAGGGAACCGTTGCGGACGGACGTCACGCTAGCCCCCGGCCACTTCGCCCATCTTCATGACGGGGAGGTAGAGCGGGACGAGGATGCCGGCCACGACGAGACCCACGAAGATGATCATGAGGGGTTCCAGGATCGAGGTCAGCGCCGAGACCGTGGCGTCGATCTCGTCCTCGTAGAATTCGGCGATCTTGCTGAGCATCTGATCGAGCGAACCGGTCTGCTCTCCGATCGCGATCATGCTGACGGCCATCTGGGGGAAGACCTTGGCGCGCTGGAGCGGCCCGGCGATCGAGTTACCCTCGGTGATCGAGACTCGCGTGCGGTTGATCGCCGTTTCGATCGCGTAGTTGCCCGCGACCTTGGCCGTAATATCGAGCGCCTCGATGATCGGGACGCCGGATTGGATCATCGTGCCGAGCGTGCGCGAGAAGCGCGCGATCGCGATCTTCATGAAGAGGGGGCCGAAGACGGGAATCGTCAGGAGAAAAGGGTCGATTTGGCGTCGGGCCGCTTCGTTCGTAAAGGCAAAGTAGATGCCGTAAGCGCCTCCGCCCACGCTTCCGAAGACCAGGTACCAATGCTCGCGCATCCAGTTCGAGACGTCGATGATGAACTGGGTCGGCGCCGGGAGGGCCTTGCCGTTCGACGCGAAGAGTTCGACGAACTGCGGGACGACGAACATGAGCAGGCCGATCAAGATGCCCGTCACGAGCACGATGATCATGACCGGGTAGGTCATGGCCGACACGATCTTGCGACGCAGGGAGTTCGCTTTCTCGTAGTAGATGGCAAGGCGCAAGAGGACTTTGTCGAGGGCACCGGCGACTTCGCCCGCCTGGATGAGGTTGATGAAGATGTTGTCGAAGATGTCGCCGTGGCGTCGAAGGGCGTCGGTCAAGTTCGTGCCTTCCTCGATCTTGCGTGCGACCTTGCTGACGACGGCGCCGAAGCCACGATTTTCCGCCTGTTCGCCAAGGACGTTGAGGGCCTGCACGATGGGGACGCCGGCTTCCTGCATCGTGGCGAGCTGACGAATGAAGGCCGTGAACTCGGTGAGGCTCGGCTTGTCCGAGTTCATCATGCCGCCGAGGGTTTTGCCTTTGACGACGCGGAGCTCGCGTCCGCCGGTCGGAGCGGCTTTGGGCGCGCCACCCGCGATGGAGACGATACGGGTGGGGCGAATCGCGCTCGCGCGGAGACGTTGGACGGCGTCTTGTTCGTTTTCGGCCTCGAGCTCGCCCGAGATCTTGCGGGCGGCGCGATCGAAGCCTTGGTATTTGAACTTCACGACGCCTCCCTTCTTCCCGTTCGTATTCTATCTTAACCCGCCCGGCGTCCGCCGTTTTGCGCGCGTTCGATCATACGGCCGAGCTCCTCGGGATCGGGACTGTGGTTGAGCGCTTCCGTCAACGAGATGACGCCTTGCTGGGCGTACTGGAGCAACATCTGGTTCATCGTCGACATGCCGTGGGACTCTTGGCCCATCTGCATCTGGCTGTAGACCTGGTGGAGCTTGTTCTCGCGGACGAGGTGGCGGATCGCGGGCGTCATCTGGAGATATTCGTAGGCGAGCACGCGGCCCGGGCGGTCGCCGCGCTCGATGAGCGCTTGCGAGACGACGGCTTCGAGCGAGAACGAAAGCAGGCTGCGCACGTAGTCCTGGGATTCGGGCGGG